>JBDGPQ010000029.1:4955-36257 GCA_042219595.1 Haloarculaceae archaeon
TTACCCGTTCGAATAGTTTCCATAAGTTATGAGGAAGTATTTCAATTATTTCTGGTGCATACTCCTTGGCTACAATAATGGTTATTTCATGCCTATGAGAAACACTTATGTATGGATAGTCCGTAGAACATAATAGATTATGATGGATTACTACGACCTCGTTCTCGGCCTGATTCCACTCTCCCTTGCCGGCATCTCCGGGGTCCTAGTAGCCACGGGGATGGCACTGACGCTAGCGATTCCCCTTGCAGGGGTGATCGCGATCGCGCTCATCGGCCATGCAATGTTCGTCCGGACGCCGGTGAGCGAGGCCACGCCAAGTGCCCCATCCGGTCGTAACGCTGGCTTCGAAACGGCTGACTAATCCTTACACAAGGGCTCCGATACCGAGCGCCTGGCTCAAGGTAAGCCCGCTCGTGACCGCCCCAATAAGATACCCAGCAATGGCACCACCATTCAACAGGGGCAAACCGGCGTGTGCTCGGCCCGCAAACACCATTCGCAAGAGCACCAGAAGGCCTGCGATCGTCCCGAGTATTGCGCCGATGACCGGCAGAGTCAACGCTATTCCCATTCCCCGAATGACTGGTGAAACGGGAAGAAACACTCCCGCGCTTGCGACCAATACCGCCGGAACGATGGCATCGCCGAGACCAATAAATAGGGCATCGCGTTCGAGTGGGTCGGAACCCTCGGTTGAATCCGGATCATCTGCCGTCCCGGCGGGATCCGGTGGATCGGCCTCACGGAACGAGTAGGTCAGCGATAGTGGTACCACGAGCACAATCGGTACGCGAAGATCGAGAACGCCGGACGCCAATGTCAGCATATGCTCGGTCCCGTAGACGCTGATTGCATCGTACACAGCAAGCACAGCGAGAAGAAGCAGTGCGGGAAAGATGCCAAAAGTGATTCCGAATAGGCCGGCTGCCCCCACCCCCATAAGGACGCCAGCAGTGTCGATCACATACCATTCAGGATGAACCCATAGGGCGATAGCCAATCCAGCCGCTACGACCCATGCGAGCGAATGAAAACCGAGGGGACTCGGAAGGCCAAAGTCCGGTAATAGTACCTGAAACACGAACAGCGATACATATGCTCCAGCGAAGACGAGACTCGCTCGCAGGATCCGCTCCAGACCAATCCAGAGCGCCGCGAGTAGTACTCCCGTGACGACGAGGATCGCGACAAGGTACAAGAGACTATTCAGCGGATTGCCCGGATCATCGACAGGTCGATAGCCGGCGTTCTCGAACGGCCGGACGACCGCAAGCGCACCGAGCTGAATAACGAGAAAAACTGCCACGAGAAAACCCGCCGCAGCCACCTGGCGGCGCGAGCCCAACATGAATCACTCGACGAGCCGTCCTGGGTTGAGCGTTTCTACTCGGTCCGCACGTACAGTCGGGAACCGATCAGTGACGCTGCTCGACTCCCTGATCCCGGCGAGAGCGCGAGATATGGTCGCTCCACCGGACCGAAGACATCGACCACCGTGCCCGCTGGTTCCAAGTCGGCGTCGACGAGCTGCGCGCCGATCTCCGGGTGGCTCCGATCGTCGGCCCGGCAAATAGCGAGGCCTTGCGCCGCACGGACGACTTCGCCGGCAGGTCTCATGCTCGAAGGGCTTGAAGATAGGCGGCCACTGCCCCCAATAAGTCTGATTTCGTGGCATCGTCGGCGTCCTGTACTAAGACACGGCCACGGGCCTCGTATTCACGGGGATATGTCTTGTTGCGTTCGACCACGGCATCGTACCCAACCTGCCTGACAGCCTCCGCGATCTCATCGACAGACGGATCCGAAACGGCCTGTTCCAGGGCGACTCGACGTCCCTCTCCACGGCTGAGGTTGGCATCAAGAAATGCTGGCCAGATAACGTTCTCCACCATAGTGGACAACCGCGCCCGACCCACTAATCCCTGCCCCTCGGACAGCGGATTTATACACGCCGGGATCGGGCGGAGGCCATGAAGGATCTTTACGAAACCGTCGTCCGGTTCGCTGAAACGGACGCCCAAGGGATCGTCTTCTACGGTACATACGTCACCTATCAGGACGAGACCTTCACTGAGTACATGGAGGCTGTTGGCTTTCCCTACGAGACATTGCGGCAGGAAGCCTGGGACGTCCACGTAGTCAATCTCGAACTCAATTTTCACTCCCAGGTCGGATTTCGTGACCGCTTGATCTGTGGAATGCGGATCGATGCAATAGGGGAAAG
The DNA here is from genome assembly GCA_042219595.1 of Haloarculaceae archaeon. Lineage (GTDB taxonomy): Archaea > Halobacteriota > Halobacteria > Halobacteriales > Haloarculaceae > CAYLJD01. Next base: position 7,183 of record JBDGPQ010000029.1, read on the forward strand.
CAGCCTCAATTTTGAATGGGCGTGCCGCAACGCCGCGGATGATTCACCAGTAGCGGATGGACATGTTACTCACGTTGCGGTGGATGAATCGGGCGAGACCGTTCGCGTCCCGGACGAATTCCGCGAGGCGGTCGTGGCGTTCCAGGCCACTCCGCCCGAGCCGGTCTGATTGAGTACAACAACTTTTTGACTAACCCAATCACACTTGCAGAAGAAATGCGCACCGCGGTCCGTGCCGGGACGTGGTCCGCTGGGCTGCTCGCAGCCCTTGTGGGCGTCGCGGTGGCCAGTGCGGGGGTCGGGCCGGTATCACTCGAGCCGATTACAGTAGCAAAAGCGTGCCTCAATGCGGTTGGCCTGCCCGTTGGAGTTGACGTGGGGAGCGTGACAGCAGCACTCGGCCCGGTGACGGTCCCAATTCCCACCGTTGCTCCGACGTATTGGTATCCATTCGACCTTGCGGTGCCGACGACGGCCGAGACGATTGTACGACAACTCAGACTGCCACGCATCGCCCTGGCCGCCGTCGTCGGCTTCGCACTCGCTGCGGCGGGGACTGTGATGCAAGGGTTTTTCCGGAATCCGATGGCTGATCCGTCGATTATTGGAGTTTCAGCGGGAGCAGCCGTCGGCGCGGTTGCGGTAATCGCCCTCCCACTCACAGTGCCATTTGGGCTCCACGCAGCAGCCTTTGTTGGGGCCGTTGCGGCTGCATTTACCGTGTATTTGATCGCAACGCGAAACGGGCGAACGCCTGTTGCGACGTTGCTTCTCGCGGGCATTGCGGTCCAAACGTTCCTCGGAGCCGTCGTGTCCTACCTGTTACTCGAGGCGGGCCAGTCCCTCGAACGTGCAGTGTATTGGTTGATGGGACATCTCCAAAATGCCACGTGGGATCAGGTCCAACTCACGATCCCGCTTGCCGTGCTCGCGTTCGCGGTGCTCGTCGTCTACGCCCGCGATCTGAATGTGCTCCTACTCGGAGAAGCCGACGCCCAGACTCTGGGCATCGAGGTCGAGCGCTCCAAACGCGTCTTGCTCGCGGTCTCATCGATCATTACCGCCACTGCCGTAGCAGTCGCCGGTGTGATCGGGTTTGTTGGTCTGATAGTTCCACACGCGATGCGTCTTGTGGTCGGGCCGGACCACCGGGTGCTCCTGCCGACGAGCGCGCTCGCCGGTGCGACGTTTCTGGTCCTTGCTGACACCGTAGCCCGTGCGGGGCCTGCCCAACTGCCCGTCGGCATCGTGACAGCCGCCGTCGGCGCGCCATTCTTCCTCTATCTACTACGTCGCCGGGAGGTTCATGCGCTATGATTGAAATCGAGAACGTCGCTATTAGCTACGATACCACCCCTGTGCTTGCGGACATTGATATGAGTGTTCAGCAGGGCGAATTTCTCGGCTTGGTTGGCCCCAACGGCGCGGGGAAGACCACGCTTCTCAACGCAGTCAATGGCCTCGTTGAGCCGGATACGGGTTCCGTCAGAGTAAACGGCGATCAGGTCGCGTCCCTCGGCGCTCGTGAACTCGGGCGGCGCGTTGCGACTGTGCCCCAAGATACCCACCTGGAGTTCGGGTTCTCTGTTGAGGCAATCGTGGAGATGGGCCGTACGCCACACCGCGGACGACTCGACTGGTCCGCGGCGGAGGCAGCCGTCGACGCGGCTCTCGACCGCACTGACACCGACCACCTCCGAAATCGATCAGTCGATGCCATCAGCGGCGGCGAGCGCCAACGCGTGCTGCTCGCAAGGGCGCTTGCTCAGGAGGCTCCCGTGTTGGTCCTCGACGAGCCGACAGGGAGTCTCGATGTCAACCACCAGTTGCGCGTCCTCGACTTGGTGCGTGGACTCGTAGACGAGGGGCGAACGGCGATCGCTGCGATTCACGATCTCGATCTTGCCGCGCGGTATTGTGACAGATTGGCGCTGCTGCATGATGGCAGTCTCGAACGTGTTGGCCGACCTGAAACCGTGCTCGGGTCAGCGACCATCGAGGCGACCTTTGACACCGCAGCCGCTGTCACCGACGACGCGGTCACCGCTACTCCGCGTGTGACGGCCGTCGGAACGCGACCCGAACGGGATACCCACGTCCACGTAGTAGGGCATGGCCGCCAGGCCGCCCGAGCACTCGGCGACTGTTGGTCCGCCGGGTTTGACGTCTCCGCGGGTATCGTTCCCGATGGCGACGCCGTCGCCGGACTCGCTGGCGATCTCGAAATTCCGGTCGTTACCGCGCCGGCCTTCGAGCCCGTTACCCCGGAGGTCACGGAGGCTTTAGAATCGCTGCTCGACGAGGCTGACGTGGTCGTCCGCGCCATCGAATCTCCGAATACGCCGACCATGGCCGCCCTGGACAGCATCGAGACGATCGTCAATTGGGAGGGGTCCGATGTCCTTCTCGATGACGATGAGGGGGTCGGCGGCCCTGATTCGCCCCCACTCCATGGCGGTAGAGATGAACAGCCGCCGGTCGTCCGTGCGGTGCTCGCGGCCACGCCACAGGAAAATTAAGACCGAACGTGTTCGCCCGACCGCTGACGGAAACGGGGCCTCTAAGTGGTCGGCACGGATACTTCATGATAATGAACAGCGGCGGCCGGACGCGGCTTCTCGCGGGTACGGCGATCGGGGTGTACCTGCTCGTGATCGCTGGCGCCACCGCCGCAGTCGCTGCCGCGGCCAGAGCCTGTGGCGGGTGGCCACTGTGTACGGGGAGCCTCACGGAACCGGCGCACCTGATCGCAGTCGCCCATCGGGGGATTGCTGCCGCTGTCGGTCTGCTCGTCCTCGTGACAGCAGTGGCGGTCTTTCAGTCCACCGCACGCCGTCGGGTCAAGGGCTGCATGGCCGTCGCCCTCGCCCTCTATCCAGTACAGATCGTCCTTGGCGGATTGCTCGCGTCCGCGGGCGGGGTAGAGCCGGTCCCGGGCCTGCATCTCATCGTAGGCCTGACCATATTCGGGCTTGTCGTGTTGGCACTGGCGTGGGACCTGGAGGCATTGACAGGGACGGAAGAGCGACAGTCCGTCCGCCATCCAGACGATCCGAGCGGGACAGCCGCTCCGGCAAGGTCAGTCGATCCGAATCCAGAGTTGCGAACCCGATTGCTTGCCTACATTCGGCTGACGAAACCGCGGCTGATGTGGTTACTTTCGCTTGTCGCCGCTGCGGCGATGGCCGTCGCCGCAACAGTCGCTCCGGACGGCCTTACCGTCCGGACCATCATCCTCACGCTCGGCGGGGGCGTCCTCGCGATCGGTGCGAGCGGGACATTCAATCATGTGCTCGAACGTGACGTGGACCGACGCATGGCGCGGACGGCAGACCGACCAGTGGCGACAGATGTGGTATCTGTTCGTCGAGCGACGGCGTTTGGGTTTGCACTCGCTACGCTATCACTGGCGACATTCTGGCTGATCAACCCACTCGCTGCCGGACTTGGCTTGGTCGCAATTCTTTTCTACAGTGTCATATACACGCTCGTGCTCAAACCCAACACTGTCCAGAATACGGTGATAGGTGGAGCGGCTGGATCACTACCAGCACTCATCGGATGGGCGGCCGTCACTGGCCAGATCGCACTCCCAGGAATCGTACTCGCGGGTGTTATCTTCGTGTGGACCCCAGCGCACTTCTACAATCTCGCGCTCGCGTATCGAGAGGATTACGCACGGGGTGGGTTCCCGATGATGCCAGTTGTTCGTGGCGCAACCGAGACCCGCAAACATATCCTGCTCTGGCTAGCTGCGACACTATCGGCATCGGCAGCACTTCTTCGCGTGACGCCGCTGTCATGGGTGACAGCGATCGCCACTGTCGTGCTCGGCTCGATCTTCCTCGCAGCCGTGGTCCATCTGCACCGTGAACGAACAGAATCGGCAGCGTTGCGGGCCTTTCACGCCTCAAACGCGTATCTCGGCCTGTTTCTGCTTGCCATCGTCGTGGACGCACTCGCGGTATGAGTACTGATACGTCAACATTCCGCCGGCATGTCCCCGAGGGCCGGAGACTCCGGCTCATCGTTCTCCTTGGGCTACTCGAAGTTCTCCTCGCAATCGGGTACGTGGGTGCGACTCAGGCTGGAATCACTCGTCCGGTTCTTGTGGTGCTGGTCCCGGCGATTTGGATCAACTTGTCGCTCGCAGTCTTTCTCAGGGTTCGACCAGCTGAGAGCGATGGGGGCCGCTGGGCAGCGGCTCTCATCGCTGGAGGATACTTCGTGCTGTTATCGGTTCTCGGAGGCCTCCTCGTCGGAGGTGATGGAGGGACGGCGGCTGGTCTGCGTGTCCACCTCACCGGATTTCCAGGTTGGGTCCCGCTCGTCGTGTTCGATCTCGGGCCGGCAACGCTCGTGATAGTCCCCTTCAAACTCGTGGGATATCTCGCGTTGACGTATCTGGTCTATGTCACCGCGATGGACGCTGCAGGCGCCCTATTGGGTGGCGTCGTCGGGCTTCTCTCCTGTGTATCCTGTACCTTTCCGCTCATCGCCGGACTGGTGACCGGACTCGCGGGAGGTGGGGCTGCTGCTGCGGCCGTCTACACGAACGCGTATGGACTCTCGACCGCAGTCTTCGTGCTGACGGTCCTACTTCTCTCCTGGCGGCCCGCTGCAGGCGGCCTTGACCGGGCGCGAAAATGGCTCTCTCTAGAGTGAAGACGATCGGCCGGGGATCCGTGACAACGGCCAAAGGTATCAACAATCCCAGTGCCCCTGAGCCTTGACGACCGGGCAGAATCGATGCCACCGGAATCGTCTGAGGGACAGCGAAGCGAGGGACGGTCCCGACAGTCATGCCGTGAAGGATCGCGGCCGGGAAATGCGTGCTCGCTGCGTTTGAACGCTCCCGCTTCCGTCCGCATTGCCACGGAAGACCGACGGCCATTTGGGAGGCCGCCGCGGAGCCCGCGTCATGGAGGCGATCGTCGCCGAGAATGTTCGGCGACGGTATGGAGACGTAATCGCTCTCGACGGCGTCACCCTGTCGGTCGATCGTGGCGAAATTTTCGGCTTGGTCGGTCCCAACGGCGCCGGTAAAACCACCCTCGTCCGTGCGCTCACGGGGACCACGGAGGCAGAGGGCCAGGTCCGCGTGCTGGGCGAGCCACCGCAGACTGTAGACCGAGCGGAGATCAGCCTGCTTCCACAGAATTTCGTTCCGGCGGATCGCCTGACCGCCCGCGAGTTGTTGTCGTACTATGCCGGGCTTTATGACGATCCCCTGTCGGTGGATGAGCTGTTGAATACCGTAGGACTCGCCGAAGCAGCCGGGGTCCGGTATGAAAACTTGTCAGGCGGCCAGCAGCGTCGGGCCTGCGTCGGGACGGCATTAGTCAATGATCCGTCGGTATGCTTTCTCGATGAGCCGACAACGGGAATCGACCCCGCTGGCCGCCGAGCGCTCTGGGCGGTCCTTGAAGACCTCGCAGCGCGCGGGACCACGGTCTTTCTCACGACACACGACATGGCGGAAGCCGAACACCTCGCCGACCGTGTAGGGCTGCTCGCAGACGGAGCGTTACTCGCAATCGATGCGCCGGCCGAACTCGTGGACCGATACGGTGGCGCAGCGCAGCTCAGAATCGAAACCACCACAGATCGTATTCCTGACCTCGACTATGAGGCGAAGCTTATCGACGACACGATCATTATCGGGGACGTCCCCGCAACTGCCGTTGGGGACGTTGTCGCGAAACTCGAGAATGCGGGGGTCGAGTACGGTGAACTAACCTGGACCGAGCCCGATCTCGAAGACGTCTATCTCACGTTGACCGGGACCAATGGAGGCGGGCGTTCGTGACGCGGGCCAGCCGGATTCTCGCCGCGACCCGTGCAGCAACACTCGCCTTCCTTCGCCGCCGGACTGCGGTGTTCTTTACATTTCTCTTTCCCCTGTTGATCGTCGTTATCTTCGGCGTGCTCATTGAAACGGGCGGTACCGGGCTCTTCGCCGAGCCACCTGGCTGGTATGTAGCCGGGTATCTCGCGGTCGTTGTACTTTTCACGCCGCTCTCCCGTGTCGGGAGCGAAGTCGCCCGGCATCGGGATGGCAACCGGTTCGAAAAAATTGCCACAACCCCGCTTACCAGAGCCGAGTGGCTGTTTGCTCAGACAGTGGTGGGGGTCGCGGTCATCGGCGCCGCGTCGATCATCATTTTGGGTGTGCTCGTCGGTGTGACCAATGCGGGAATCACTCTCCGCCCGACAGCGTTGTTACTCATCCCGTACATCGCGCTCGCAGTCACCGTATTTTGCGGTATCGGCGCCATGCTCGGGAGTCTTGCTGACTCTCAGGATGGAGTCATTGCCGCGAGCAATGCGCTCGCGATTCCGCTTCTGTTCCTTTCAGAAACGTTCGTACCTCGGTCGATGCTGCCAGGGTGGCTGCCCACGGAACTCTCACCATTGACGTATTTCGCTCGGGGCGTTCGGGCGGTCACGTACGATGGCCCTGGTGTAACATTAGCGACATTCAACGGGCCGAATCCCTGGGTAAACCTGGCCGTTCTCGCGGGTCTCGCAGTTCTTGCCCTTGTCATTGGTGCAGTGAGCCTGCCCGTAACCGACTGATCGCGTCAGCTGTCGGTCTCCTCGGCTGCATCGGCCTCAGCGTCGGCTTCGGACGTATCGCTCGCGCCGCTATCGCCATCGTCGGCAGCCTCGAGTTGAGCTACGGGATCGAAGGTGACGATACCTTCCCCAGCAGTATATTCGTATGCCTCCCACTCCGGGTAAGTCAGGACCCCGCTCATTTTTCGGACCCGAAGCTGCTTGATCAGAGCGTCCTCAACCAGCTCTTCGGTAAGGCCAAGTTCGACAATCCCGTCGGCTGCGTAGCCGAGGTCATGCGGGAAGGCATCCCCGTCGCCGTCGAGCGTGGCACCAGCAAAGATCGGCACGAATCGACCCTTGCAGACGTCCGCTCGGACGTCTTTGAGAAAATTGTACGCCTGGACAGGCTGGACGAGCGAGCCGAGTTCGGTCAAAGAGTCAACGACGATAATGCCACGGTCGTGCATTCCGGCATCCTCAAGAACGCCGTCCAATCGACTTTCGAGTTGATCCATATCCGTCGGATCCCGAACAGTCGTTGTGGAACCCTCAGCGACATCCCAAAGGTGGGTATTCCACGCGTTCATGCGCTCGTACATCCGCTCTCGATCTGCCGCCCGATATGAAAAACAGTCCAAAATCTGCAGGGTGCCGCGCTCAAGCGCCGGGAGTACGTTCCACTCCATCGTAACGAACTCCTGGATGACCGACACCGGCGGCTCAAGGAATGAGACAAAAACTACGGGTTCGTCCCGTTGGAGCGCGCGCCAGGCGAGTTCAGCCTGGATGGCCTCGACGCGCGTCCCAACTACGGCTGAGAGCAGGACCAGCGAGTTTCTGGGAACGCCCTCCGGCAGGGCCGCATCAAGGGCGGAGACACCCGTCTCGAGGCGTCGGAAACCATGGTACTCGGTGAAGACGCGGTCGGCACCAGCGAGGGCATCCCGACACGCCTCGGAGCAAAATTTGTAGACTTCGCCTTCCCGCTCCAACTGGTATGGATCCGCCGGACGGGGCAATCGGCAGTAATCACACCGAGGGATAGCGTGATCGCTTCCCTGGTTCGTGTCCGCCTCGTCCGACATAACGCCCTGAAAGGGCGGCCAGGGCATAAACCGTCGCCTCAGCGCATCCGGACTGCAGGGACGGCGATTGCGAGGAGCATGGCCGCATGCCGCGGCTCCCAGCCATACACCCAGTTCAGAAGGAGATACGTGAGGATCCCGAGTGCCAAGCTGACGCTCCAGGCGGCTACGGCCACACGCCCGACGCGGGGATGAAGTGTTTCAGGTAGTTCCTCGGGTGAATGGCTGAGCCCGAGGACGACTGCGTGAATGACAACAGGAACCGCGATAATGGAAAGCCCGATATGAATGGCGAGCATGATGAGATAGACAATCCGTGCGATCCCTGTTGCAAGGATTGCTTTCTCGAAGCCACCACCGATCTTCAGCAAGTACACAATAAGGAAGACGATGATCAGTGCAAAGGCCACCAGCATCGCAGCGCGATGCCGGCGAATGCGACCGTGTCTGATCGACCAGTAGCCATAGAGCAGACACCCAAGCGCAACAGAATTGATCACCGCGATGGCGTGTCCGAGGAGATCGACCGTCGGGTTGGAGAGCGCTGGATAGATGTCGAGGTAGCCGCCGAACGTTCCTAATACCACGGCATACCCAAGTGCCGAGAGAATCGCCGTAGTCGCAACCGGGTTTGCGCGGGCCCGTGCCCTGACGCCATCGGCAACTGCCATCGAGAGCGGTTACGACGCGCCTGGCATCCATCTTTGGATTACTCGCCACCGAAAACGTAAAACACCGATCGGCGGTAGTTCGTGCTATGAGTGCGGAGCAGGCCGAGCGGACGATCCGCTGCCTGGTCGCGAAGGTCGGACTCGATGGCCACGACCGGGGTGCACATGTCATTTCGCGGGCGTTCCGCGACGCCGGATTCGAGGTAATTTACTCCGGGCTCCACCGTGCCCCCGAGGAAATCGTCCAAGCAGCCGTCCAGGAGGACGTCGATGTGCTCGGGATCTCCATCCTCTCAGGTGCCCATGATACCCTCGTTCCTGCGATCATCGACGGGCTTGAGGAGTACGGAGCTCTCGAGGATACCCTCATACTGGTCGGGGGCATCATCCCTGAAGAAGATGAGCGAGAGCTGAAGGAGCTTGGCGTCTCCGAAGTTTTCGGTCCTGGGGCGTCCACGACGGAGATGATCGAATTCGTCCGCGAAAACGCACCGGAGCGATGACGGAAGACCTGGTTGCCAGGCTCCTCGACGGCGACCACCGAGCGCTCGCGCGAGCCATCTCGACAGTTGAGAACCGGCGGCCGGGCTACCGGGATTTGGTTTCGGAGCTGCATGGATACGCTGGTGAAGGCGATGTGATCGGCGTGACGGGCAGTCCGGGTGCGGGGAAATCAACCCTCGTCGACAAGCTCGCAGCAGCGTATCGCGATCGAGGCCTGACCGTGGGTATCATCGCCATCGATCCTGCCTCGCCGTTTACCGGCGGCGCTGTCCTCGGTGACCGGATCAGAATGGGCTCGAACGTCGGGGATATGGATGTCTTCGTCCGCTCGATGTCCGCCCGTGGATCCCTCGGCGGACTTTCGACGGCGACGGCAGACGCCGTCACAGCCCTCGATGCCTTTGGAAAGGATAAAATCCTGATCGAGACCGTTGGCGCCGGTCAGAATGAGATCGACATCGTCAAAACTGCGGATACAGTCGCAGTACTCGTTCCACCCGGGAGTGGTGACGATGTGCAAATGCTGAAGGCCGGGATCCTTGAAATCGCCGACGTCTTTGTCGTCAACAAGGCCGACGTTGAGGGGGCCGATCGGACCGTCCAACAGCTCCGCGAGATGCTCGAGTACGGCCGCGATGCCGGTCCGCGCGACACTGGTCACCACGGCCCGGAAGCGTTGGCTGATGGTGCGACAACGGAGGCCGCTGCCGATGAGGACGAGTGGCGTCCGCCGATCGTCGAGACGGTCGCAACACGCGGCGAGGGCGTCGAAACGTTCGTCGACGCGCTCGATGACCACCGTGCATATCTTGACGAAAGTGGTCGACTGGCGGCCGTCGAGCGAACGCGCTATGCGGAACAAATCCGAACGCTTCTTCGTGAAGACGCCGGTGAACTTCTCGAGGATGAAATCGACCGGCGTGGCGGCTTGGACACATTCGTCGAGCGGGTCCGCAGCCGCGAAACCGATCCATATACAGTCGCTGACGAGCTTATTGGACCGCTTCGGGACTGTCTCGACCCGGATTGATATCTGCCTCCGACGTACCCGTGGATTTTCGCCTCACCCGTTCTATAACCGTGTAGGGTGAGTACCATACGTATGCGCCTCCGGACCCTCCTCGGCGTCGCCGCTGGCACCGTCGGGGCGACAACTGTCGTAAACCGGTTGCTCGCCGAGCGGGCCGACGGATTTCAGCCGATCCTCCCCGGCGATCGAGGTACCTATCGGTGGCGTGGATTCGACGTCGCCTATGCCGAACTCGGCGACCCAGCAGACCAGGATCTCGTTCTGCTCCATGGAATCCACGCGGCGGCATCAGGCCACGAATACCAACCCGTGGCTGCTGATCTCGCCGAAACGTTTCACGTCCTCATTCCCGACCTCCCCGGCTTTGGCCACTCCGACCGCCCGGCGCTCACATACTCAGCATCGTTATACGAGACGTTCCTCACCGATTTTCTCACGGACGTGACTGACGAACCGCCAATCGTCGTCGCCTCCTCGTTGACCGCGAGTTACGCAGCACATGCAGCTACCACGACTCCGGTTGCGAGTCTCGTGCTCATCTGCCCGAGTAGCGGTGTCGCCGGCGGCCAACGACGTCGCTGGCTTCATGCATTGATCCGGTCACCCGTCGTGGGGCAAGCGATCTTCAATGCGATCGCGAGCAAGCCAGGGATTCGTTATTTCCACGCCGACCACGGCGTCGCCGATCCGGCCCGGTATCCGGCCGCGCTGATCGACTACGAGTGGCGGACTGCCCACCAGCCCGGCGCACGATTCGCTCCGGCGTCGTTCCTCGCGGGATACCTCGATCCCGACCAAGACCTTGGCAACGTCCTTGCCGAGCTGGATGTGCCGAAGACTCTTCTATGGGGCCGTGATGCAGATCTTGCACCGCTTCAACGGGGCCGCGAATGGGCCGAACAGGCCGATGCACGACTAGTGGTAGTTGATGATGCCAAACTGCTTCCACATGTGGAGCATCCGATGTCGCTTCGGGATGTGCTCAAAGATACGATCCCGGCTTAGCGCGGCCGGAAGACAATGGTACGGTCGCCAGTCGTGAGGCGCTCTCCGACGTCGAGCCCCACAACCATCCCGACCGTCGGGTCGTCGGCCCCGCGGAGTAGGCCGGTGATACCGACCGGTCCGAAGTCGGCAACGGCGGTGATATATGGGGCGTCTTCCGTCCACGATGGGGCGGCGACACTAATCTCCGTGAACGAAATCACCTCTCCAGCGTCCGGCAGCGGCTGTTGTTCGAGATCCTGCGAGCCACATTCCGGGCAAATCCGTCGCGGTGGCAACCAACCATGTCCGTCAGCACACTCAAGGTAGTACCCTTCTCCATCTTCGATCGCATCTAAGAGATCGTCGAATGCCCCGTCTCGGGCACGTTCGAGTTCGGCCATCAGTCGGCCACCTCCAGCACATGAACGGTGGTACTCCCGACAGTTCCACCTGCGTTGTGAGCGATGGCGGTATCCGAGCCCGCAACTGCATCCGCACGGCCGTGATCCCCGCGGAGCAGCATCGTGACATGGGCGATCTGCGAGACGCCCGTCGCACCGACCGGATGGCCTTTCGCCTTCAATCCGCCAGTTACGTTTACCGGAAACTCGCCATCTCGAGTTGTTATTCCCTCACGTGCTGCAGACAGTCCCTCCCCAACCTCAAAGAAATCGAGTGCCTCTATCGCTAGTACTTCCGCAATCGTGAAACAGTCGTGGACCTCGGCGAAATCCACGTCATTGGGGCCGATACCGGCGTCTGCATACGCTTCCGCGCCGGCTCGCTCGGCGGCGGGCGTTCGGGTGATATCTTCCCGGTCATGGAGCGCCAGACGGTCACCCCCCTGCCCGGTCCCCGTAATCGCGATACTGTCATCAAGACCGTGCTCGGCCGCATATTCCGGACTCGTCAAAACAATGGCCGCTGCGCCGTCAGTAATCGGACACGAGTCATAGAGGCCGAGCGGAGAGGCCAGTGCCGGCGCGTCCGCATGATCCTCGAGGGTGATTTCGGTCCGCAGTTGAGCATACTGATTCTCGAGGGCATTTTCGTGATTTTTGACAGCGATATGCCCCAAATCCTCGGTCGACCCACCATACCGCTCCATGTAGGCCCGGGCCATCAGCGCATACGCTCCGGGGAACGTCATCCCCATATTGACTTCATAGAGGTCGTCCGCCGCGATCGCCAGAGCCTCCGTCGCGCCAGCCGTCCCGATGTTTGTCATCCGTTCGGCACCGCCCACCACGACCACCTCCGCCTCGCCATTGCGGACATCCCGAACGGCCTGGCGGACGGCTGCACCCGCGGAGGCACAGGCCGATTCATATCGCGTCGTTCCCACAGTATCAGCGCCGATGGCCTCGGCCATCATCGGGCCCTGATGCCCCTGGTGATCGGCCATTTCGCCCATGAAGTTGCCATAGTACAACGCTTCGACATCGCTGGGCTCGACATCGGCATCCTCGAGCGCAGCAAGGCCAGCCTCAGCGAAAAGGTCTCGTGCCGTCCGCTCCGGCTCCTGACCGAAGGCGGTGTGGCCGATACCGGAAACGCGTGGATCGCTCATCCTCCTGAGGTTAGGCAGGATACGTAAAGGATTGCCGGGATTGGGTGACCCAGAGGCACGTCCGCCGTCAGGCAATGATATCGGCGATGCGACGGGGCTCACCGGAGATTGCCGGTTCCGGATCGACCAGCTTGAGCACCTCGTGATCGGTGACGTCCGGATAGGCTTTCCCGACCGCCTCCTCGATCATTGGCTTCTCAAGGCGGAAATCCGTCCCTTCGTACACGACGTCAACCCCCTGTTCATCAAATGACAGGGCCGTCATGCGCGTCAATAGCCGGCGAGCCGGCAAAAGCTCGCCGGATCGCTGTGAGGCAGGGCGGTCTCCAGACCCCTGTTGACTGCCTACCTTCCTGTGCTGTATCCGCTTCTGGGATTCGCTGGAGGGCTTGAGCTACCGGCTGCGCCGTAAGCACTCGCCATTCACTCCGTTGGATCGTGACACCCAGCTTAGTTCCACCACAGGGACTATCATTTTGAGGGGCCGCGGAGGAGGTCCGGCCCATGGCAGCGACGATCCGTGCCACCGTTCGAGGAATGGCCGATCGGGCGAATCCAGCGTTCGCAATCGCGGTCGTGTTCATCCCGCTGGTGGCACTCGGCTATGCCGTTGGTTTTGGCGGGCGAGAGGTTCACACGTACGTTCACGTCATGGCTGGAGTACTCTGGACCGGCATCGACCTGTTTATGGCGATGGTTCTCGGGCCGGTCCTGGGTGGACTCGCGGTTGATGAGCGAGCGAGCGTGTTCGAACGCTTCACGCCGAAGATGACATTCCTCATGCCGACGCTCGCATTCGTTACCATCGCCGGTGGCATCACGCTCGTGCCGCGAGTTGCAACCTTCCCTGCAGCCGAACCATGGCTCGCCCTGTTCACCTTTTTTGCGACCGTTCCGGCGCTCATTCTCATCGGTGTCCAATTCGATGCGACACGCGATTGGCGGTGGCTTTCCGTCTTTGCCGTGGCGTTGATCGGCAGTGGAGCCTGGCTCGCTGCGACCTTGCCGAACTTCGCAATGACCAGCCCGCTGATCGCTGCGGCGCTCGCGATCGTAACCGTCCTCTCGATTCTCGGATTTGGCGTGTTGCTCCCTGGAGAAGTGCGCATTTACCGTGAGATGGAACAACCAGAGCCGGATCGGGGCCTGATCGGTGACATCGGCCTGCGAAACGCGAAGCTCTCCGGTATCCAGGGGGCATTTCAGCTTGCTATCGTTGTGGTGATGGTCCTCATGCGCTGGCGCTGGTACTGAGTATGAACGACCACACCGCCATCGGACCGGTCGAGGTGGTTCGGTTCCTTGTCGAGCTGGCGACGCTTGTGGCGGTAGGCGCGTGGGGAATCACGAACCCAGTGGAGCCGCTCGGCAGCCTCCTAACAGCCGGTGGATTCGTGCTCGGGGTAGCCATCCTCTGGGGGTTGCTAGCCGCACCGAAGGCTCCGTGGCGGCTCGCACCACCGGCCAGATGGGGTTTCGAAATTCTCGTGTTTGGAGGGGGTATCCTCGCGCTGGTTGATCTCGGTCGGGTCGTTGCCGCCATCGTGCTCACAGCCGCTGCCACATTCGCCATCCTCGGCACCGCTGTCGCCGAGAAAACCTGAGCGTACGACGCGCGTCAGACGCCCGTCAGCCGTCGGGAGCAGCTTTAAGCCGGCAGAACTGCCACTCATCGGCAACCGTGATGCCCTTCCGCTCGGACCCACTCGACGAGCTCGTCATTCCGGACGGGACCGTCGTGGAGGAGCATGACTTGGTAACGGGGGGCGACGTGATCGTGGGGGGACAGAGCGCCATCGAATTCGGCATCCGCTGCCGGTCTATCGTCGCCGGAGAGCGTGTCCGGTTCGGGGGCCATATCGAGGCGGAAGGAGACTGCCGACTCGACATGTGGTGTGACGTTGAGGGTGACGTCCTCGTTGGCGAGGACGCGTATCTGGGCGAGCGGGTTCACGTGGGTGGTGAACTCAAGGTTGCTGGCGATGTCGATATCGGCGATGACGTCGATATCGAAGATGGCTTCGAGGCCAACGGCTGGATCGTAATTCGGAATCCGATGCCGACGATCGTCTTCTTGTTTGTGTATCTAGGCCAATTGTTGCGGATCGGTGAGGAGGAAGCCGCCGAGGAACTCCTATCGGAGGTTTTCGATGGCGACGCGGACGGTCAACCCGTCGTGATTCCCCGTAGCGCTCGGGTCGGTGACGACGCCTGGCAGGTCTCGACACCGGCACGGATCGGTGATGATTGCCGGCTACATGGGAACATCCGGGCGGCGTCGCTGAGAGTTGGTCGGGACACAGAGATATTTGGTGGCCTTCGAGCCCGGGATGGCGCGGCCGTTGGTGCAGAGACGGAGATCGCCGGCAATCTCACGACCCGATCGGGCACGATCAGGATCGGGCCCAATGCGCTGATACGTGGAGATGTTGCCGCCGATTATGTCGAGGTCCACGATGAGGCAGAGGTTGAGGGTTCCATTCGGGCACGTGAGGAGACGACGATCGTGACCGAACCGGTGCTTGCTGAACCCGAGGTCTTTCCTGGTGCTGACTCCGTGAATGCGGACTCGGACACTCCGGCTTCCGATGAGTCAGACGAACAGGAAGTTGAACTCGACTAAGATTGGCCAGATCGAAACCCCCTTGCGGATTACCCGGGTAAGGGCGGCATGCTCACGGTGGCCCTCGCCGGCAAACCGAATGCCGGGAAATCGACCTTTTTCTCGGCGGCCACCGAGGCGGATGCTGAGGTCGGAAACTACCCATTCACAACGATCGATCCGAATCGCGCAGTAGCACACGTTCGCACCAGGTGTCCCTGTATGGATCGATCGGAGCGGTGCGGGAATGAGCGCTGTCGGCAGGGTAAACGCTACGTCCCGATCGAACTGCTCGACGTCGCCGGACTGGTCCCCGGCGCCCACGAAGGCCGGGGCCTCGGCAACCAGTTTCTGGACGAACTCTCGACCGCCGATGTAATCCTACATGTAGTCGACGCGGCAGGGGCCACGGACGCCGAGGGTGAGCCAGTCGAGCCGGGCAGCCATGATCCGGTGGAGGATGTGGATTTTGTTGAACAGGAGCTCGACCGCTGGCTCGCTGGTATTATCAGGCGCAACTGGGAGACCGTCGAGCGTCGTTCCCGCTCGCCGGACTTCGATATCGACGAGGCGATCGCCGATGTGTTAACCGGGGTTGGTGCGAGCGAGGCGGACCTTGCGGCAGTTCTCCGCGGACTTGAGTACCCCTCCGACCCATTGGCATGGGACGAGGACAATTACGAAGCGCTCGCGAGTGCAATTCGTGCTCGCACGAAACCGATCGTTGTCGTGGCGAACAAGATCGATGAGGCAGACCCCGCCACTATCGAGCGACTGCGGGACAGCGCAGACGCCGTTGTTCCGGCGACCGCCGAGGGGGAACTCGCCCTTCGCCGTGCGTCTGAAGCGAGTGCCGTCGAGTACGATCCCGGCGATGACGACTTCGAAATCGTCGGAGAAATTAGCGACACTCAGGCCGCCGGTTTGGAGCGCATTCGTGACGCGATGGAGACGTGGGGCGGAACTGGCGTTCAATCAGCACTCGATACGGCCGTTTACAATGTATTGAATCGTATTACGGTATATCCAGTCGAAAACGAAACCCGGTGGACCGACGGTCAGGGGAACGTCCTTCCGGACGCCCATCTTCTCCCACAAGGTTCAACTCCGCGTGATCTGGCCTATGCTGTCCATTCTGATATTGGCGATTCGTACGTCCACGCCGTGGATGCCCGCGAGGGTCGCCGAATCGGCGAGGAACACGAACTCGAGGAGGGAGATGTGATCAAAATCGTGAGTACCGCGGGTTAGACAAGTGGCCGAAACCAAACTGCCGCCACGAGCACGGCCAAAAAGACGTAGGAACCCCGGATCAAGAGCATAGTCGCGAGCTCCGGCCCAGCTCGCCGGGCCACCACGGCAATCGGTAAGAATACCAGTACCGAGAGCACTGCCGACGGGGGCATTCCGGGAAGCACCAGGCTCAACGTGGCCACGATACCCATTGCGGTGACGAGTAGTGTGGCGGCAAGCTGCCGTGCCATTGGCGGGCCGATCGCAACCGCGACAGTTCGCTTCCCGATGGACCGGTCGTAGCTGTAGTCCTGCGCATCATCGATGATCTTGATACCAGTAATCATCACAAGAAATACGAGTGCAATACCGAGGGGTGTTGGCAGTAGTGTCTCCGCCTGAACGTAGTATCCTCCGAGCAGCGACAGCGCGATCCCGACCGGATAACCGAGCGTGGCACCGAGTGGGTGGGTATCGAGCTGCGGGGCATGCAAGATGGCGATGAGCCAACACGGAAGCGTCAGTACGAGCGACCACGGATCGACGAGAATCACAAGGGCACCGGCTGCCGCCACGAAACCAAGTGTGGCGCCGCCGCGCGCCAGCCGGCAGCCACGCTCCGTGAGTGGGTGGTCATCGTCTTCGTTTCGTACGTAGAAGTCGACATACCCATCGGTGACATGGGCAGTGTAGAGGGCGAAGAAAATGGCCGTGATGTGGAAGCCCGCCACCACGGGCCTGAGAGAACCGGCGAGGATGGCGCCGAAGGTCGCGACGGCTACCGCTGGGAGCATAAAGACCGGATGGACCTGCGAGGCGAGGGCCTGCAGGGCGGCCACGGGCCCCCGCCCGTGGCGGGCGATCGACACGTCCCTCATTGTGGACTCGCCGGCAAAAGGGTCAGGGGCAAACCCTTTGGCCTACCGGACCGCTTCGGTCGCGTCGGCCATGATATCAATGGCCTCACGGAGCAAATCGAGGTCGGTGGCGTACGAGATGCGGGCATGGCCAGCTCCGCCTTCACCGAACGCGTCACCCGGGACCACGACGACGCCTCGATCGATTACTGCGTCGACCCAGCCCGGTGGGACCTGAGGCATCGCATAGAAGGCCCCTTGCGGAGTCGGACACTCGATTCCCATCTCGTCAAGCCCGGAGAGAAGCACGTCCCGCCGCTCCTCGAAGGCAGCAACCATTTCCTGGACGCGGTCCTGAGGTCCATCCAGAGCGGCTTCAGCAGCGTACTGGGCCGGAGCGCTCGCGCAGGCTTGTCCGTATTGATGGACCCGGAGCATGCGCTCGATCCGCTCCGGTGAGCCAGTCACCCACCCCAGTCGCCATCCAGTCATCGAGTAGGCCTTCGAGCAGGCGTTGATGACGAGGACGTTCTCGCCTTCCGTGAATTCCGCCGGTGAACGGTGAGAACCCTCGAATACGATGTGCTCGTACACCTCGTCAGAAAGACACAGCACGTCGTGTTCGTCGGCGATCCGTGCGAAGGCGCGCATATCATCGGCCGATTGAACGGCACCGGTCGGGTTCGCCGGACTGTTGACCACGAAGGCAGCGGTATCGTCGGTAATGGCTGCCTCGACGGCCTCCGGGTCGAGCGTCAAATCGTCGCGAAGCTCGACTGGACGAGGTGTGCCGCCGGCGAGGTGCGTCAGCGCCGTATAGGAGACAAACCCAGGATCCGGCACAATTACCTCCTGCCCGGCATCGACATGAGCCTCAAGCGCGATATGCAGCGCTTCGCTGCCACCGGCTGTTGCGATGATATCGTCGGGATCGATATCTAGAGCATTGTCACGAGCATGTTTCGCCGCGATGGCTTCCCGAAGAGCGCGCGTACCTTTGTTTGAGGTGTAGCCGTCAGCCTTTCCGGATCGAATCGCGTCGACGGCAGCCTCGCGAGCGTGCTCGGGTGTCGGGAAATCCGGCTGGCCGAGTCCCAGATTGATGGCATCCGCGCCGGCAGCCTCGAAGACCTCTCGAATGCCACTGATCGATACCCGCTCGACGCGCGTCGAAAATCCCGTCATACCAGGCCAGGTGCCGGCGGGACCGATAATTCTTGAGGTCCACGGGCAGCCACCCCGCTGTGTACAGTTGTGTCGTGCTACTCGGTGACCTCGTAGGTGACACCGGCATCCCGAAGTGCATCCGTAACGCGGCCCAACGCGTCAGTCGCTGCAACGACGACGACGTCTAGGCCGCGGCTCGCAGCGTCCGCAGCCACCTCACCGGACGCGAAGTGTGTCGCGTAATCCACCCCTGCGGCGCGGAGCGCGACAACGGCCTCTACACCCGCTGAAACGACCAAATCGGCATCTGCTGCCGGCTCGGCGATCGCCGAGGCAATATCCCCCTCAGCTCCAACCTGGATCACACGAACCGTCCCGGGATCGATATCGATGACACCCTCAAACCCCGTGACGGTGACGACTTCGCCCGCCGCAGCATCATCGGTGGCGACACCCGTGGCGGCCCCATCCGTGCCCGGCCGAGCGTGCAACAGCCCTTCCGATAGCGACAACGAGACGGTTTCGCCCGCCTCGATCGATGACCGCGCAATCGCCGCGTCCTCTCGAAGCCCACCGAGGACGTCTCCGGTCACGTGCTCAGCATACCGACGGATCGACCGTGCAGCACCGAAAAGCCAATCGACACCCTCGTTGGTTACCCGATAGCGTCCCCTGCCCTCGGTCTCGACATACCCTTCGTCGACCAAATCCCGGATATAATCCGATACAGCTTGACTGGTCACGCCCACAGCTTCGGCAATTTCGCCCTGGCTAACCGCGGGCTGGCGGTCGGCGATGGCGACGAGGATCCGAAAGCGGGTCGCCGCCCGCTGGCTTTCCAGGACGTCGACCATACGGGCCGGTCCGGCCGACCCGTCTTAAAACCTCACGCGGACCATCGTGGTTTAGGTGTGTGGCCGTCCAGTGATACCCGTGTCCACCGCCGACCTTCCCGATCCACTGGTTGATCTCGAGCCGGTGGACCGATGTATTTTGGTCGACGACGTCCTCGTCTGTGCGGATCTACATCTCGGCCTCGGTCCGAGTGCCGGTCTCGAACTGCCGGTTGGAACCGGGACCCGAACCGTCGATCGCCTCGAGACACTGCTCGACCGGTTCGAGCCGGCCCACCTCGTCGTGGCTGGTGATATCCTCCATGCATTCGACGCCGTGCCGTTTCCCGTTCGGGACGCACTCAAGCGCCTCGCTACCATCACTGCGGACCGCGACATCCAGACAACACTTCTCGCTGGTAATCACGATATGCAACTCGAACACCACTGGGAGGGAGGAATTCAAGATACCTACCAGATCGGTGACACCCTGGTGTGTCACGGTCATAGCCAGCCGGATATCACAGCTGACCGGTACGTGATCGGCCACGAACATCCAGTTCTCGAGGTGGCTGGACGACGGCGTCCGTGTTATCTCGCGGGAACAGGCGCCGCCGACGGCGACGGAGTGGTCGTCCTTCCGGCATTCTCGCGCTTGCTCCGTGGCGTGCGGCTCGATGAGCTCACTGCTGAGGGGTTCATGTCGCCCCTGTTGACCGACCCTGGTGAGCTCGTACCGGTGGTATGGGATGCCGATGCGCGCGAGCCGGTCACCTTCCCACAGTTAACAGATCTCCAGAAGCGCCTCTGATTCAGGTCATTCGGAGGGCTTCCACAGCCTGTCGACCGCTCTCAAGAGCTCCCTGAATGGCTGACCACCGTGTGTAGTCTCCCGCAAGAACTATTGGACCATCAGGGGCGCCTGGCTCCGGAACGGTCGAGCGGAATCCCGGCGGCTGCACGAGTTGGGCGTCGGGAATCCGGTGAGTGTCGAGCAGCTCCAGCCCGGCGAAGTTGGCCTCTGGATACCACGAAGACAGTGCCTCACGTACCTCTGCTGCTAATGCCTCGTCGGTTCCTTCCGGCTGGCCGAGGAAGGTCGCACTCAGCAGCCGTCTGTCTGCTGGTGCATATCTCTCGGACACAGCAGAAACAAGCGCAACATGGTTCGGACGATCAGTGGTTGCATTTAGAATGAGCCGTCGTCCACAGTCCAGGTGTTGGGTGCTCGGCAGCGCGAAGTGCTGAGTCACACACCCGCGTGTCGCGGTCGGGAGGTCGGAGAGTCCTGTAAGTCGACTGGCAGTCTCCGGGTCAGTCGCGACGATCGCTGCATCTGCGGTCGCGTCGCCTCCATCAGTCGAGAGTATAACCCCATCATCGATAGCAAGTGCCTCGACTGGCCGACTGAGGTGAATCGACGCGCCAGCCTCGCGTGCTCGCGCGGCGAGCTGGTCTGGAATGGCTTGCATGCCAGCGGCCGGGACTGCAGCATTCGCGGTGGCAAGCATTTTGAATGCATATTCGAAGACGAATGCAGCCGTTGAAAGTTCTCGATCAAGTGTGATGCCTCCGAGGAACGGCGCGGCGAACGCCCGGCGAAATTTTTCGGAGAACCCCCAGTCTTCGAGCGCAGTCGCGATCGTCCGGTCATCATGGGTCAGGATCTCCTCAGTGGAACGGCTGGCGAGCCGGTGGCGGAGCCAGAGGACGCGGAGTTTATCCTCAAACGTGACCTCCCGATTGAACAGGCTCGCGGTTACCGCTCCAGGATCTCGGAACGGGTCGGCAAGCACAGAACGCTCATTCGGCCGGGCCAGCACGGCGCCCGGAGCAAACGACCGAAGGGCCAGCGCATCGAGGTCAAGTTCACGACGAACCGCCGGATAGCTCGGAAACAGAACCTGGAATCCGCGGTCCAAGATGAATCCATCCAGTTCGTCGCTGCCGACTCGGCCGCCTAATCGGTCAGTGGCTTCGAATAGCTCCACGTCGATCCCGCGCTCCGCCAGTCGCCGAGCGGCGACCAAGCCCGCGAGACCGCCGCCGACGACAGCGACACGGTCCATGGCGAGCGCTTGGGGGCAGAGAACTTACCGGCTGTGCTCGACGGACAGGACTTTGCCGGTCGGCACCTCGTCGCAGCGTATGGAGCTTCACACGGCGGTATCGGGCTATGAATGTCTCACTTGTGGTGCGAGCCTGACGGCCAATACCGATCCGCGTGAGTGCCCAGAATGCGGTGGCCCGTTAGAGCTCGCAATGGATCTCGATGCCATTCAGTCGGATCTGGCGGGCGCCGATGATCGAAGTGGGCTCTCTGGCTTGCTCGGCATCAGCACGCCGGTCGATCTTTGCCAGGGGGAAACACCCCTGATCGACGCACCCGGCCTCGCCAGGGAAATCGGGGTCGAGAGCCTGGCCATAAAGGACGAGGCACAGAATCCGACAGGGAGTCTGGTCGACCGTCAAGCCGCGTGTGCCGTCGCGGCGGCGCGTGAAGCGGGAGCAGGGCAGATCTCACTCCCGACCACTGGCGCCGCAGGCGTCGCGGTCACGATGGCAGCGGCGCGGATTGATCTCGATACTCACGTCTTCGTGCCCTCACGAGCAAGCTTCGGACACAAAGCGATGATCAACGTCCATGGGGGTGACATGACCGTGGTCGAAGGACGCTATAGTGATGCGGCTGCTGCATACGACGAGCACGACACCGAGGCCTACCCGCTCGCGCCCTTCGCGACACCATTCCGTCGGGCTGGGGTCACGCCGATCGCCATCGAGATCGCCGCCGCACGGGATTGGACAGCGCCGGACGCAGTGGTCATCCCGGCTGGCCAGGTGTGTTCCATCGTCGGCATCCACCGCGGCTTTACAGCGCTTGACGCCCTCGACATGATCGACGGTTACCCGCGTATCATCGCTGCTCAGGCGGCCTCGTGTGCGCCGCTGACCGACGACGGGTCGAGCAGTGCCGATCGACCACACGCTATCGAACATCCCGACACCGTGGTTGGCGCCCTCGAAGTCCCTGACCCGGCAGGTGGAACTGTCGCGATCGATGTATTGCGGGAGAGCGGTGGGACCGCTATCGCCATTCCAGACGAGGCGATTCTTGAAGCGGCGCTAACGCTGGCCGAGCGGGGGCTCCCGACAAGTGCGACGGGTGGGGCTGGGCTCGCAGCACTCCAGAGTGATTCAGGTGTTGTTGAAGAGGGTGCCGACGTCGTGTTGGTCAATCCAATCGCGGGGGCGTCAGAAGCGGATATTCTCCGGAGTCACCTGATGCGGCGTCCTCGTTGAGCCTTTTCCACCCGCCACGCTGAATCTGGGGTCACATAGGGCATCCAGAGGACCAGCCTCGCGCGCACAGCGGCGAGCATCGCGAGGCGACAGTCTCGATTCCTCGACGAATTGGCTGCGCCTATTGCGGCCATAACGTCTTCTCACGGCCTGAGCCGTGGCCTTGCTCCGTCAGGGATCGTGCACCCGTCTCATGGGGGTACACACTGCATAATGCACCTATTGAACCAGGTCAGATACCCATCGTGTCGGTGCACCCTCAGCCGATATAGCGAAGGTCCTCGCCGCCACCACCACCCGCGCCTTCGAGTTCCTCCATCTGTCGCACGACTGCCTCCATTTCCTCGGCCTGTTCTTCGAGATCAGAGAAGTCAACCTCGAATCCGATCAACTCTTGCAGCGTTTCGATCACGGCCCGGGCACTCTTCGGGTCCACAAGATACCCGCTGGTCTCACCCATGAGACAGGCGGCGTCGAGGCCACGTCGACCGCCGAGCCCGAGAAGAAGTCCGCTGACTCCGACGATACCGCCAGCTGGCTCATCCTCGCGGAACTCCACCCCGGCAGCTTCGAGCTCCTCACGTTGTGCAGCGTCTGTCACTGCGCCGACAACATCGTACTCCTGGATGAGTTCGCCGGTCGGGACACCGCCGAGTGCGATGACACGCTCCGTGCCGACGTCCGTCGCGGCGTCGAGGAACATCTCCGTCAACCCGTAATGACCCTCCGGCGTACCGGCCTGATGATCGCCTGTTAGGACCAATAGTTCGACGTCATCCGTGGTGATCGCGTGGAGCTCGGCCCCGGCAAGCTCGGCAACCCCATCGGTAACGGTGACCTGTGGCGGGAAATGCGTCGAGTGGAAGCGACACACCAACTCTCCGCCGAGTTCCTCGATCAGATATTCGGCGGCGAGTTTGCCGACGTGCCCAACGCCCGGTAAGCCCTCGATCAAAACCGGTGCCTCCAACTCCGGTCGCTCCTCCCACGCAATCTCGAACTCGTTCATATCTCAGCCGCGCCGGCGCCGTTTAAGTGCGCGTCGATACTCGGCGTACGGATCCTCCGGTGAGAACGGCGGCGGTTCGGAATTGATCGCGGCCGCGCCACACACCGGGCAATGCTCCGTGAGTGTGTAGACAGGTCGATCATGGGCAGCCTCCCAGTCCGCACAAATGCGAATGTCCGACGTCACTCTTCGTCAGTCGAGCGCTCTCGATGGAAGGTTGCGGAGCCGCCTGCATCTGCGAGGACCGCCCTCGCGCGTTCTGCGCTCTCCTCCAGCGCTGTCTCCGCTGTTTTGTAGTCCGGCGCTTGGACCTCGATCCGGTATTCCGGCGCGCCGACGTAGGTCACTTCGAGGTCAACCTCCTCCGGAACCTCGCCGTTCCCTTCCGCGGCTTGGAGCGCCTCGCGGATCGTGTCCACCCCATCCGAGTCAGCACTTTCGAGGTCCACGTACCCCGTCACCGTGACGTATGGTACCGAGACGTTTTCGCGTGCGGTCTCCACAATAGCCGCCCGTCGGTCTTCCGAGAGATCGACATCCGTCAAAGCTGCATCCCCGTGGATAGCGGCCTGTTCGAAGCCCTCATAGAGTGACCCAAACGATGACAGCAGGGCCTCAGCAACCTCATGATATGTCTCATCGTCGATGTCCTCGCCGAACGCCAGCGCCATCCAATTGTCGGCTTTTTGTTCATTCTTCCAGTCCTGGATCTTTTCGCTGCGCTGGTGGTCGTTGACGTCCTTCAAGGAAAGATCGATCTGTTGTGCGTCTTCGTCAACGTCGAGAACTTTGGCAACGACGCGCTGGTCCACGTTGACATGATCGCGGACGTTTTTGATCCAGCCGGAGGCGACCTCGCTGATATGACAAAGTCCCTGTTTGTCTTCGTATTCGAGGAGATCGACGAACACGCCGAAGTCCTCGATCTCATCGACGCGACCGACGACTAACTCGCCCGGCTCAGGCCAGCCGGCGTATTTCATCGTGCCCCCACAACCTCGACAGTTTCGCCGGCGATTCTCGCTTTCCCGCCGGCGGGTGTGACGAGTGATGCGCCACACTCGCTGCATTCGACTGGCGTCGCAGCTTTTTCATACACTACCTGCTCCGCATCACATTCCCCACACGTGACACGGATGAAGTTCCCGGGCATGGTCACTCCTGGAATTCGAGCCGACCGGCGCGCCATCCTTCGCGGAGATGTGCCTTCCCACACTCCGAGCATCGGTACTTGAGATCCGTTTTCTTCGTTGGCTTATCGCCACCGGGGACCTTGGAAAACTTGCCGTCATTTCCGATCCCCGAATTGCGCTTCTCCTGTCGATCAATCCACTTCATCCCGGTCTCCCGGCCCCGGCGAACCTTCTCGACCTCGTGTTCGTGATGTTCGTTACAGTGTGGACAGTATGTGTTAAATCGGCGTGGCATCTGCATGGCGAGAGCGCTCCTTGCGCCGAATTCGACAGCGGACCTTAAAACGGGTTTGGTTCCATCAGCATTCACTAAGTCGAACTATCCCCTAAATTTGGATGCAGGTACATATTCCTGAGTTCCTGAGGAAATCCGCAGTCCAAACAAGGCCCTCTACTTCATCGACTCATGGCCACGAGTCACCAATTGACAGCATCGTCTCTCTATCTACACTCGCCTCCGAGAGTTCGAAGTCAATAAGTGCAAGATCCCCGAATCACTCGCCATGCAGAAACTGATCGTCCGTGGGGATCCCGGGATTCGGAAGGGGGCCCGCATCGAATACGATGGCGATGAGTTCGTCGTGTTCTCCGTCCACCGGCAGGGCGACTGGCACGGCCCAGATCGGGTCCAGTTATGGTGCACGATCGGGACCCCGGACGAACAGGAAACGTTCGACCGCCGAGAATACATCCCGATGCATCTCGAAACTGAATCGGTCGACGGCGCGGCGGTCACGGTCATCGAATCAGCCAGCTGAGCTGCTATTATCGGTCCGTGACGCGGTAAATAACAACGGTACCATCTCCAAAGGTTCGCTCCCTCACGAGCTGGTCCAAGCGACTCACCACCAGGTTCTCCCCGTATTTTTGCCGTTCCGCCGGGCCGACATACACGAATCGAACGTTGTACGCAGCGAGCAGCGCCCGCTGACGATCGGCTGGACCTGTGTATATCGTATCAACATCGGCAGCCCGAGCTGCGACGGCTGCCGGCGACCGACCGAAGCCTCGTTCGTGATGCTGCCACCCGATCACCGTCGGCAGTCCGGTGAATACCGAAACCGCCCCCGGCCACCGGTAAGCCACGCCTGGTCGTGTCAATGTCACTGGAATTCCGTCGCGTTCATCGAGCCAGGTTATCGCGCGGGCCTCGATTGGTCGCCGGTCTTCGAGCCATGCAGTCCCGTCCAGCGAGAGGGCTGTCTCACCAGTGACGGCACTGTCGACCTCCGTAGTTACGGCAAGGCCGCCGTAAATACTCGTCGCGATAAGTAAGAGAGCAACGCCGACCCGGAGCACACTTGGCCAACTGGTAATCGGCCGACGGTTCTGAGCCAGCTGAAAGAGGCGACCGAGCGACGCAGCAGTACCGACGGCAAATAGCGCCCAGACTTGTGCGTACATCTTGAATACCGTATTAAACCGCCCCGCTCCAGCGTGTTCGATCAGATAGACGAACTCGACCAACAGCACGAGCCCGAGTGCTCCCAAGATGGGAACGAGTTCGAATCCCGGGGTGGTCCCGTTCTTCGCGCGGTCACGTACAGTTTCAGAATCGAGCCAAGATGGCGGATCACCGAGCAGATATCCAACGAGCAAAAACGGTGCAATAAGGCCAAGCACTGCAAGATCGACGACGCTTGCGAGTGCTAACGCGGCCAAGAACACCAATCCGCTGACGGTGATGTCTCGCCACGATAGGTCGTAGCGCGCCCAGGCAGAATACGCAAAGTATCCGGCGATTGGCACGAGGAACGTACCATGAACAACGACTAAGGCAGCCGTAGAGCTGCGATCCGGCAGGAATCCGACTGCCCGGCTACCGACGTTGCCGAGCCAGAACGGAGCCGAGAGCACCCCGGCCAGTACTCCAGCGGAGAAACCACCAACGAGGGCACCGCCAAGTCTGGTAAGGCGAGCGCGGACACTGTCAGGTGAGTCAAGGCGGAATCGGTATCGTGCGGGGAGCAATTCAGGAATGTCACCATCAAACAGCAACGTCAGGGCTGTCAACCCTCCAGTCGCGAAAAACGACCAAGTGTTGACGACGGCAAGCACTCCTCCGATAGCCGGAACCAATCCAAAAAGCAGCCCTAGTCGACGCCGTCGATCCGTTGACGGGGTGCGCCAGTATGCCAGGAGCGCCGAGGCGAGCAGGAGCGTGAATGCCGGGGCCATCATATGGGCATGGAGATCGCCGTTGACGAAGGCAAACAACGGCATCTCGTGGATGGCTCCATCGATCACGCCGGTAGCGTCCCACATCGAGAACGGTTGCGCATCCGTCACGACGGCGCCTTCGCGGCCGTACCGACCAGCCCAGACGTCGAGCGATCGTGCAAGGCTGGCTGCGATATCATCCGGGAGCGGGCGCAAGAGGACGCGTAGCGGTGTAAATAGATTGCTTGCCCAGCCAATGAAAAAGCCTCCAAAGAGGGCAGCCCGGCGATCAAACCGCCCGGTACGAGCGGAGATATTCCCCGCCAGACCGTACGCTGCAGACACGTATCCCGCGAAAACGGCGGACAAAGCGAGGTTATAGGCCACGCCTGGCGTCGTCCCAAGGAGACGAATGCCCTGTGAGACGAGCAGATGGCCACCGTAGTAGTAGAGGACTGGCTCGCCGGCGTACCAGAAGTCCGGCGGAGGAACTGTGGCTGTTCGAAGCAACGATTTTAGCAGTCCAAAATCGAGAAACTTCTCGCCACCGGCGGCGAGAATCGCCGGATCGGTGGCGCGTACCACGACAAGGAAAACATACGCGATAGCAAAGATGGCGCCGACTTCTGCAACGCGTGCCCACCGGACTGAAACCCCTCGCTGGAGTGCGAACGCGGCCGCCAATCCAACGATCGAAATCGCGCCGAGAAGGGCGAGTTCGAGCGAGAGTCGCCCACCGTAATAGCTCATATAAAACACGATCGTCAGCACAAGCGGGAGGGCAACGCTCGCTCCACGATCGGCAAGCCGCGGAAAGATTGCGGCGGCAATTGGGGCTCCGAGTACGAGAAGAACCAGGGAGAGAATCAACCACGCCAGCACGGACCCGACTGCCATCCCAAACTGCTCGCAGGCGGCCCAGTATACCTCTTGTGTACCACAGTCGAACGGCTTTTACTCGCCCACGCGGTGGTGCCGCCAATGGCTGCCTCGCTGGGCCTGGTACTCCCGGCTTTCCGACCCGATCCGGACCGGCTCGGAACGTATGTTCGGGAGCTCCGCGAGGCGCTCGAGCCAACAGCAGTACGGATTGTTGTGGATGCCGCCGAGCCGAGTACCCTTGAGGCACTCAGGGCATTACCGGCCTCCGTCGATGCGGTGCCGTACCGGCGTGGAAAGGGTGCGGCAGTCACCGACGGTTTCGAAGCGTTAGAGACGGATGTCCGGGCGTTTGCCGACGCCGATGGGTCCACACCACCGGCGTCACTGTCACGGGTAGTCACGCCAGTCATTGACGGGTCGGTCGATCTGGGCGTGGGATCGCGGCGCCATCCTGATTCGACAGTTCACTCCCATCAGACATTTGCCAGGCGGTTCATGGGCGATGCCTTCGCAGCGGTTGCGGGCCGTCTGCTGGACGTCACGCTGTACGACTATCAGTGCGGCGCGAAGGCGATAACAGCGGAGGGGTGGACAGTTGTGCGCGAGCATCTCTACGAACCCGGGTTCGCATGGGACGTCGAACTGATCGCGATGGCGGCCGCCCTTGACTTATCGATCCGAGAGGTGCCGATCGAGTGGGCTGACCAACCAGGTTCGACTGTATCGCCGATTCGTGACTCGCTCACGTTGGCACGGGCCTTGTTGCGGGCCCGGCACCGGGCCCGGACGCTTCGAGACGACCGCCTCCATACAGCCATCGCAGCGCGGCGCAAAGAACCGACGGCATTGGTTGATGAAAAATGACCGACGGCACGCGTGGCGGGGATCGGATCGCAGCCCTGGTCTCAGGTCGACGCTTTGGCCGGTTTGCCTCCGTCGGTGTGCTCGGGGCTCTGCTCGACATTACCGTGCTCGTCGTGCTTGCTGAGGGGCTCGGGATCAGGCCTGAAGTCGCCACGCTGGCGGGCATCGAGTCAGCGATATTGTTGATGTTCGTCATCAACGATCGCTGGACCTACGCAGATGAAGGGTCCGCTGATCGGTGGGCAATCATCCGGCGACTTGGACGATCCCACGCAGTGCGGGCTGTCGGCAGCCTCACGCAGTTCGTGGCATTCATAGTGTTGTTCCGTACCGTAACACTAGAGCTAGCCGTGGGCGGTCTCGACCTCTGGTTAATCGGTGCAAAACTCGCCGCAATCGGCATTGCGGTCGTTGTGAATTATACGTTCGAGACGCTGTTCACGTGGCGGGTCCACCGAGAGTGAAGGACGGCAGGCTCGCGCATCACAATCCTTAACCTGCCTTCGTAGCTACCCCGTGATAGCGGGATGGGATAGCCAGGAGATTCCGGCGGGCTCATAACCC
>JBDGPQ010000234.1:0-28102 GCA_042219595.1 Haloarculaceae archaeon
GCGTCATCGCCGGCGTCGGCGCCGGATACCGCGACGTCGAGTTTGACGCCTTCGGAATCCCGAAGCATCAACGGGTCCCACGGCTCCAAGAAGGGATCGAGCTACTCCGCCTGTTACTGAGCCAGACAAATGTTACCTACGAGGGAGAATATTACGCTGTGTCCGGCGTGACGACGAGTCCACGCCCGAATTCAACGCCGCCGATCTGGCTTGCTGCGAATGCTACGCCAGCGGTCGAGCGGGCCGCACGTCTCGCGGACGCCTGGTTCGTCAACCCGCACGCCACGCTCGAGGAACTCGCAGATCAGAAGAAGCGATACGACGCGATCCGGAGGAGAGATGATGCCGATACGGCGGTACCAGTATTTCGTGAAGCTGTGGTGGCCGAGACAAGGGCAGCTGCCGAAGAGACAGCCCAAGAATTTCTTGCCCCGAAGTATGAGCGGTACCTGTCATGGGGGCAAGATGAGGCAATGGACGATGGCGCTACGCTTCACGGCTCGTTTGAAGAACTGCGCGAAGACCGGTTTCTCATAGGGACACCAGCCGATGTGGTCACCGAACTCGAACGCTATGATGCCGCGCTCGATATCAGCCACGCGATTCTGCGCACCCACTGGCCCGGCATGCCGGCCGAGCGCAGTTGTCTGTCGATCGAACTCCTCGCTGATCAGATGGCCTAATCGTCCGTGGCGTAGCGCTCCTCGAGAGCGGTCATCTCAGCAAGCCCAGTGAGCTCGTTGCGGCCCTCCCAGGTGACCAATTGATCCATGACTCCCGCCTGTGTTCCAGTGTCGACGATTTCGGCGAACACATCCTGCATCGCTTTCGCAGCAGCTTTGAACGCGGTGGCAGGGTAGATCACGACGTCGAATCCCATCTCCTCGAACTCTGCCGCCGAGAACAGTGGGGTCCGCCCGCCCTCAGTCATATTTGCAAGAAGCGGGATGTCGGGAAACTCTTGGCCAACACGGCGAAGTTCGTCCTCGTCGGTGGGTGCTTCGAAAAACAGCACGTCGGCTCCGGCATCCACGTAGGCCCGCGACCGCTCAACGGCATCATCGAAGCCGTGAACCGCACGGGCGTCCGTGCGCGCGATGATCACGAAATCGTCGTCCTCTCTGGCATCGGTGGCCGCGCGGATTTTCTGGACCATTTCTTCCTGCGGAATGACACTCTTGTCTTCGAAGTGTCCACATTTCTTTGGGAAGGTTTGGTCCTCGATATGGAGGCCAGCGACGCCCGCGGCCTCGTATTCCTCGACGGTTCGACGCACGTTCAGCGGGTTGCCATAGCCGGTATCGGCATCGCAGAACACGGGCAGATCGACTGCGGTCGCCATCTGCCGTGCACGCTCGGCCATCTCGGTCAGCGTCGTCAAGCCGACGTCTGGGTATCCGTGTGTCGAGGTTGAAACCGAGGAACCGCTCATATAAACAACCTCGGCGCCGGCCTGCTCCGCAAGGCTCGCCGAGAGCGCGTCATAGCCGCCCGGGGCGACAAGAATGTCGTCGTCTTCGATACGTTGGCGGAGGCGCGTCGTCTGGTCCATGCCCGGTCCATCTCTGGCGCTAACTTAAATCGCACGCGGTCGGCCGAGCGCTTTTGAGGCCCTGGCACGTCGGCGGGGGCCATGGACGATCTCTCCATCCTTAGTCCGCTTGGGATGCTCGGATACGGTCTACCGGAGGATTCGCTTGAGCGTGCCCGCTCCGAATTCGATCTCGACGTGATCGCCGTTGATGGCGGCTCGATCGATCCGGGGCCGAATTATCTGGGGCGTGGTGTCTCATTCGTCGATGAAGGGATGCTCGAACGGGACCTCCGGCTGCTGGTCAACGCCGCCCTTGAGGACGAACTACCGTTTCTCGTCGGCACCGCCGGCGGCAGCGGTTCCTCTGCGCATCTCGACGCCGTAATGACAATCCTCGACCGCGTCCTTACCGATATTGGCCGCGAGGCCGACGTCGTCCGCATCAACACGGATGTCGAGCCAGAGCTCGTCATGTCGAAAGTTACCGCAGGTGAGACGAGCGACCTTGGCATGGGGCCCGCCACGAAGGAGGATATCGACGCTGCCGAGCGAATCGTCGCACAAGTTGGGGTAACACCGTTTATCGACGCGCTCGAGCGTGGGGGAGACATCGTAATTGGGGGTCGATCGAGCGATCTCTCCCCTTTTGCAGCGTTACCACTTCAGGAGGGGTTCGATCCCGGCCTGACGTATCACCTCGCGAAGATTCTTGAGTGTGGTGCAAGAGCGACGACCGCGAGCTCGGGGAACGACGCGCTGGTCGGCGTCCTCGATGATGATGGGTTCGAGGTGGTTCCCCCGAATCCCGAACGCCGGTGTACGGTCGAATCCGTCGCCGCACATACACTCTACGAAAAAGGCGACCCGACGACGATCCGCCTACCCGAAGGCGAAGTAGATGTTGGTAATGCTGATTTCGCTGCCGTCAACGACCGCCGCGTCCGTGTCAGCGGAAGCACATTCAGCCCCTCCGCGTCACACTCAGTGCTGATCGAAGGCGTTCGAAAGGCTGGATACCGGACGGTCACGCCAGCCGGCATTCGAGACCCGCAGATCGTCGACCGTCTCGAAGACCTGGCCGAAGAGACCCACGAACGTGTGCGCACAATGGCCGACGTTCCACCCGACTCGTACACGCTGAACGTGCGGGCATACGGCACCGGCGGTGCCACTCTGTTTCCGGCCGACGAACCAGCCACCCCAGAAGAGTGTGGCGTGATTATCGATGCCGTGGGCGAGACGCAGGAAATCGCCGATACGGTTTGTGGCTTCGCCCGGTCTTCATTGCTCCATCTCCCGTTCGAAGGGCGAGTCAATGCCGGCGGCAATCTCGCCTTCCCGTTCTCACCATCGGATATCTCCGTTGGCTCGGTATACACGCTGTGTCTGTATCATCTCCTAGAAGACATCCAGCCGGACCTGATACCCGAGATACGTCTCCAGCGGCGCCCCGGAGGTACAGCATAAAATGGTTGAACTCGGGGAACTCGCCGATCGGGTCCGCAGTAAAAATGCCGGTCCGTTGCGGCTCACGTTCGATGTCTTCTTTGACGAGCGCGAAACCTACGAACGCGTCAGAGACGCGAACGCAATCACGGCCGAAACCGTCGCTGACCAGTACGGTATCGACGCCGAGGCGGTGCTCGCTGTGTATGAACTTGACCGAATCCGAGCGATGAAAGTCACGCTCCGTCGGCCGACGCCGGCCGGTGCCGTCACCGATGTAGATGTCTACGGAACCCAACAGCATGTCCCCCTCCTCGGTCTTACGGTGAATGACTGATTTCCTCCCAAAATAGAGGCGCGTGCGTTCTTGCCGAATCTTCCCGCGAGACGGTCCGGCGGGATTCAGTCGTCTGCCGCAGCGACGCGTCCAGCCCGCTCGATGTAGTCCGCCGCGCTCTCAGCCGCCACCTTTCCGTAAACGGCTGCGTTGGTCAACCCAGTGCCGCCGGGGTAATTGTTGTAGAAGAGTCCCCCCGTCGAGTTGCCGGCGCCGAATAGCCCTTCGATAACGGTGTCCGTGGTATCCACGACCTTTGCGTCCGGCGTGATCGCGACACCACCGAAGCCAAATGTCATACCACCGGTCACCGGGTAGCCCGTGAACGGCGGTTCGTCAAGCGGGAAAGCCCAATTGGATTTTGGCAGATCGAGGCCCTCAGTTGCGTTGCCATCCAACTCGTTGGGCTTGTATTCGCCGGGATCGCACGCGGCGTTATATTCCTCTACCGTCTCGACGGCCTGTTCGACATCTTCGATATCAAGCCGGTTGAATAGCCCCTCAAGGGTATCAGCGGAGACCGGCCGGCCAGGCCCCATATGCGCGACATCACCGCGGCGCTTCTCGTCTACAACGATAAACGCCTCGTGATAGGGTTGCTCGAAGATCCGCCGACCAAACTTGGCGTAAGTATGTGCTCGGGAGTCCTCACCCTCGTCGACAAATCGCTCACCATCGTGATTGATGATGAGACCATACTGGTAGCCATCGATACGCGTGATCCCCATTTCGACGTCCGGTGACGCCGCATCAACGATCGCCATGTGGGCATCTCCCCACTCACCATCGGTTTTGGCGCCGATGTCCATCGCTGCCTCCACCGCCTCGCCAGTGTTGAAGCCGCTACCGCGAACCTTCATATTCCCGTACCCTGGACCGTAGTACCGGGTCCGAGCTTCCTTGCTTGATCCGTAGTCTCCTGACGCGAGGACGATCGCGTCCCCCGAGAACCGTGTGCGCTCTCCCTCGACGCGCGCATCGACCGCGACGACTCGGCCCGCGTCATTCCGAATCAGGTTCCGTGCCTCCGCACGGTAGACCACTTCTCCCCCCTTCTCTTCGAGGATCTCGACCATGTCATCGACGAGCTCCTCACCCTCAAGCCAGACTCGCCCCGCCGTATAGCCCGGATGCGGTGCACGATACTGCCATTCGTTGCCGAGCTCGGTCAGCCATTCGAACGTTTCAGCGGCCTCGCCGGTGACGACCTCCGCCAGTTCGTCGTCTGCCCGATAGTTCGTCACCTTCATGATGTCGCTATAGAAGTCAGAGGCCGAGTAGTCCTCCACATTGAATTCAACGTCAAGATCGATATCCTGTGTCGGGATCCTGAAAGATTCGGTAAATTGCGTATGGCCACCCCGCTTGTCTTTCGGTGCTTTCTCTAGCAATACGACCTCATGGCCTAATTCGCGCAGGCGGACTCCGGCACACAGCCCTGCGATGCCACAGCCCACAACAACGACGTCGGATTCTCGTTCGTGCATGCTACCTCCACGGAGGCCGGACGGGTTTGTACCTTGCGGGTCCAAGGCCGGTACGAGCGGAAACGCTTTTGGATGGACACCCGGATGGCAGGGCAATGGTAGAGACGACACCGGCACGCGCGTACCAGGACTATGATGTCGTGGTCGTCGGCCACGGCGTCTCCGGACTCTCAACGGCCATCGCGGCTCACGAGGCTGGTGCAACGCCTGTAATCCTCGAGAAGGCACCCCGCGAGAAGCGTGGCGGCCACACGCAATTCGCTGGGGGCATCTTCCGCTTCCCGATGGCTGATCCGGAAGCTATCGCCGACGAGCTTGATCTTGACCGCATCCCTGAGCGTTACACTGAGGAGGACTTCTACGACGACCTCATGGAGGTCTCAGAAGGCCAGGCTGACCATGATCTCTGCAGCACGTTCGTCGAGAATGCCACAGATGCCGTTCGATGGATCTCGGAGTACGGCGTCGACTGGCACGTGGTCGATCACTCCGAGGAGCCCGGCTTCGGCACCACTGTCGGCGGCCTGCAGGTAGACGGCGAGGGTGCCGGCGTGATCGAGGCACTCTCAGCACACATTGAGGAAACCGGCATCGATGTCCACTACGACACCGAGTTTGTCGGTCTGCTCACCGATGACACTCGATCCGTTGCCGGGGCCGCAGCCGTCAACGATGATGGCAAGGTGCGATATGAGGCGCCGAGCGTCGTGGTCGCGGCGGGTTCATACGTCGCGAATGACGAAAAACGGGTGCGATACTTCGGCGAGGATGGAGACGACTACATCGTTCGCGGGACCCGATACAATACCGGAGAGGCGATCGACGCGGCGATGGATGCCGGCGCGAAGCCGGACGGTGAGTGGGGCGGCGCTCACCGTGTGCTCAACGATATCGAAGCCCCGGATGTCGAGGGTGGACGCACACGGATTAACGGCTACCAGTACGGCGTCATCCTCAATAAGAATGGTGAGCGGTTCGTCGATGAGGGCGAGGACTTCCTGCTCAAAACGTATGCGAAGTTCGGCAAACGGGTCCACGACCAGCCCGACCAGCAGGCGTACGTCGTCTTTGACGCGCAAGTGGATGATTACGTCGTTAGTCAGCTTGGGACCGACCCGACGCAGGCCACGTCCCTCCGCGAGCTCTTCGAAACACTCGACGTCGATGACGTCGATGCGGCTGTTTCAACCGTGGAGGCATACAATGCAGCCTGCGACCCTGGTGCCTTCGACCCACACGCGCTCGATGGCAACGCGACATCCGGTCTGGAGATCGACAAATCCAACTGGGCACTCCCCATCGAGAAGCCACCGTATTACTGCTTCCCCGTGGCCTCCGCGATCACCTTTGCATTCGGCGGTCTGAAGATTACAACCGAAGCCGAAGTTCTGGATCGACGTGAGAAGCCCATCGAGGGGCTGTGGGCGGTCGGCAACAGTACCGCAGAGTTCTTCTACGAGAATTATCCAGGTGGCTCGGCGCTGACACGAGGCGCAACCTTCGGCCGAATTGCTGGAGAGAACGCGGCCGCCCACGCCCGAGCGACTCGTGAAGTCCGCGCAGACGGCGGATGACGGCCCAAGGTACCGTCGATGGCAGGCTCGTCCGCGGCGGTACAAGTCGGGGACTCTTCGTTACGCCCGATGCGCTGCCTGTCGATCTGGACGATGAACGTATGGACCACCTGGCGCTCGAGCTCTTCGGGTCGCCGGATCCAATTCAGGTGGACGGCATCGGGGGCTCACACTCCCACACGTCGAAGTTGATGATTGTCGACATCTCCGACCGGGATGGTATCGACATCGACTACACCTTCGGGCAGGTGGCGATCGAACGCCCGGTCGTCGATTGGGGTGGAAATTGCGGCAACCTAACGAGTGCTGTCGGTTCGGTTGCGATGTTGGAGGGACTCGTCGAGCCCACAGCGCCATCCACCGATCTAACGCTTTACAACACGAATACCGATACCGTGGTTGAGCAGAGCGTCCCAGTCCGGGAAGGGGAGCCGGCGATCGCCGGCGACTACCACATCGACGGCGTCGCCGGTACCGGTGCACGTATCGATTCACGCTTTCTCGATCCGGCGGGCGGCGTGCTTGGATCGCTTTTTCCCACGGGGAATCCGGTCGATACCGTGACCGCAGACGGTGAGGAATTCGAAATATCACTCGTCGACGTGACCAATCCATGCGTCTTCGTGCGGGCAGCAGACCTCAACATCGAGGGCACGGAGTTGCCGGACGAATTATCGGCCGAGCCGGGGCTGCTCGAGCGGTTCGAGGCCATCAGGGGTGCGGTCTGTGAGAAGATCGGGCGGGTGGAGCAGGCGGCTGCTGCGGCAGACGAAAGTCCAACAGTGCCCTTTATCGCCGCCGTTGGACCGCCGGCAACATTCGAACAGTCCACTGGTGGGATGGTCCACGGCGACGATATCGACCTCACTGCACGGATCATTACCACCCAAACCCCGCACCACGCGTATGCGATGACGGGCGCGATGTGTCTCGGCGCTGCCGCCCGATTGCCTGGCACAATTCCCAATGAAGTCGCAAGGTCGGGTGGCTCACGAGTCACAATCGGTCACCCGAAAGGCACGATATCGATCGAGGCTGAGATCGATGCTGCCGGTCCGGTCGTGGAATCGGTGACAGTCGGCCGCACGATGCGACCGATCGCTGACGGGACATTTTATTATCGCCGTGAAGGAGAACTCGCGAATCTCGAGTGAACCTGGAACTTCTCTAACGTCACCGGCAGCGGATCAATACCCACCGAAACTTTCGTCGACTGGCTCGTCAGCCTCCACGATGCGATCTTGGGCGGCCTCGTAGAGCTTGACGACGGCAGCAACGTCCTCGTCGTTACCGCGCTCCGCACTGGCCCTCGTATACATCGCATGAACGATCGGGGCGACGAACATTGGCCGATCCATGGCCTCCGCGGTATCCAGTGCGAGGCCGATATCCTTCTTCGCAAATGCGGGAGTGAAATCGACGTCGAAGTTTCGGTTGAGAACCCGGGGGAGGCGCTTTTCGAGCTGGTTGGAGGATGCCCCCGCGTTCGTCAGGACCTCAAGCATGATCTCGCCATCGACACCGCGCTCTGCACCCAGCGAGACCGCCTCCATAGCCAAGAGGAGGTTTCCCATCGACATCGTATTGTTCAATAGCTTGATGGTGTCGCCGCTATCGATCGCTCCAGTCCGATAGACCTTCCCGCCGAGCGTTTCGAGGACGGCCTGAGCGGCCTCACGCTCGATGACTGCTTCGTCGCCACCGGCCATCACGGTTAATGTGCCATCCCGTGCGGCGTCAGGCCCGCCGCTCACCGGCGTACTGAGCAGATGGATGCCAGACCCCGCGAGTGCGTCGTCGAGATCGAGTGTCGTCTCCGGATCGATCGTACTCATCTCGATGGCGATCAGATCCGCAGGATCCGCCGCTAGCAAACCCTCGTCGCCGAGGAACACCTCTCTGACGATCGGCGGATCTGGTAGCGAGGTGATCACCACGTCGACTTCAGCCGCGACCGAGGCGGGGGACTCCATTGGAGTCCCACCACCCGCCTCAAAATCACCGAGTGCGCCATCATCCACGTCGAAACCGACCACACTGTAGCCTTCCTCGATGAGTTTCGCGGACATGTTCCCGCCCATCAACCCGAGACCGATGACGCCTATCGTCGGAGCCATAGCTGCCCGGGCGCGCGGCACCCCCAAAAATCGATGGGTGGCTACAGGTCGAGGTCCTTGACGGCGTGCGTTCCCTCGTCTGGATCGTCGCGAACGACGATCGAGACGTGCTCGAACGCTTCATCCCGCCCTGGTGAGCTACCGTGCCAATGGACTTCGTCCGGTGGGAAGAAGATGATATCCCCTTCCGTCACTTCGACCTGTTCGTCCTCGGTGGCCACGGTTCCCGTTCCTTCGGTGACGACTAGCGTCTGGCCGTAATCGTGCGTGTGGTATCGGGTGCGCTCCCCGGGACGGAAGCGGATCGTTGATGCAGTGACCACTTGTTCACCCATATCACCAACCAGGCTATTCCGCTTCAGGACCTGTGACGTCTGTACTGCCCCGCCAGCCTCCTCGCCCTCCGCGTCCGCAAGTGCAGCGATCTGCATATCGGCTACCCCCGACGCCAATAGCAAAGAACTTCGGGAACCGGCGATAGCGGCCGTGCTTACTCAGGGTATTCCGGCGCGTACTCCGGGTCGTGGCCGGGAATGATCGCGCCGTCGGACCCGACGCGGTCACGAATGCGCTCGATGCTATCATAGGCCTCTGGGATGTCGACGAGCGTCCCCGGCGGAATGTATGGCAGGTCTGGTCGTGGCGTCACCGGGAGATACCGGCCGGCTGCGTCGATTATGTGGTCTCGACCGGGATCGAGGTTGTGCTGGTTATATGCAAGATCAGCGATCAGCGCATGCGGACCGGCGCTTGTTTCAACGATGACAGACTGGCTTCCCTCGGTATGGCCGGGTGTGGGGACGAGGGTGATTCCGGGCGCGAGATCTGTCTCGCCGTCGACGAGATCCAAATCTGCGTTGTCGGCCAACCAGTCAACATCCACATCGGGATAGGAATCGACGTACAATGGGAGGGGGTCTCGTGCGGTCTCCCACTCCTCGCGTTGACAGACGAACCGCACATCAGGAAACAGATTCACATTGCCGACATGGTCATGATGGAGATGGGTTAGGATCACTGTGTCGACATCCGCGGGACCAAGGCCGTATTCAGCCAGGCCATCGCGAACTGGTTCCGGGCCGCCGTACGGTGGGCCGACGATCTTGCCACGCCGCTCGATATACGGATCCTCCCGCGGACGGACCCCGGTGTCGATGAGGACCGTTGGACCGTCATCGGTCGATTGAAGCAAAAATGAAAGTGTTGGAAATACGACATCGGTATGGGGATCGTGCTTGTACGTGAGAGCGTTCTTCGGGGATGTGAGCGTCCCGGATTTGATCGGATGGATGGTGTACACGCCACATACCTCACCCGGCGTCCGCATCAGTGTTGGCCCGGAGCGAGCATCCCCACAGCACTAAGGTGCCCGGCGCGACACCGGGGCCATGGTCTGGGATCCCTTCGCTGATGACGGCAACACACAAATATCGGTTGACGGCGATTTGGTGCCGGCAGCCGAGGCAACGATATCGGTATTCGACCGGGGCTTCCTCTACGGCGACGCAGTGTACGATTCGATGCCGATCTACGATGGCCGCGTACTACTCATGGACCGGCATATCGACCGCCTCTACCGATCGGCTGCCGGAATCCAAGTCGATATTCCCCAGTCAAAAGAGGCGCTCAAAGAGGAGATGCTCCGGACGGCAGCAGCCGGCGACGTCACAAATGGTGCCCTCCGAGTGATGGTCAGTCGCGGCGCCGGACCACCCGGTGTGGTGAATGCAGACCGGACGCGAGGGCCGACAGTGATCGTCGCTCCGCTACCGTCGCCTCCTGAGGACGTGGCCTACGGCCGCGACGACCTACCGACCGGCCGGGCGCGAATCGTCTCAACCCGAGCAATCGATCCCGACAGCATCGACTCGAAGATCAAGAGTAACAACTACCTGACAAACGCTCTTGCCGAGCGCGAACTCGTCGGTACAGATGCTGAGTTCGGGATCATGCTAGATCACGACGGTTTTGTCGCCGAAGAGTTCGTCTCGAACGTCTTTGTGCGCGATCAAGCGGGTCGTATCACAACGCCACCACCAACCCACGCCCTCGACGGCATCACGCGGCAACTGGTGCTAGAAATCGGCGAACAGGAAGGATATGACATGGCGGAAGAGCGGGTGACACCGGCGGAGCTGTA
The DNA here is from genome assembly GCA_042219595.1 of Haloarculaceae archaeon. GTDB lineage: Archaea > Halobacteriota > Halobacteria > Halobacteriales > Haloarculaceae > CAYLJD01. The sequence continues at coordinate 10,636 of JBDGPQ010000234.1, forward strand.
CGCGGCAGAAGACATTTTCCTCACCGCGAGTGCCCGCGGTATCGTCGCGGTCTCGAGTCTTAACAGTCGTCTAATCGGGGACGGCGAGCCGAGTGAGGCCGTGAGCGACCTGGCGCAGTCCACGCTCGCGTACGCCCGCACTGAGGAGGCCGTACCGATAGGTGACTAGTCCTCGAGATCGTCTGCCGTTGTGCCGACACCCTCCGGCCAGCCCGGTGGTTGCTCGGCAGATGGTTGGGCGTGCGACCGCTTCAACACCATTCCCGACCGCTCGAGGCTGAGAATGTGGTCGTCGTCCTGGTTGTATGCGCGGAGTTCCGTAGTCAGAATGCCGACATGGTCGCGGGACTCGCTCTCGCGCTTGTCGAGTACTTCGCTCTCGGCGAAGATCGTGTCGCCATGGAAGGTGGGGCCATGGTGCCTGACGTTATCGTATCCAAGATTGGCGGTCGCGTTCATTGAGACATCCATGACGGACATGCCGGTCGCGAGCGAGATGACGAACAGTCCGTTGACGAGCCGCTCTTGGAACTCCGTGTCAGCCGCATAGGGCTCGTTGAAGTGGATCATGTTCGCATTCATCGTCACGTTGGTGAACCACACGTTGTCAGTCTCCGTGACGGTCCGCCCGTAGGGATGCTTGTAGACATCGCCAACGCTGAAGTCCTCGAAGAATCTGCCGTGCCAGCCCTCGACGATCTGTCGGTCTGCCATAGCAACTCCGACGGGGGGTCAGGTGAAGGCAGTTTTGGAAGCAATCAGCGGATACAAGCGAAACGGGATCGTGGCGTTCGCCGTGTGTCCGTCCCGGCGCACGACGGTCGGGCTTTGCCTGGCTGGTGCATGGGGGTTGTCCGTCGCGACCCATTGGTATGTGATCGTCCCGGCAAGCGTGGTCGGCCAGGTCGCCGCGGACCTCGCCACAACCGAGGCGACGGCAATCTGGCTCGTGAGCGCGGTACCCGGTACCTGGGCACTCTCGAACATCGTACTCGGTGGGTGGATCGATCGATTTGGGCCCGTCCGGATGATCGAGCTGGGCACTGTCGCTGTCATTGCATGCGTCCTGGCGAGCTGGTGGACAGCTACTGAGGGTGCATTTCTCCCGCTCCTCGGAACGCGTCTTGTGGCCGGCGTCGCGGTTGGCCTGATTTGGACGGCATCGGCCGATCTGATCGGCGGCCTCGTCGGGGCCACGCACCGCGGCACGGCGTTAGGCTTCCTCGTGACGAGCGCCCCGACTGGGTTCGCAATTGGCCAAGTCCTCACGCCGCCGATAGCGGCTACTGGAGGGTGGCCAGCCAACTTCCTCCTTACCGCGATCGCAGCGTTTGCGGCGCTTCTGCTCCTTCGCGTGGGCCTCCGGAGAGTATCGGTCGCCGCCGTATCGTCAACGAGCTCGGCCCTCGCGAACCTCGCGGCGGTCCGATCCCGGCCGGTTGCGTTTGGCTCAGTTCTAGCGTATGCAGCATACTCGATTTACCTATTTCTCAATAGCTGGCTCCCGACCTATCTCACGCAGGAATTCGCCGCCGGAGCGGCGCTCGCTGGCCTGGTCGCCGCCGCGTTCCCTGCCGTTGGCATCGTCTCGCGCACCGGCGGTGGCATTCTGTCGGACCGCCTGCTCGGCCGTCGTCGCGTACCAGTTCTCCAGGCAGCCTTTCTCGTCTCCGTTCCGCTCATCGTTGGGCTCGCTCTGGTCCGATCCCTCACTTTTCTGGTCCTTGGGCTCATCGCGGCGGGATTCGTCGTGCAGCTCACCTTTGGTGTGGTGTATAGCTATGTGCGCGAAAGCGTGGGCACGGCCGTGACGGGGACAGCTCTCTCAGTGGTGACCACGTCGGGGATGGCTGGGGCATTTTCGGCTCCGATCGTCACGGGAATGCTGATCGACAGTGGTGGTGGATTCGGTACCGCCTTCGGCTACGCTATCGTGCTAGCAGTGATCGGCGTCGCCGTAGCCGTCCTTGCGCCTGAATCACCCGGCTGACCGGCTACCCGTCCGTCGCGCCAACGATGTCGTTACTGAGGAGGTCGTCGATCGTCGCGTCGTCATACCCTGCCTCGCGGAGTATCTCACGGGTGTGCTCGCCGAGGAGCGGTGGATGCCGGTCGATCACCGGTTCGATCGATTCGTACTTGACGGGGAAGCCAAGCGTGTCGACCTGTCCGGCATTCGGGTGTTCAAGCGTCTTCCGCATCTCCCGTGCCTGGACCTGGGGATCCTCCCAGACTGAGAGGGTATCGTTGATCGGCGCCGCAGGGACGCCTGCCTCCCGCAGAGTTTCGACGAGATCAGCAACGGCCCAGTCTGCCAGCTCCGCTCCGACGGCTTCGATCACGGCCTCCCGATTGCGGACACGTTCGTTAACCTCCGCAAATCGCTCGTCCGCCGCCAGATCCGGCGCCTCTATTGCCTCGCAGAACTGTCGCCAGTGGCGGTCGGTGATGACCGAAAGCTGGACGTCTCCATCCGCACACTCGAAGCGACCTTCCGGCGCGAAGTAGTTATGATATCTGCCGAACGGCGGATAGGCCTCGCCTGAGACGAGGCTATAGGTCGCCCGAGTCGTCAGACCGGCGATCGCCGCGTCGAGAAGGGCGATATCGATATACTCGCCGCCGCCGTCGATATACGCGGCAAGGATCGCCTGCGTAGCATACTGGGCGGCGAAGACATCATTCATCGGCGTTCCGGCTCGCATCGGGGGCGACTCCTCGTCCCGGGTCATGGACATCGCCCCTGAGAGCGCCTGTGCGGTCGTGTCGATGCCGCCGTCCTCTCGGTACGGTCCTGAATCCCCAAATGCCGAAATCGAACAATAGATGATCTCCGGGTTGCGGTCGCTGACCGTCTCGTAGTCAATTCCGTACGCCTCAGCGAAGGTTGGTGGGAAATTGAGCAAAACGACATCGGCGGAATCCGCTAGATCGAGGAAGGTCTCGCGGCCTCGGTCGCTTGTGACGTCAAGCGCGAGACTCCGCTTGTTCCGATTTGCCGTCAGATAGTAGAAACTCTCGCCGCCGACAGTCGGGTCGAGCGAGCGGGCGAGTTCACCCCCATCCGGTCGCTCGATTTTGACAACATCGGCGCCGAGGTCGCCGAGCATCTGTCCGGCATATGGGCCGGCGACCATTGTCGAGAGCTCGAGGACCGAGAGGTCCGAGAGTGGTTGTCCGGCCACGGTTCAGAGATCGAACAGCTCGACGGCGTTGTCTCGGAGAACGGCCTGTTCGGTCTTCTCGCGGAGCCCGAGCTCGAGGAATTCCTCCTTGCAGCGCTCGAAGCCAAGGCCATTCGTTGCCCACATCGTGCTGTCGCGGAGCCGACCACTGTCCACGAACTCCCAGATATCCTCTGGGAAGAAGCTCGGGTAGTAAGCGCCAACGTTGCCGTACACATTCGGATGGCGCCAGAGCATCGAGATCCACTCGCGATACCACGGCCAGCCGGCGTGAGTCAGCACCAGATCGAGATCTGGAAAGTCCATTGCGACCTCATCGGCATACATTGGCTTCCCAGGCTCACTGGTGAGCCGCTCGGCGGACTGGCCGGTTTGGTAGCAGACTGGGACATCGAGCTCGACCGCCTTCGCATACAGCGGGTAGCAGGCCTGATGAGTCGGCTTCATCTCGAAGGTCATCGGATGGAACCAGATATACGTGAAATCGTGGTCTTCGATGGCCCGCTCAACGCGCTCGAGGCTCTCCGAGATGCGGTGTGGATTGTACCCAACTCCGCATTTGATCCGGCCGTCAGCTTCGTCCCGCATCTCGGCGAGCTCTTCGATACTTGCGACAGTGACGGCCTTCTTCTCGTATCGAGACCACTGGATGAGCTGGTCCATGAAGGTATACTCGACCCCCGATTCATCCATCTGCTCGAGCATTTCTTCGACGGAGCCCGCGCCTAAGACTTCGTAGATGCGCCAGTTTTCATCGTCGCTGATGTTGTTGCGAGCTTTGACACCGCCGAAGGTATTGTCCGCCATAATTTCGAATTCCTGCGTGGCGAACAGCTTCTTCGAAAACTCCGGCCGGGCCGACATCGGCCGGTTCATGGTATCGATCGCTTGAATATCGCTCATGGGCGGCCGGGAGTGCGCTTCCCCGCCGAATATATCTTGCCGTCGGCGGGCCAGCGGGCTCGAGCTTTCCAGCGCTGAAACAGTGGGCTGCAGCGAGTGGCCATTCTGGCCAAGGGCTAGGTAGAAGAGTCACCGCTAATGTTCATCGGCGCGCCAGAATAGACGCCCGACCGGGCGGGCCTCCATCGGCCCAAGCATGCTCCTGACCGAGGGACCGCGAGCCAATATTCTCAGCGACACTATAGTCGGCGTGTATGCGAGACTCCCAGTGAACCGCGAAACCGTTCTGTACGGATTGCCAGCGGGCGGAGAATGGGCCCCGTATCGGATTCATCCCACAACTGATGGTCGTCGATTTTGCTGAACACTATCTATAAGCACTGGCCGTGGAAACGCAGCCAGCATGTCCACACTTGAGTTCGGCGTGCGGTTCCCAATGTTTGGTCCGGAAGCCGATCCGAAGCGATTCGAGCGGCTCGCGACGACCGCGGAGGAAAATGGCTTCTCGACCATTATCGGTGGGGACCATGTCGTCTTCCCCCGCGACATTCCACCAACTCATCCCGGTCCGGAGGAGGGCGCCCCCTCAGTGATGCATCCGGAATCCGATGCATATGGCATCTTCGAGACGCTCTCCTTCGCAGCGGCCGTCACCGATGAAATCCACTTAGCGCCGAACGTGTGCATCGTTCCGTATCGCCACCCGGTGGTCCTCGCGAAAAATGCCCTTACCGTTGCGGCACTGTCGGGCGGTCGGCTAGAGTTCGGCGTCGGAGCGGGCTGGCTAGATACCGAGTTCGAGGTGCTGGATGTGCCGTTCGCGGAGCGGGGTGGGCGACTCGATGAATTTCTCACGATATTCGGACGCGCGTGTGCGGAGGAGGTATTCTCATTCGAAGGCGAGTTCCACTCCTTCCCCGAAACTGGATTTCATCCGGTGCCCGACGAGCAACCAACAATGTGGATCGGTGGGCATTCGGGCCCAGCGTTCCGACGAGTCGCTGAATTCGGCGACGGGTGGACAGTCTCTCGGCAGACACCCGGCGAACTGGCGGCGGCTCGGAAACGAATAATGAACGCGTGGACGGATCATAACCGCGAGGGTGAACCCGGTGTGGCCATCCGAGAGTATCTCCATATCGAGTCCGGCGCGAGCGCGGAAGATGAGCGGAAGCTCGTGGGAAGTGCGGATGACGTCATCGAGGATTTGCGGGCCTACGCCGATGCCGGTGCGACGCGATTCGATGTCACTTTTGATTCGCCCGATCTCGAAACGCAGCTCGCCCAGCTCGAACGCATTGGCGAAGACGTTGTACCGGCTTTCTAAAGGGTGGAGATGACCGTCGCGAGAGGCGCGCTGTGGGTCGATTCTGCCGTCATCGGAAGATGGAAAACGTTTATTACTATTCCCCAACTCCCATCTCCCTACGATGGGCACGATAGAGATCGATAATCTCGTCAAACACTACGGGTCGGTGGTCGGCGTCGACGGGATCACGTTCGAAGTGAACGAGGGGGAACTGGTATCACTCCTAGGGCCAAGTGGCTGTGGGAAATCGACGACGCTCAGATCGATTGCTGGACTCGAGCGGATCACGGACGGTGAAATCCGAATCTACGACGAGGTAGCATCCTCGGTCGAGAAGGACATCCACAAGGAACCCTCCGAACGCGAGCTCGGCATGGTGTTCCAGTCCTTCGCACTCTGGCCGAATATGACGGTCCTTGAGAACGTCCGATTCGGGCTGGAACAGAAAGACTCGATCGACCTCACGATGCAGGAGATGAACGAGAAGGCGCGGGAGTACCTCGATCTGGTGGACCTCAGCGAATACGAGGACTCCATCCCAGGCGAGCTGTCCGGGGGGGAGCAGCAGCGGGTTGCACTGGCGCGAGCACTCGTATACGAGCCTGGCGTCATGCTGCTCGATGAGCCGCTGTCAAACCTCGATGCCAAACTCCGGAAAGAGGCCCGGATCTGGCTGAAGCGAATCCAGGAAGAGACTGGCGTCACGACATTGTACGTTACCCATGACCAGGCGGAAGCCAGCGCGCTGTCCGACCGTATGATCATCCTGAATGAAGGAAAGATCGAGCAGGTCGGTACACCCGAGGAAGTTTTCAAGCGCCCCGACAACCACTTCGTTGCGGACTTCTTGGGGAAGGAGAACTTCATCGACGGCAAGCTGAGCAAGCTGGATACCGATACTGGCGAGGTTACCACGAACGAGGGCGAAGCAATACAGGTTCGTCCGAGCAAAGACGGCTTCAGTGAAGGGCAGAACGTCAGCATCGCGATCTCCCCCGAGGAGATCGAGCTTCGCCGCAACGGCGAGGGTGGCGGCAACTTGATCCATGGGACGATCGATCAGAAGTTATACTACGGTGATAAGACCGAGATCGTCGTCCAGGCATCGGGTGACCGAGAGATCATCGTGGTCGTCGTCGACGTCATTCCCGAGGAAGAAGGGGACGATGTGACGATGGAGCTGCCAGAGGACAAGATCGCCCTGCTACCCAACTAAGCGGCATTGACGACCGGCCGAATCTCGCCTTTTGGTTCATGGAGTACCCACTGAATCAAGAGCCCAACGTAGGGTAAATTCGCCAGCCGTCGGCGCCATGGCAAGTTTTAATTATGACTGATTCTATGGCAACCTCATGTCCTTAGCTGAGCGGACGAGACACTTCGGCGGCCGGGTGGGCCGCGAGCTCCAAAAGCCCGAGAGCATGGCACAGTGGTTCCTGGCCATCGTGCTCGGCGGGATGGTGATCGTCCCGCTATTCTTCCTGGTGATGATGGCGTTCGGGGCGACATCGCTGCTTGAGGGGATTCCGACGACCTTCACACTAGAGGCGATGAATGAGGCGCTTAACGAGCCTCAATTCCAGCAAGCGTTCATCAATACTTTCATCTACGTGGCCGGAACGCTCGTGTGGGCGCATATCCTCGGCTTCACGACTGCGTATACGCTGACGAAAATGGACATTCCCCACGCCAGCAAGTTCCATACGATGATGTTCTTGCCCATCTTCGTCAGCCCGCTCATCCTTGCGATGGGCTGGAACTTCTCGATGATCGAGGGGGGAATGTACCACGCACTCTTGAGGTCGACGCTTGGTATCACGATTGACATCAATAACGTCTATGGGATGATCTTCGTCTCCGGATTCTACCAGATGCCCTACGCGTATGCGTTCATCTCGTCGGGAATGCAGAACATCAGTACCGAGCTCGAATATGCCGCCCAGATCACGGGCGCCGGTCGCTGGGCGATCCTTCGACGGATCACCTTGCCACTGATCAAGCCGTTCGTGCTCTCAAGCATGTTCCTCCTGCTCCTGCTCGGATTCCAGGCCGTCTCTGCACCGCTCATCCTTGGCGGTCCACAGCGGATCTACGTCCTCTCCACGTTCCTCATTAGCCTGCAGAACTTCTTCCCGCCGCCGTACGGCATGATGGCCTCGATCGGGTTCATCATGGTTGTTGTAAGCTTCCTGCTTGCAACGCTTACTGGTCGGTTGACCGGCGACGCAGCTCAGTACACTGTGGTCAGCGGTCGAGGTGCACAGAGTACCACGCACACCCCGCGCTACCTCAAGATCATTGGGGCATCGTACATTGGCGGCCTGATCTTCTTCGCGATCATTGTGCCGTTCATTCAGCTGTTCGTTCTCGGTATCCTCGAGGGCCGTGAATGGGCGATCAGTAATCTGACGACGGAAAACTTCGTCCAGTTGTTCCGCAGTGACCTCGCGACAGCAGCCATCCAAAACTCGCTGTTGATTGCAGTCGTTACTGCATCAATCTCGGTCCTCGTCACCGCCTACGTGGCCTACGTCAAATCCCGGGAGAATAACCTGCGATCGCGTCTCATCTCGTGGCTGGCGTGGGTGCCGATCGCCACCCCAGGCGTCGTCCTCGGAATCGCGTACCTGTGGACGTACCTCTGGATCCCGGTCGGCATTTACGGGACCATCTTTGCACTGATGCTTGCCTACCTCGTGCGGTTCCTCGCGCTCGGCACGCGAATGAACGAGTCACTGATCGTCCAGCAGTCGCCGACGCTCGACGAGCAGGGTAAGATTTGCGGCGCCGGCCTGGTCTCCCGACTCCGGAACATCATCTTCCCGAACATGAAGTCCGGGATGATCTCAATCTGGGTCATTCTGTTCGCGCTGTTCATGAACGAGCTATCGACATCGATCTTCCTGTACACCAGCTCGAGTCGGGTGTTCACCGTGACGCTCTACGAGCTATGGTCGACCGCCCAGATCAGCGCGCTGGCCGCACTGGCGATCACACAGGTCGCAATTACGACCACCGTGATCTCCATCGGCATGTGGTACTTCGACATCGACATCCGCGTCGCATAATCACTGAGAATTCCTTTCTTCGTTTTTCGCAGCCGGAAGCGGCAGCGGTGCGAATCCTGTCAGTATGACCGTGGGAGGTCGAGAGCGTTCTGGGCTACGTGATTCTTGATCATCTCCCCGGATACTGGCGCGAGTACGGAGATCATAGACTCTCGCCAGTAGCGCTCCACATCGAACTCCTTTGCATACCCCATCCCCCCATGGACCTTGATCGCCCGCCGACAGGCCTCGAGAGCGTCCTCGCTGGCCCGGAGCTTCAACGCATTGGCGGCCGCCCCTGGCCGCTCTCCTTGCTCGACGCGCCACGCAGTTTCCCACATCAGCGACTCTGCGGCGGTCAGTTTCGTCCACGATTCCGCAAGGGGATGCTGAATGCCTTGGTAGGCCCCGATCGGCCCGTCAAAGACCTCCCGTTCGCGTGCATAGTCGGCCGCACGGTCGAGGGCACACTGGCCCACCCCAATGCAATTCGCGGCAATATTGACGCGCTCCGAATTGGCGAACGAGAGTAAATACTTGAAGCCCTCACCGGTCTCTCCCACCACGTCCTCGGCAGGCACTCGAACATCCTCAAACCAGACCTCGTTCGATTCCGAAGCGCCCCGGCCCGCCTTGGGGATCTCTTCGACGGTGACACCGTCCATGTCCTTGGTGAATTCCGTGAAAAACAACGTCATCCCGTCGAGACGGTTGTCAGGATCGTAGTCCGATGTACGGGTAAGCAGCATGATCACGTCGGCTTCCTGGGCCTTGCTCGTCCAGATTTTCTGCCCGTTGATGACGTACTCGTCGCCGTCTCGCTCGGCCCGTGTCTCGATGGCTGGCGTGTTGAGACCTGCATTCGGTTCCGTGACCCCAGTACAGACCATTACCTCACCGTCAGCCACCAGCGGGAGGTACCGCTGCTTATGGGCTTCATCGCCAAACTCGACGAGTGGCGCAGTACTGAACACATGGTGAGAGGTGATCGACCCGCCTGCCATGCCGGATCCAGAGCGAGCGATCTCCTGTTGAACGAGCGCTGATTCAATGAGCCCGTAGCCCTGGCCACCGTACTCAGTAGGAATCGTAACACCACACCAGCCGGCATCGGCAAAGGCATCGAAGAACTCCCAGCCAAACTCGTGTTTCGCGTCTTTCTCCCGCCAGTAGTCATCGCCGAAATCCTCGCAGAGGCGGCGGATTTCGCGCCGAATGAGTTGCTGTTCATCACTGAGTTCGAAGTCCATGGCGGCCAGGGAGCGGCCCGCGACGGTAAAGGTTGGCACCCGCAGTGCTTATCCGGACCCCGGCTCTCGGCCCGGTCATGCACGTCGCCGTACTCGGTGCCGGGACGATGGGCAATGGCATTGCTCATACGGCCGCCGTCGCCGGCCATGATGTCACGATCAGGGATATCGATGAATCGATCCTTGCGGACGCTCTCGAGACGATCGAATCCAACCTGGAGGGTGGCGTCGAACGGGACAAACTGTCGGCCGATGCCGCCGAAGCCGCTCTGGACCGTATTGAGACATCGATGGATATCGCCGATATTGCCGGCGCCGACCTCGTGATTGAGGCGGTCCCCGAAGACATCGACATCAAAGAGGAAGTGCTCACCGCTGCCGAAGCGCAGGTCGACGCCGATGCACTGATCGCATCGAACACGTCATCGATCTCGTTGACGTCGATCGCGGCCCTCCTCGATAACCCGGAGCGGGTGCTCGGGCTCCACTATTTCAATCCCGCGCACATCATGCCGCTCGTCGAAATCGTGGTCGCAGAGCAGACGGCCGAAGAGGCCGTTTCAGCGGCGGAGGAGTACGTCGCCGATATCGGCAAGACGCCGATCGTCGTTCAGGATTATCCGGGATTTGCGTCGTCACGGCTCGGCGTTGCGCTCGGGACGGAGGCCATGCGGATGGTCGAGCAGGGCGTGGCGTCGCCAGCTGATATTGACACGGCGATGGAACTCGGGTATAATCACCCAATGGGGCCACTCGAGCTGACGGATCTCGTCGGGCTTGATGTCCGGTTGGATGTCCTCGAATACCTGCGGGAGGAGCTCGGAGAGCGGTTCCAGCCTCCGCAGATCCTCAAACGCAAGGTTCGGGCGGGCAAGCTCGGCCAAAAATCCGGCGAGGGATTCTATGTTTGGGAAGATGGCGCGCCAGTGAAGCCGGATGAGTGAGGCGACAAGGCTCGCCATCGACACTGGCGGGACATTCACCGATGGCGTTCTCGTTCACGATGGAAGTATCCATACTGTGAAGACACCGACGACCACGGATCTCCTCTCCGGGATCATCACCGCCGCTGAGGACGTCTGTGAAGCCGCAGGGATCCCGGTCGCTGCTGTGGATGCCGTCAATCATGGCAGTACGATCGCACTGAACACAATTCTAGAGCAGCAGGGCCCGCGAATCGGTCTCATCACCACCGCAGGATTTCGCGACGTTCTCGAGATCGGTGAGGGATTCCGCGACGCATCGCTGCTGTACAACCCCTTCGGAGACGTCGAGGATCCGCTAGTACCACGAAAGCGCCGCTTGGAGGTACCGGAGCGTGTCGATGCCGACGGTGCCGTTATCGAACCAGTCGACGAAACGGAACTCGACGCGGCGATCGACCGATTGCGGATGGCCGATGTCGGCGCCGTGGCAGTTTGCACACTCCACGCCTATGCGAACGCGACGAACGAGAAGCTGATCGCAGCGCGCGTCCGCGATGCTCTTGACGGTGTGGCTGTTTCAGCGTCGAACGAGGTTTCCCCACAGATCCGCGAATATCATCGGCTCTGTACGACTGTGGTCGCGGCGTACGTGACCCCCGTGATCAGCGAGTACCTTGGGCAATTGGAGACCGCGTTCGCCGAGCGCGGTATGGACGGCTCCGTGAATGTGATGAACTCGGACGGTGGGATGGCCCGATCGAGTATCGCGGCCGAGCGGCCAGTCACGCAAATCATTTCCGGCCCGGTCGCGGGCGTGAATGCTGCCCGCCATCTCGGGGAGGAGATCGGTCGCGCCGATCTGATCACCTTCGATATGGGCGGCACCTCGTGTGATACCGGATTGATCGCCGATGGTGAGGTTCTCGAGGAATCCCATCGTGAAATCCGGGGCATGCCGGTCAATGGGCCATTCATCGACGTCAACACGATCGGTGCGGGAGGCGGGTCGATCGCGTGGCTCGATGACGCAGATGCACTTCGGGTCGGGCCGCAGAGCGCTGGCGCCGACCCGGGCCCTGCCTGCTACGGACGCGGGGGTACACGCCCGACGGTTACCGACGCCGATGCAGTCCTGGGGGTACTGAATCCCGGCAACTTTGCTGGTGGCAGCCTCGAGCTCGATCTCGAGGCCGCCGAGCAGAGCCTCCGTCAGCATGTCGCTGATCCACTCGACATGGGGCTAACCGAAGCGGCGATCGCCATCAGAGATGTCGTCGACAGCGCGATGGCATCAGCGGTCCGTGTCGTCTCCGTCAAGAAGGGCAACGATCCTCGCGACTTCTCGCTGGTCGGTTTCGGCGGCGCCGGGCCGATGCACGCGTGCGCTGTCGCCACCGAGCTGGGTATCGATGAAGTCATCTTTCCGCGAGATCCCGGGCTCTTGTCGGCCTTCGGACTGACCGTCTCTGACGTCGCGCATAATTACGTCCGATCGGTCGTCGAGCAGACCGATGATCTCGATATCGGCGCGGTGAACGACATCATGGGTGAACTGCTGCAGACGGGTGCCGACGAACTCGATACTGAGAACATCCCCTCGGCCGATCAACGCTTCGCGGTTGGGTTCGAGATGATGTATAGCGGACAGGCGCATCAGCTCTCCGTGCCAGTCGTCTCGGATCTCGCCCGGGACCAGATCGATGACACAATTCTCGATAGGAGCCGTCTCGAAACCGTAATCTCGCGGTTTGAGGCGGAGCACAAGCGGACATACGACTTCGTGGACGAGGAGGGGACCATATCGGTAACGAATGTTCGAGTGACGGCCATTGGGGAGGTCGACCGACCGCGCATCCAAACCACGCCCCGCGAGAGCTCGATCGCCGATGCTCGGATCGAGACCCGGGAGGTGGTGTTAGACGTCGATGAGTCCGTCGACGTCCCCTGTTACACGTGGGATGCCATCCCCGCTGGCGAGGAACTCCCAGGACCAGCTATCGTGGAGCTATCGAACGCTACGATCTGGATACCGCCAGATGTTCGTGGGCAACTTGACGAGCGACGAAATCTGATCGCGCGGAGGACCACATGAGCGTCGATCCCGCGACTGTCGAGATCGTCCGGAATGCACTACGCGATATCGCCGAGGAGATGCAGGCGATGGTGATGCGGGCAGCGTATTCAACGCTATGGCAGGAAGCCGGTGACCTCTCGTGTGCCGTATTGAACCCGGATGCTGAAATCGTCGGGCAGTCAGAACGAGTCATTCCTGTCCATACAGCGACGATGACCAATGCCACTCGCGCAACGGTTGAGGGGACCGGTGGACGGGACGCCCTACAGCCTGGTGACGTCCTCATCCAGAATGATCCGTACGCCGGGAACAATCATCTCCCAGATGTGCTCATGGCCCAACCCGTCTTTGGGGATGGGGCGTTGCTCGGGTTCGCGGCCGTTCGGGGCCATTGGGTGGATGTCGGCGGCAACTCACCAACCAGTTACTCGACGCATACTGGCGAGATCATTCAAGAAGGACTGCGTATCCCGCCCGCGAAGCTGTATCGGGCGGGCGATCGAAACGATGGCCTGGCAGCCACCATCCTCGCGAACGTGCGTGATCCCGACGAGCGCCGCGGTGACATGCAGGCCCAGCTTGCGGGCGTTCGCCGCGGTGCTGAGCGGTTCGAGGCCTTGGCCGAGCGTCATGGGGCGGCGACACTCGCGGCTGCGCTCGAGACCGTCCTCGGTAATGACGAAGCGACGATGCGGGGCGCGATCGAGGCGCTCCCCGACGGCGAGTATGACGCTGTTGACTATATCGACGGCGATGGACTCGAGACGGCGACTCGGCTTGCGGATGCTGACATTTCGCCGCTACCAATCGAAACCAGCCTACAGGTCGCCGGCGACGAGATGAGGTTTGATTTCCAGGGGACTGCGGATCAAGTCGATGGTGGTGTGAACGTCCCACTGTCGTGTACCGAAGCGGGGGCATTCTATGCGGTCAAGGTTTGTCTCGATCCAGGCGATCCAGGCACGCTCGGTGCCTACCGGCCGGTCTCAGTGACGGCTCCGACGGGATCGCTCGTGAATCCAACGTATCCGGCGCCGGTGGTCACCGGAAATCATGAAGGAGCCAACCGGGTCTTCGACGTGTGCGTCCGAGCCATCGCCGAGATCGACCCAGAATTAGCGTTCGGTGCCGGAAACGGGAGTTCGAATGGCCTGAGCTACCGGTCGACAGAGAGCGGTCGGATCAACCGTGAAGCGATGATGGGTGGAGCCGGCGCGACACCCAGCCGAGACGGCGTCAACGCCATCCGATCTGGGCTTGGAAATACCGGCACCCAGCCAATCGAGCGGGTCGAACAAACCTACGATTTCGTGACGATCGAGGCGTTCTCCATCGCGCAAGATACCGGCGGGGCTGGGTGGCGACGTGGCGGCAATGCCGCCCGGCGAGAGACGCATCTCGCCGACCCGTGTGATATCGTCACGACAGGTGATCGCCGTTACACACAGCCCTATGGACTCGATGGTGGTGAACCTGGAACGAGTGCAACGGATCGCCACGTCACGCCCGACGGTGAGGAAGTACCACTTCCATCGAAAATTACCACGTCCATCCCGGCAGGGTCGACGATGATCGTCCAACCGGCAGGCGGCGGAGGGTTCGGCGATCCGCACGAACGAGCGGCCGCGGCAGTCGCCGCGGACGTCGAGAACGGCTATATCAGCGCCGATGAGGCTCGGGAGGTATATGGCGTCGCCGTCGACCCCGAAACCGGCGATATCGACCAGGATGAGACCGCCATGCGCCGGAGTGAGTAGGCAGCGTCACCTCTTTAGTTGCCGGTGGCGAGTCGAAATCCGATGGCCACCCTGCAGATCTACATCGACGGCGAGATCGTTCCTGAAGACGACGCGACCATCTCGGTATTCGACCACTCATTCCTGTACGGGGATGGCGTTTTCGAGGGGATCCGCGTGTATGACAACCGAATCTTCAAACTGGATGCCCATCTCGAACGTCTGGAGCATTCCGCCCGGATGGTGGATATCGACCTACCGCTCTCCAGGGCGGCATTCAAAGAGGCCCATGCGGAGGTTCTCCAAGCGAACCCTGACGGCGTAACCTACCTTCGGCCAGTGATTTCTCGCGGCGAGGGCCCGGTCGGTATCGGTTATTCGCGGGAGCTCGAGGGGCCGAGAATCGTGATTATCCCACAGATTCGGGAGCCAAAGTACCGCGATGAGCAGTACGAAGAAGGCCTTGCGCTGGAGACGCTCTCGATTCGACGGACGCCCTTCGAGCACCTCGAATCACGGATCAAGTCCAATAACTACCTCAACAATATCCTCGCGAAGCTCGAGGTGTTTGATGGCGATGCCGATGATGGCATCCTGCTCGATGAGCACGGCTACGTCGCGGAGGCGTGCGCAGGCAATCTCTTCTGCGTGCAGGATGATGTCCTCAAGACCCCGACCCGACAGAACGTACTCAATGGCATCACCCGTCAAACGGTGCTCGAGCTCGCCGACGAGGAAGACATCGAAACGCGAGAGGAGCGGTTGACGCCGTACGACTTCGTGACGGCAGACGAGGCGTTCCTCACGTCGACGATGACTGAAATCGCGCCGATTACTAGCGTCGATGGCAAGACGGTCGGCGATGGCACACCGGGACCGATCACTCGCGCTGTGACGGAGGTGTACCGTGAGTACGCCAGTTCGCACGGATATGAGTGGCGCTAGACTGCAGCGAGGAGCCAGAGTGTCGCCATGCCAACCGCGACCGGAAGGAGCATGTTATCGGTTCGCCAGGCAACGATCGCTGCCGGGAGGATCGCCAAGAGCTTCTCATTCTCCGGTCCAAGGAGGACGGTTCCATCGGTGAGAGCGACTCGCGGAACGAGTAGAGCGGCGAGGACTGCCGCCGGGACGTACCGAAGTGCCCGCTCGAGTCCAGCGGGTACGCCCTCAAGGTGATGAAACGCCTCGATGAATGACAGTCTGATCAGAAACGTCCCGACGGCGAGAAGGGCCGTCAGCCCCCAAATGACTGTGGCATCAGGCGCCGGTACCATCAGGTTCACCTCCGAGCGCGAGACCAACAAGCACACCCGCCACCGTCGCAGCAACGAGCCCGAGGTTCAGCGGAAGTCCCGTGGCAGGAATCGCGACGATGCCGGCTCCCACAGCCGCGGCCAGTGTTGGATGTCCATCGACCATCCGGAAAAGCAATGCGAGGAAGACGAGGGGGACGACAAAATCGAGACCGAGACCGGGGGGCACACCAGTTCCAACGAGGGCGCCGACGGTCGTGCTCCCGACCCAGTTCAAATAGACCGGGAGTGCCGTCCCGAGATAATACCACTCTCGCGAGCGCTCGCGGTCGGAGTCAAACTCCGCTGACGAGAGAACGAATGCCGGCGTTGTCACCAGAAACCCCGCAAGCCACTTCCAGACTCGGGAAAACGAGCGAATATACGGTTCGATAGCGGCGGAGAACATCGAAAACCTGAGATTGATGAGTAATGCTGTAACCACGATAACCCACACAGGTGTTTGCTCGGCGAACAACTCGACGGCCGCCAACTGCGCCGTCCCCGCGAACATTAGCGCCGACATCCCGGTGATCTCGAGGACCGTCAGTCCGAGCTCCCGAGAGGCGACGCCGACGATCAAGCCAAATGATGCAAAGCCTGGCAGCAACGGCAGTACTGCACGGGCACCGTCGACGAAGTCCCGCCGTGACACTGGCGGGCGGTTTCAGAGCGAGCCGCTTAGCTCCACCGCTCCGGCAGCGCGTGGGATTAGCTCTCGATTGGGATTTCCTTCCCTTTCGCGGTCGCCTCCTCGATCGATGGCAAATACACGTCCAGAATGCCGTTCTGATATCGAGCGCGGATGTGCTCATCGTCGACCTCCTTTGGCATCCGGAACGTCCGCCGATAGTTGCGCCGCTCGCCGCGTCGATCATCCTCGCGCTCAGCGGCGATCGACAGTCTGCCGTCGTGCCATGCCACTTCGATGTCGTCGGTTTCGTACCCCGGCAACTCGACGCTCAGGACGAACTCGCCGTCCTGCTCGTACAGTTCGTAATCATCCGACCCGGTTCCGAACAACCGGGACGGTCGACCGGTCCGAGAAAGCCAGGAGCTGGTCGGGTCCGTTGGCAGCGCCATGACAGACCACCCAGTCAATCTTTAATCCGAGTCCATTTGATTTTTTCGTGATGAACTCCCCCCACGTCGTAAAATGCAGCAACCGATCCCGGAACCTGTTCCCTTCCTCACGCTCCGTCCTGTTCGTAGACGTTCATCGGTTTTTCCCAGCTGACCAATTGGTCCATCGCAAACCGATGCTCGGTGATGCCATCGTCGATGACGATAACCTCGCCCTCGAAGTCGAAGGTTGCCGTGCCCTGCCGAACCTCGACCGGGTTGTCCGAGTCGGCCCAGGTTGCGTGGACTTCGCCGTGATCGAGTACATCGCGCATCAGCGCCACGACCGTGGCATGGGTATCAGCAGTGCTCTCATCGAACGTTCCCTCTATCCGAAGCTCATCGAGTGCGCGCTCCACCACCATACATGTGTGTTGGCCCGGTATCGCCAAGAAAGTTGATCCAGACAGCTTCAGGATGTCGCACAGCGCAAGACTGCCAGTTACTACACTTCACAGCCCGACGGAAATCCACAGTCCGAGGGTGTCTGCGCTGCCCACCGGCGGGATTCTTTCCGCCGACGGCAACTTGTGTCCCGCCCGCGGTGGCTGCTGAGATGGACCCAGAGTCTGAGCCCTTTTGTAGTCGCGGGTCGATTTCCCGGCCATGCGATATGGGTA
>JBDGPQ010000163.1:0-5449 GCA_042219595.1 Haloarculaceae archaeon
ACGAGCGGCGTCTCGGTGGTCGCCACGAGTCCGAAGGTCTCAGTCATCAGATCGATCCCCGGCCCCGAGGTGGCCGTCATTGCCCGCGCACCCGCCCGTGCGGCGCCAAGTGCGAGGTTGATCGCCGCGAGCTCATCCTCGGCCTGGATGACCTTCCCACCGAAGCGATCGATCCGGCCAGTGAGGTATTCCATCACATCCGTCGCCGGCGTAATCGGATAGCCCGCATAGAACCGACACCCGGCGGCGATCGCGCCCATCCCGATGGCCTCGTCGCCATTCAGGAGCACATAATCGGCGTCCGTGGTCTCCAGATGATAATCGAAGTCGTGATCGTACTCCTCCGCGACGTATTCCTGGCCCGCACGGGCTGCGGCTTGATTGTTTTCGACGATGGCCTGGCCCTTGTCCGAGAAGCGCTTCTCGAGCGAGGCATCGAGATTTTCGATCGGGAAGTCGGTCACTTCGCAGGCCGCCCCAAGCGCGACGATATTCCGCATGATTGCCCCGCCGGCCTCTTCGGCCAGGCGCTTGAGGGGAACGTCGAGCCCGATCATTCCCTCGGGGATCTCGACGTCTTGCATCGTCGTCCGCTCGCCATCATAAATGATGACCGAGCCCTCATGGAGCTCGTCCATGTTCTCGTGAATCGTCCGTTCCGTCAGAGCGATGAGGATATCAAGCCGATCGACGACGCTCTCGACCCGTTCGACCGCCGTCCGGACCTTGTACGCGGTGTAGCCACCCCTGATCCGCGAGGCGAAGTCCTTCGAGGTGAAGACGTGTCGACCCGCCCGCGAGAGCGCCTGGGCGAAGATCTTGCCGGTGGAGTCGATCCCGTCGCCGGCCTCCCCGCCGACGGCCCAGTTCAGGTCCTCTGGCATGCTACCGTCGGGTTCCGCGGCGGCGAGCAAAAGGCTTCTGGGACGGCGCTGTCCGGGAGAACCACGGGTCCCCGGCTGGACACCGCAGCGCAAAGGTTTATTGTCCGGCCCGGTGCGTCCACCGGTATGCCCCACGCGGACGACGCCCGCCACCGGGTCGAACTTCTCCGCGATCAGGTGACCACCCGCCAACTTCTCGGCATCGGCCTCGCGATCGGGCTCGCAGCCGCGCTCGCGACGGTCCAGGAGCCGCTGGTGCATGACGCATTGCACAACTTCCGGCACGTCACCGGTATCGCCTGTCACTGAAGCGGGCCGTGCTCGCCGATTACCTCGAGCGTGGTGCTGCGGCTGGGGTCGTTGGCGGCATCGCGTACGGGGGTTACGTCGCGCTGGTCGGGACCCCGATGATAACACACGCAGAGTCATTCGAATCGGGCAGCCACGCTGCCGCGAGTAGTGTATCAGACGCCGCGATCAGCATCGGAGCGAGCGTCCTCTGGGGACTCCTGCTTGGAGCCGCGATCTTCGGCCTCGCGTGGTTTCTCCTCGAGCCACGACTTCCGGGTCGCGCCGACACGCAGGCGTTCCTTCTTGCCGGGGCCGGCTTCATGACCATCTCGGGCGCCCCGTGGCTCGTCCTGCCTCCACAACCCCCGGGTATCGAATCGGCACTGTCGACGACAGTTCGTCTCGGGCTCTATGGCATAATGGTCCTCGCCGGCGCGCTCGCCTGTATTGCGGGCGTGTGGCTATATAACCGCCTGGAGGCCTGGAACCGGGCTATCCGCGCCCTCGCGGGGATAGCGCCACTCGGCCTGCTACTGGTAGCGCCGGTCCTCGCCCCAGCAAATACGTCCACCGGCCCCGCCCCTGACTCACTCGTCGCCGCATTCCGATGGATGACCGTATTCGGCCAGGTATTCCTCTGGGGCGTCATGGCCGCCGCGGCCGCGTGGATAGAGCGCCGGTTGCAGATCGACGCCGCCCCATCCCAGAGGCCTTAGTTCCAGCCGCCATCCGGGAGTCCATGACGCGCTACGGCTACCTTCTTCCAACCCGCGGGATCGTGGATGCCAGCCCGGATGCAGAGACACTTGCCGCTCGGGTGGAATCAGAGGTGCTCGGCCTCGCCCGACGAGCCGAGACGCTCGGCTACAGTCATGCCTGGATCGGCGATAGCGTCCTCGCGAAGCCGCGCCTTGAGCCACTGTCAACACTCGCAGCGGTGGCAGCCGAAACGGACGCCATCGAACTCGGAACTGCAGTATACCTTCCAACACTGCGGCACCCGGTCCACGTCGCGCACCTCACCGCGACTGTCGATCAGCTCAGCGGTGGGCGGCTCGCGCTTGGCGTCGGCGTCGGCCGCCGTGAAGCCGTCCGTCGTGAATACGAGAATCTCGGCCTCACCTACAATCGGCGGGGCGCTCGGATGGATGAGACACTGGCGGTCCTTGATCGGCTGTGGAGCGGGGAGGCAGTCGACTATGACGGCGATTTCATTGCTATCGAGGAGGCGAGCATCGGGTTCGGTCCGGTGCGAAATCCACCGATCTACATCCCGACCTCGGCGCCTGACCCCGGCGAGGAAATCCCCGAGCCGCTCCTTGACCGCTTGGCCACCTACGGCGATGGGTGGCTGCCGAACTGGTGTAGCCCCGAAACCTACGCGGCCGGCCTCGAACAGGTCCACGCGGCACTCGAGGCAGCGGATCGCGATCCGGATGCACTGGACGCTGCGTATTACATGGACGTGGCGATCGGCGACGACGAGGCGGCGGCAATCGAGACTGCCCGGGAGTTCTACGAGGCGTATTATCCCGGCCTCAACGACCTGAGCGACGCAGAGGTCCGCGGTCGCGGGACCTTCGGGTCGGCGGCGATGGTCGCGGAGACACTCGAAGCGTATGCACGGGCCGGTGTGGAGACGATGGTCGTCCGCTTCGCGACGACGAATCAGCGGGTTCAGCTCGCCCGATTTAGTGACCTCATCGACTAGCGTTCATACCCCCGATAGACACGGTATGAGGCGATCGTCTCGGTATCGTCGTCGAACGCAAGTTCGACGATCGCTTCACCCTCGTAGCGCTCGTCGCCGATATCGCCCTCAACGTGGATCTTACAGAATGCACCGTCGACGAAGTCGACCCACCGCTCGATCGTGTGGGTCGAATTCGAGGATACGCGTTCGGTTTCGAAAAACGAGCGGATCTCATCGGCACCGACAAGCGCTGGTTGTCCCGGTCTGATGTGCTGTGAAGAGTCGGAGAACACTCGCTCGAAGGGCTCGTAGGATTCTGCGTCCACAGCCTCGAAGTACGTCTCCACCAATTCACGTCGTGCGCGTTCGTCCATGCAGTCGCCGTCACTGTCGATAGCCATGAATCTACCCACGGAACGGCAGATCCCACAACCGTATTTCCGCCGAGCAGCAAACCCCTCGCCCATGGAGGCTACTCGGGTGACTGTGGCGGACGTCGCTGATGTCGGCCCCGACGCCATTGCTCTCCGCCTGGAATCACCGGCCGGCTTCGAGGCCAGACCCGGCCAGTTCGTCAAGCTCGAGATTTCCGTCGAGGGCGAACCGGCCTCGCGGTTTTATACGATCTCCTCCCCCACCGTCGATGAGACCTTCGAGCTGACTGTCGGTATCGATCCGGACGGCGATGTGAGCCCCCACTTGCGCACCGTCGAGCCGGGAGCGACAGTAACCCTCTCGGGACCCTACGGAAACGCATACTACGCGGATGAATCGAGTGTATTGCTGCTTGCTGGCGGCCCCGGAATCGGCGCCGCGATTGGGGTTGCTGAGCGAGCGCTGGCTGACGGCGCCGCCGTTGCACTCGTGTATCGTGATGACGCGCCGATCCATGCAGACCGATTGGCAGCGCTCGCCAGTGACGCGAGTGTGCGCATCGTCGACGACGAAACTAATCTCACCGCTGCCGTCAGTGACGTGTACGCTGCCGATCAGCAAGCCTTTCTCTATGGTTTCGCCGACTTCCTCGATGCGGCTATCGACGCTCTCGAAGCTGCTGGTGGCTCGGCAGCCATGGCCAAAATCGAGAACTATGGCTAGCCTCCACGAGATTTAAGCGCGGCGCGTGGAACCCCGCGGCATGGACCGCGAGATCGAGGAGCTCGCTCCAGAGGCCGTTGCCGACGTCGATGATCGACTCAGGCTTGACGGGGACCGCGCACTCGTGACTGGGGCGGCCAACGGAATGGGCCGAATTGCCGCATTTACGCTCGGTGCTGCCGGTGCCGACGTCGCCCTCGCCGACCGACTCGAGTCCGACCTGACGGAGACAACCGCAGAATTGCGGGACGCCTTCGACGTCGCCGTGACGAGTTCGACGGCGGACGTATCCTCCCCCGACGCCGTCTCAGCGATGGTCGACTCCGCAGTCGATGATCTCGGCGGCCTGGACGTTCTGTTCAACGTCGCTGGGGTCTCGTCCCACCAGCAGACGACGGACTTGGATGCCGAGACATGGGATCTCGTTCAGGCGGTGAACCTGCGTGGTCCGTTTCTCGCGGCGCGCGATGCCCACCCCCATCTCCAGGGTGGCGGCCGAATCGTGAACGTGTCCTCGATCGCCGGCTTGTACGGCGCAGCCCGAATGAGTCACTACGGGGCCTCGAAGGCTGGTCTTCGGAATCTCACACGGTCGCTGGCCAACGAATGGGCCGCCGACGATATTCGTGTGAATGCGGTGGCGCCCGGGCCAATCCTCACGCCGGGATCGTCCGGCCTATACGAGGTTGGCGAGGCTGACCCGTACGACCGCGGCATCGTCGATCGAGCCGTCGGGTCCCCTGCGGAGGTCGCCGACACAATGCTGTTTCTCGCGAGTCCGCTCGCGAGTTATGTCACCGGCGAGACTATCCGTGTCGGCGGCGCCCCACCCACCCAAGAAGACGTCTCGACGACGATTCGTTAGTGTTCGACGAACTCGAGCAGGATGCCACCGGTCGTACTCGGATCCATGAACGCGACAGTGTGTCCCCAAGCGCCCGGACGAGGCTCCTCGTCGATCAGTTCCACCCCCATGTTCCGGGCAGTCTCCATTGCGGCGACGATATCGTCCGTCTCGAGAGCTAAGTGGTGAATACCGGGTCCGTGCTCCTCGAGGTAGTCGGCGATCGTTCCGCCATTCATGGGCTCGATGAATTCAATGTAGGTATTGCCAAGGTCCAGAAAGACCAGGTAGAGGTCCTCGAAGTCCTCCGTGTGGACGGTCTCACAATCGAGCAGGTCCTCGTACCGGACAGCAAGCGCATCGGCATCGGGCACCACGACGCCGGCGTGATCGAGCTCCATGCCCCCTGCCATGGTCGGCAGGGTCAAAACGCTTCAGATGGACTCCCCGGCCTCGTATTCACCAAACACGTCACGCATCGCATCGCAAATCTCACCCGTCGTCGCGTACGCCTTCACCGCGTCGAGAATGTACGGCATCAGGTTGTCGTCACCAGCTGCGGCATCTCGCAGCGTCGCCAATGCGTCCTCGACGGCCGCATCGTCGCGGTCCGCGCGCACGGATTCGAGGCGTTCGCGT
>JBDGPQ010000163.1:5459-27503 GCA_042219595.1 Haloarculaceae archaeon
GTTGTTTTCGCTGCTCGGCTTCTGAGACTTCCTCGATGTCCACTTCGGGCTCTTCATCGACAGTGAACTCGTTGACGCCGACGATGATCCGTTCGCCGGACTCGACCTCTTGCTGGCGCTCGTAGGCGACGTCCTGGATCTGGCGTTGGACCCAGCCATCCTCGATAGCGCGGCGCATTCCGCCCCTGTCATCAACCTCCGAGAGGATGTCTCGGGCTTCGGCCTCGAGGCGGTCAGTGAGATTTTCGATATAATAGCTTCCCGCGAGCGGGTCGATGGTGTCCGCGGCGCCGGATTCATGAGCCAGAATCTGCTGCGTGCGCAATGCGGTTCTGACGGACTGTTCAGTCGGCAAGGATAACGCCTCGTCCTTCCCGTTCGTATGGAGGCTTTGTGTGCCACCGAGAACGGCCGCGAGCGCCTGATAGGCAACGCGAACCACGTTGTTTTCGACTTGTTGGGCAGTCAGCGTCGAGCCTGCCGTCTGTGTATGGAACTTGAGTTGTTTCGACCCGGGATTCTCGGCGCCAAACCGCTCGTCCATGATCCGGGCCCACATTCTGCGCGCGGCGCGGAACTTCGCTACCTCCTCGAGAATGTTGTTGTGCGCGTTAAAGAAAAACGATAGCTGTGACGCGAAATCGTCGACATCCTGCCCTGCTTCGACGGCCGCCTCGACGTACTCGATCCCATCGCCGAGTGTGAACGCGATTTCCTGAGCTGCCGTCGATCCCGCCTCGCGGATGTGGTACCCCGAGATGGAGATCGTGTTGAAATTCGGCACCTCCGCGGCAGCAAATTCGAAGATATCTGTAATGAGCCGCATCGACGGCTTCGGTGGATAGATGTAGGTGTTTCGCGCCATGTACTCCTTCAATACGTCATTTTGGATAGTCCCGCGAAGCTCGTCCCGTGGGACGCCCTGAGCGTCGCCGACGGCGATGTACATTGCAAGGAGAACGCTCGCCGGGGCGTTGATCGTCATCGAAGTCGACACTTCGTCGAGGGGGATGCCGTCAAAAACCCGCTCCATATCACGGAGCGAGTCGATCGCGACGCCGGCCTTGCCAACCTCGCCAGCGGCCATCGGATCGTCGGAACTATAGCCCATCTGCGTCGGCAGGTCGAACGCCATCGACAAGCCAGTCTGGCCCTCCTCAAGAAGATATCTGAACCGCTCGTTCGTCTCCTCGGCGGTTCCCATGCCTGCATACTGCCGCATCGTCCACAGCCGACCGCGATACATCGTCGGATAGACTCCACGGGTGAATGGCTCCTCCCCGGGAAAGCCCAAGTCATCGCCATAGTCCAGCCCCTCGACATCAGCCGGCGTGTACAGCGGGTCGACATCCAGCCCCTCGGTATCCGTCCGAAACGAGTCGCGTCGCTCGCCAAAGCGGTCGACCGTTGGCTCGAGGGATTCCGCCTCCCAGTCGGCCCGTGCGGACCGAATCCGCTCGAGCTCGTCCGCGTCGAACATACGCCCAACTACCCGCGGTCTCCTGTAACGCTTCCGCCCGCCGCTTACCGACCAGTGTCGTACTTGTAGGTGGCCTCGTCGGGGTCGATACCGAAGTCCTCTGGCCCTTCCTCGGGTTCGCGCTCCTCGGCCTCGTCACGCGCACCTTTGAAAGCCTGGCGGAGCCGCCGCGGCATCTGAAAGTCGTCGGGGGCGATCTGCAGTGGGACCGCATCGGGTTCGAGGTTCTCCTGCTTGGTAGCCAACCGTTCCCGAAGCCGCTCCGGCAGTCTGGCAACCGGGAGGCGCTCGAATCCGAACTGTTCGAGATACTCCGCCTCGCCCGTCAGGGCATAGACGGTATCGAAGTCCTGGTCACCCGCCGTTTGGAGCAGTCGCTCCACGACGTGCGCGCCGACGCCCTGCCCTCGCCA
The DNA here is from genome assembly GCA_042219595.1 of Haloarculaceae archaeon. Taxonomy (GTDB): domain Archaea; phylum Halobacteriota; class Halobacteria; order Halobacteriales; family Haloarculaceae; genus CAYLJD01. Next base: position 7,353 of record JBDGPQ010000163.1, read on the forward strand.
GCCTTCGAGGACGCCGATCGACGTCAGCTCGCAGATCTCACCAGCATCGGTTTTGTGAATCCGGATCCGCCCGAACCCCGCTCGCTCGTTGTCCTCTTCGTCGATCGCGATAACGTAGTCCCGGGACCGAAAGGCCGTTTCGTCGAGACCCATGGCCTCGATGTGCTCGAGTAGCCAGGCCTCGTCCCGGTTGCGGGCGTCCCGGACGTACATACCGGCCGTACTGCAGCCGTCGGCAAAAGCGTTCGTCCGGACCACCCGGCGCATGCCCCGCCGCCATATCTGTCGAAACCCTTTCGAGACCAGCGATGTGGTGTACCGCCGTGGCGCCATCGACGGAACCGTTCGACGATATGCCAGTTCTCGATAAACATGTACCGGGAGAGCGATATCGGGCATTTCTCGAAAGTATGCCGCAGGTGTGTGTCGAGGTCGTGCTCGAAACGGAGCGCGGGATTCTCCTGGCCAAACGCGTCAATCACCCAGAAGTCTGGTTTTGGCCGGGCAGTCGGCTCTACAAGGGGGAGCCGGTCAGGGCGGCCGTCACGCGGGTCGCCAAGGAGGAGTTGGGCATTGCGGTCGATATCCGCGAGCCCCTCGGAGTGTATGCACATTTCTGGGAGGCTGCCGGCGGCGAACCGAGCCGCCATACCGTGAATTTGCCGTACCGTGCCGTCCCAGCCGATCCACCTGTCGAGATCAGCCTCGATGATCAACACGAGGACTATCGGTTCGTCACGCAGGTGGAGGGCTGGATGCACGAGTACGTCCGTCAGTACCTCACGGACGGCAATCTGGTCTGATCTCGTCAGACTCCACCAAGTTACATGGGGGTTTGCGTCGTAGACACGACCATGTCATCCCTCGAAGAGATCGACGACATAGTCTACGAACCCACATCGGAGATGGTCGAGAACAGCAATGTCTATGATTTCATGCAGCGGCATGGCATCGAGAGCTATGACGACCTCCATCGGCGCACGGTCGAGGAAATCGAGGGCGAGCCAGACTCCGGGCTCGAGTGGTTCTGGGACGAGGTCGTCGACTATCTCGATCTCGAATTTTACGAGGACTACGATCAAGTCATGGACGATACCGACGGTCCACAGTTCACCGACTGGTATGTCGGTGGGGAACTCAACATCGCACACAACGTCGTGGACCGGCATGTAGAACATGACGACCCCACTCGGAACAACGTCTCGTGCATCTGGGAGGGCGAGGATGGTGAGATCCGCGAGCAGACGTTTACTGATCTCTATCGCGAGGCCAACCAGGTAGCCAACGCCCTCGAAGAGCGTGGCGTTGGGACTGGTGATACGGTGGGCCTATATATGCCGATGGTACCGGAGGTCATCTCGATCCTCTATGGCTGCTTCAAGGTGGGCGCGATAGCCGTGCCGATTTTCTCTGGGTTCGGTGTCGATGCGACGGCGACACGCATCGGCGATGCGGAGTGTTCAGTCCTGTTTACGGGCGATGGCTACTACCGGCGGGGCGAGGGTATCCCGCTGAAGGAGCCCGGCGACGAAGCAATCGCCGAAGCAGGGCACGTCGAGCACGTGATCGTGTACGATCGGCTCGGGATGGACATCGAGTGGCGGGATCGCGACGAGTGGTGGGAAGATGCGGTCTTGACCCAAGACCACGAGTACGAGACGAAATCGCTGCCGAGCGACGCCGAATCGATGTTGCTCTACTCGTCCGGGACGACCGGCAAACCCAAGGGGATCATCCACACCCATGCCGGCGGGCTCGTCCAACCAGCTAAGGAGGTCTACTTCGCGATGGATCACAAGGACCACGATCGGTTCTTCTGGGTGTCGGACATCGGGTGGATGATGGGCCCCTGGACGCTCATCGGAAACCACGCATTCGGTGGGACGGTTTTCATGTACGAGGGCGCACCGGATCATCCGGAACCGGACCGATTTTGGGAGATGATCGACCGTCATGATCTCTCGGTATTCGCCATCTCCCCAACCGCGATTCGTGCCCTTAGAGAACACGGTGACGAATGGGTCGAGGGACATGACCTCTCCTCCCTGCGGCTCCTCGGGTCAACCGGCGAACCCTGGGATCCCGAATCCTGGCTATGGTTTTACGAGGAGGTGGGCGGCGGAGATACACCGATCATGAACATCTCCGGCGGCACGGAGATCTTTGGGTGCTTCCTCCAACCGTCACCCGTTCACTCCTTGAAGCCGTGTACGCTCGCCGCACCAGCCCTCGGGATGGACATCGATATTGTCGACGCTCGTGGCAATTCCATCGCCGATGACCACGAACGTGGATACCTTGTCTGCAAATCCTCGTGTCCATCGATGACGAAGTCGCTGTGGAGTGGAGACGAGCGATACCTCGAGGAATACTGGAGTCGGTTCGAGGATATGTGGGATCACGGCGACTGGGCCCAGAAGGACGAGGACGGCTTCTGGTTCCTCCACGGCCGGTCGGATGATGTTCTGAATGTCGCCGGCCGGAAGGTCGGCCCAGCGGAAGTCGAGGGAGCGCTTATCGAGCACGAGGCCGTCAATGCGGCTGCAGCAGTTGGCGTGCCCGACGATACGAAGGGGACGGCCGTGGTGACGTATGTCATTCTCGAACCCGGCTATGAACCGGCTGATGATCTCCGTGAGGAACTCCGGGAACAGGTGGGGGAGGAACTCGGCAAACCCTTCATGCCACGTGAGGTGCTGTTCGTTGATGAGTTCCCGGTTACACAGAGTGGGAAGATCGTGCGCCGGATTATCCAAGGCACCTACACCGGTGAGGAAATCGGCGATCTGTCGTCGATCGAGAATCCTGAAGCGATCGAGGCGCTGAAGAACGCTGCCTAACGCTCGGAGCGGCACTCCGGGCAGGTCCCATCGTCATCTAACTCCGCGCCACAGGCAGGACATTGTTGGGCGCCATTGGCGATCGCCGCCGGATGGGGATCGGCGATATCTGCATCTTCTGAGGGTCTGTATACCCGTGTATTCCGGAGATCATAGGATAGTGGGTCGTGATCGTCCGACGACTCGGGCTCCGAGCTGTCGGCGACTGGCGATTCTCCCTCGGATTCGGACGGTTTGGCGGCCGCAGTGTCGGATTCTTGGTCAGCGCCATCGGGTTCGGCTCGGCCACCCGGTGGCGACGGTGGGGCTTGTGAAATGCCAGTGGTCGGCCGGGCGAATGTCGGATAACGCTGCCCAGCTCGCAATTCCGGCCGTCGAACGGTGGGTCGAACGAGTCGAGCAATAACACCGGCAACCAACTGAAGAACGATATAGGCTGCCGAGAGACCAGTCGGCACGGCGCCGGCGATGGCAACAGCCGCTGGAACGGTCACGCCTCGGAGGGCGACGGTTTCCTCGACGAGCAGCGACAGATCGGCCACCCCAGTTCGCGCCTCGAGGCCCTCCACGATGGCCACCGGCAGATCCCCGAGCCCCAGCGGGATCGCGGCGACGGTAACCGTAGCGATGGCAAATCCAGCCACGGTAAGGAAGGTAATGGTATGCCCGACCACTGGGAGGGAGAGGGCGAACACCCGGTACGCATACGCAACAGTCCGAACGACGAGCCACGCTATCCCGATCAGGAGGAGTGCAACGAGTGGGTATACCGCGCCAATCCGATCGACGGTGATCGCGCAGGCCGTGATAACGATCACTGGCGGAACGAGAAGGAGGAGGGGATGGTGAAGGCGGTACCCAACAGCGATCGCGCCTCGATCCGTCGTCAGTCGGTCACGGACAAACCACGCCGCGAGCCCTGCTGGAAGCACGATCCAGACGAATAAACTGAGCGCCACGAGTGCATCGGTCACGGCCGTCCAGGGCTCCATCAATGTGCGAAAACCAATCATGCTCGCACCGATCGCTGTCCCACGGACCCAGAGGACAAATCCAATGGCGCCGACCACCACGCTCACCGGGAACCACCGCTCGGCCTCCCACAACAGTTGGAACGACTTGACGGCGTCACCGCCGAGCGATGCCATATGTGAGGTATCGCGGGGGCGTTAGGGTTCGGCGACAGAGAGGGTAATAACGTCGGAAAGGGCAAGCTCGTCGCCGGGGCCGATCGGCTCGCGATCGCCTTTCGAGAGCTTGCGGCCGTTCACTTCAGTCGGATTATCTCCGAGGTCGACAACGTAGAATTGGCCATCCTCCCGGACGAACCGGACATGCTCCCGATGAATACGGACAGCCTCGTCCTCATCCCCGCCGGTGTCGGTCACCAAGCGTCGGATCTCACGCCCCACGGTCTGGTCGGCGTCGACCAGGACCTCCTCACCACGGGCGCGGAGCGCCAATCTGTCGGGTGTCGAGTCGCCCTCCAGATCCGCACCACAGGCTGAACAAAAGGCGTCCTCCGGATCGACCTCCGCGCCACAGTCCGGACACGACTCCGTTGCCGACTCGTGAAGGTCCGATCCGCATTCCGGACAGAAGTTGTCCGTGACATCGATGCTCGCGCCGCAGTCCGGACACACTGCGTCGATGTCGGCATCGTCGCTCTCCTCGAGATCCACAGCCGATTCGAAGACGAGGTCAGCCTCGGCAGGAGACTCGCCCCCGCTGTCGTCAGCGGCCGTCTCTTCCTCTTCCTCAGGCTCGCCAAACTCGAGTTCTGCACCCTCCAGGGCGTCATCCGTATCCGTCTCCTCGGACGTCTCACCGGGCTTGGCGGTGAAGGCGATGGGCTCCTCGTCAGCCGCGTCATCGTCTTCGGCTCCTGGGTCCTCTTCCTCAGTTGTAGGATCGTCCACCGCATCAAATACGTCATCAGCGTCCTCGGCCTCGGCCTCACCGACGGATTCATCGTCTGCGCTGGACGCTGTCGCCGCAGCGTCGGCCTGCTCCGTGGCGGTGTCATCGCTGTCCTCGGCATCCTCCAGCGCCTCGTCGGCTGACTCATCTGGGTCCGGGACTTCGTCACCAAGGTATTGCCATTCACCACACTCCGGGTTGGTACACCACCCGCCGGCGGCCGTCGGATCGAATCCCTCCCCACAGATGGGACACTCGACCGCCGTACTCGTAGGTTCTGACATGCGTGGGAAAACCTCTCGGTGAACACTAAAAACGCTTTGGCCTTTTTCGGCCACCCCAGCGGGTGTTCGCCTCCCAGTGCGCCAATCAGCCGCCCGTGGGACGCCCTTCGGGGGCCGGGAGTGGATGGCTCGTGGTCGAGCTGTGGGGGGACCGTCATCGTTCGACGGAGAATGCCGCCAGGGATCGTCGGCCTCCGAGTGGGGATACGCTACCGTCCCGATTCACTCGTCCGGGACGATCACTGTTTCGCGATCCTCGACCCGTTCATCGGGATCGATGGCACGGGTCGGGGGATCAGCCGGCGTCTCCCTGAGCGACTGATCACGGAAGAGTATCGTCGAGAGGTTGTCTTTCCCCCCGCGATCGTTTCCCAGCTCGATCAATGCGTCCGCCGCGCCCTGGAGACCATCAGCGTCGAACACGTGGTCGGCGATCTCATCGTCAGTTACCACTGCCTCACGGATCTCGTCAGCGACGTCCTCACTACGGCCTGCGGCAACGTATCGATCGTGAAGGACCGGCGCGTCGGTTTGTGCGTCAATCAGGCCGTCACTCGTCACCAAAACAACGTCCTCGGCGTACAACGGGACGGTGTGGGTCTCGACGGGGACGTTTGCCCCCGCTCCCGCCTCCGCGGGGTGCCCGCCGACGGCGTGAGTGATCTCATGGCCCCGGGGGTGGACGTGGGCTTCCACCTCGTCAACTTCGCCGGCATCCGCAAGTTCCGTCACGACGGAGTGATCCTTGGTCACCAGTTCGATGGTTTCCTCGACGGCATTGCACACGTACAATCGGCTATCTCCGACCCACCCGTAGTGAAGTTGGCCGTCAACGGCTACGCCTGCCACGACCGTTGTCAGGGCTGCCTCCCCAGCCCGTTCGGCATACGCGAGCACATCTCTATGCGCGGACTGAATGGCGCCGTCGATCGCCGACTGTACCGACACCGCCGTTGCTGGTTCAGGGAGTGGGTCCTCGAAGTCGATACCGAACGGTGTCGGGTCGCTCCTGGCACCCCTCGCAGCGACCGACACGAGCTCCTCAACGACGAGCGTCGAGGCGATATAAGAGGCAACGTCGCCGGCCGCATGCCCGCCAGCTCCGTCGGCCAGCGCGAACGCAACCGCACCACGAGTCGCGTCGTCTTCATCGATCCCGTCACGGTGCCCGTCCTCGACCGCCGCGACGGCCACGCTATCTTCATTCAGCCCCCCCTCGTCGCGCTTGCGATCCCCAACATCGAATGCAGTCGCGTACTCCATGGGTCAGGCCTCCTCAAAGCGCAATGTCGCACCGTATCCGGGATGCACGAGGGCGATCAGATCGCCAGTGGACACGGGATGGCTCGTCGGCGGAACTGCACCGTCACGATCGGTGGCGTCCTCGCCGAGCTCCTCGAGCCGTTCTCTGCCTGCAGCACCGAGCACGCGCTGCCAGCCGTCGCCGGACTGAACATACGTACCGTTGAGGCTCCGATCTCGGACGATCCACTGACCGTCCTCGTCCACCTCGAACCGGATTTGGACCGTCGAAATGTACGCGCCTTCGTCTTCGAGGGCGATCGACGGGGTAGGGCCCTCAGCATCGCGTCGACCGACCGTATCACCCGGATACACCGTGTAGGTTTCTCCGGTGGGCAGGTACGACAGTTGCGCAGATGGTGGCGGTGTGGGATCCTTCGCCTCGAGGACCTGTTTCATGACGGTGGCATTCGGGTAGCGTGCCTCCGGATCGGCTTGGGTCGCCCGTTCGACGATCTCGGCCAAGTACGCTTCACACTCGGCGCCGAAATCGCGCGGGTCGACACCATCCTTCCGCGGCACACTACCCTTGAGGAGGAACAACAAAATCTTCCCCACCGAGTAGACGTCTGACCATGGCCCCTGACGGTTCTCGGAGCGGTCAGCTTCCGCGACCTCCCGGGGTTTGTACGGCCCGAGAATCGTCGTCGAGCCGTCCGCAGCTTCACCGCCCGCAAAGCCTGTCGCAGTATTGAAATCGATGACGACCGGCGTCACCGCGCCGTTGCGTTCGGTGACCATTACGTTATCGGGCTTGAGATCGCGGTACACGATTTCGTGCTCGTGCAGGAAGCTCATCGCCTCGCAAAGGTCGATCCCGATCTGGCGGACGTGTTCGGTAGTCTCGAGTGGACCAGCCTCCTCGATGGCTTCATCGAGATCGTACCCATCGACATACTCGACGACGAGACGCGGCTCGTCTTCGTGGGTGGCGTCCTCGAACAGCGTCATGACGTTGGGATGGCCACCCGCGGCCTCGATGCGGGTAAGCGTCTCCGCCTCCTTTCGGAGGTACTCGTCGATGATTTCGGGATCGTTCTGGGAGCCCTCGTAATTCGGATACTTGACCACGACCGTCTTGCCAGTCTGCCGGTCGAACGCGCGGTAGGCGATCGAGAAGCCGCCTTCACCCGCGACGACTTCCACCTGATAGCGGTCTGCGATAACGTCCCCGGACTGCGGCGCCGCGCTCACGACTCAGGCCCTCCGGCTCACAGGCGGCCGGCCTCGTCGTCGGCAACGATCTTCGTCGCGCGATTGCGCTCCGCCCGGCCGCCCTCCTTGACGAGCTGGGTCTGGCGTTCGGCCTCCTTGACCGCCTCCGTCTCCGCACCGTGAATCCGCGTCATTTTTTCGACTTGCGTCTCCGCGGTCTCGACGTTGCCCCGGCCGAGCTCCGTACTCACGACGGTTTGGCGATGGTCGATATCGACCTGCTCACGGTTCTGTGCGAGGCGCTCGTTGTCGTCGGTGTACTCCACGGTGAGCGCGCCCGTTGTCTGCGCCCCTCGGGCCGATAGCGTTAGATCGGCGAGCTTGTGGTGTTCGGAGCCGGTCCCGTCCATCGCGGGGGCATGTACCTTCATCGTCACACGCTGATGCTCCCGCTCCGTGAGGTCCGGCAGTTTGACGATCGCATCGTTATCCTCCCATTCGAGATCAACCTTCTGTGCCTGTGGAAGCGCCCGGTACACCTCCGTGATCTCGACGCCCGGTGCAACATCGATTTCGAGCCGGGCATCCGTCGCGACCACCTCGCTCGCGGCTTCGACAGCCTCTCCGAAGAATTGTTCAATGTCTCCGGGCGCCTCGAGATGCGTCCATTCGCCTCTCGCAGTCGTGCCCAGTGTCCGGATCGTTTCTTGGTTATAGTCCTCGCCGATGCCAGCGGACCGAATCCGGATGCCCATCCCATCGAGGTCCTCCGCCAATCTTTCGAAATCCTCGACGTGGTGGGTATTGTCCTTGCCGTCCGATAACAGCAAGATCCGCCGAACGGCGTCGTCGCCGTCGCTCCGATATCCGATCGATCGGAGTGCTTCGCCAGCCGTTTCCAGGCCGTCGTACATGTCGGTTCCCCCGCCGGCCGTGAGCCGGTCAACCGCCGTCATTGCCGTCTCGCGATCCGTCTCTGACCACTTCGTCGGCCGCATCACGAACTCCGCTTCCGAATCGAAGGAGACGATCGTGATGTAGTCATCATCCTCAAGCAGGCCAAACACCCATGACGCGCCCTCGCGCGCCTTTGCGATTTTCTCCCCACCCATCGACCCGCTTGTGTCGATCACGAGCGCGATGTGGCGGGAGCCACCCGCCGCCTCGCGCCCCGGCTCGACGTCGACCGATGCGGTGACCGCTGCCCCATCCCAGGGCACCGCAGGTCGGTTGACGTCGCTCGATATCGTTGGTGGCATACGAGTGATGTCTCGTTCGTTGGGCATCAATTTTCCCCCCGAATCTACATCATCCGGGGGGTGCGAGGGGCTGCAGCCGGCAAATTTCCGACGTGATCGCTGAATCACGTCCGATCAAGGAATAGTGTCCGATCCTCAGCACGACAGATTCGACGGCGCATACCGAACCGGGTCGGCCGCAGGCCGCAGCTATTGGAACCCGATCCGCCCGCCGCGACGACCGCCGGTCGGCTCGGGTCCACCGCCCTTGAAATCCTCCTCCATCCGCTCGTAGTAATCCCGGATGTCATCCGAGATGGTCGGCCGCACGTTCTCCATGGCCTGCCGGAAGTGTCGCATTTCGACTTCATCCGCGTATTCGTCCTCGCGAAGTGCTTCGATGGCCGCCTCTCGGGCGATCGACTCGAGGTCCGAACCGACGTAGCCCTCGGTGATTTCCGCGAGTTCACGCAGGCTGACGTCCGGCGCGAGCGGTGAATTCTCAGTGTGGATTTTGAGGATCTGCTCGCGCCCCTCCGTATCGGGCTCACCGATCATCACAAGCCGGTCGAATCGACCCGAGCGGATCAATGCCGGATCGATCATATCCGGCCGGTTGGTCGCGCCGATCACCATCACGTCTTCCATCTCCTCGAGGCCATCCATCTCTGTTAGGAGCTGATTGACGACCCGCTCGGACACGTTCGACCCGGCGTCGCCGCCACCCCGGCCCGGGGCCAGCGAGTCGAGTTCGTCGAAGAACACGACCGTCGGTGACACTTGGCGGGCCTTCCGGAACGTCTGCCGGATCGCCTTTTCGCTCTCGCCGACCCATTTCGAGAGCAGTTGTGGCCCTCTGACGGAGATGAAGTTGGCGTCAGTCTCATTGGCAACCGCTTTCGCCATGAGCGTCTTGCCGGTCCCCGGGGGCCCATAGAGAAGTACGCCCGCAGGCGGGGTGATCCCCATGCGCTCGAACTTCTCGGGCGAGTTCATCGGCCACTCGACGCTCTCGCGCACCTCTTTCTTGGCGTCCTCGAGGCCGCCGACATGATCCCAATCGACCTTCGGGAGTTCGACCAATACCTCCCGCATTGCGCTCGGGCTCACTTCGTTGAGCGCACCACGGAAGTCCTCCCGCTTGATGATCATTCGGTCGATCAGGCTCGGCGGAATATCCTCTTCGTCGAGATCGATCTCCGGTAAATACCGACGGAGCGCCTTCATCGCCGCCTCTTTCGTCAGGCTCTCGATGTCGGCGCCGACGAAGCCGTGGGTCTCCTCGGCCAGTCGCGAGAGCGTGACGTCATCCGAGAGCGGCATCCCCCGGGTATGTATCTGGAGGATCTCTTCGCGCCCGGTCTCGTCGGGCACACCGATCTCGATCTCACGGTCAAACCGGCCCGGACGGCGGAGCGCTGGGTCGACGCTGTCGACCCGGTTCGTCGCCGCGATGACGATGACCTGGCCGCGGGATTCCAGCCCGTCCATCATCGTCAACAGCTGGGCGACGACCCGGCGTTCGACTTCGCCAGTGACGTCCTCTCGCTTCGGGGCGATCGAGTCGAGCTCGTCGATAAAGATGATCGACGGTGCCTCCTCGCTTGCGTCGTCGAAAATCTCCCGCAGCTGCTGCTCGCTTTCGCCATAGTATTTCGATATGATCTCCGGCCCGGCGATCGAGAAGAAACTCGCGGCGGTCTCGTTTGCCACCGCCTTCGCCAGCAGCGTCTTACCGGTCCCTGGCGGGCCGTGCAACAGCACCCCCTGCGGCGGCTCGATCCCAAGTTTCTTGAAGATACGGGGGTGTTTCATCGGCAGCTCGACCATCTCTCGAACCCGCTGAATTTCGTTCTGGAGCCCGCCGATATCCTCGTACGTAATCCCACCGCCCGTCTTCTCGAAGCCGGAGATCGGCTCCTCGCGGAGTTCGACGTCTGTATCCTCGGTGATAAGGACGACGCCATCCGGCTCGCTCTCGACGGCAATCAGTGGGATTGCCTGGCCGGGCGAGCGCATGAACGGATGGTTCGTGGATGACATCACCGGGACGATGTCGCGCTCGACCACCGGTCGTTTGAGAATCTGACGCTTGACCATGCCGGCGGCATCCGAGCCGAACTGCACTGATGCCTCCTCGGGTGGCGCAAGGACGAGCGACTCGGCTTTCTCGGCCTCCGCCTTCCGTATCTCGACCCGCTCGCCGATCCCAACGTCCGCGTTCTGGCGAGTGAATCCATCGATCCGGACAGTGTCGGTGTTCCAGTCTTGGCGATCGGCTCGCCAGACCTTCGCAGCCGTGGTGTCCGCCCCCTCGATCTCGATGATGTCACCCGGGGAGAGTTTGAGATGCAACAGCGTATCGGGGTCGAGGCGTGCGATGCCCCGCCCCGAGTCGTTCGGGTAGGCCTTCGCAACCTCGAGTTGAACTTCGTTCATGGGACCGGGATACGTTGGCACTGTGGCATGCCTGGAGATATGCTTTATGCTCCCGGCGATCACGGGGCCGTACAGCGTCGCGGAAAGGTTGATGGGCGTCCGTGTGGTACGGGCTGGCATGGTCTTCGTCGTTCCCTACGATGGGTCGAATGCCGCCGATGCTGCTCTGCGGCGTGCCGTCGAGCATGGACGTGCGATGAACCGGGACGTGTTGGCGGTTGCATATGTGCCGACGGGGGCGGAGTTTGCCGAGCGTCGGACCTGGATCCAGCCTGACGATGACTTCGCCGCCAGCGAGGCCACAGCTGCCCTCGATCGAAAGATCGACGAGACCACGGATGAGACGGAACTCGTCTACGAGCACGAAAGCGCGGGCTCGCCGTCAGATGGAATCGGCGAGGCCGTTCGGGCGACTGCGACAGAAGTTGGCGCGAGCGTCCTTTTCGTGGGCATTCGCAATGGATCCGCGGAACTCCTCGAGACGCGCTTTGGCTCCATTTCCGCGGACGCCCCGTACGACCTCCACCTGGTTCGGGGGAGTTGAACTCGTAAGGGAGGGAGATGTCGCAATGAGGATCAAGCGGCGTCAAGCGGGGGGCCCCCTTGAGGTATCGTCGGCGTGCATCGCGTCAGCAGTTGGTGTTGGACATGAAAGGCGAGTCAACTGCAGTCGGTCGCCTCGTCCAGGCCGATCCGTCGGATATTCGACGTACACGAGCCGAATGCTGATCGCATCAGTCAGATGCCGCTGATTCCATTGGCGGCACAGGTAGCGAGCGAGGGGTCGTTGAAGGGCCACCTCGGGTCGCCCACGAAGCTGATACAGTAGTTTTTGCCAGCGATTGTTCGGATAGGTGTTATCCACGTCCGGCGGGCGGTCCCATGAGAGCCGACTCCCGCGGAGCAGGTCCATCCGATCGCCGGAATCAAGCAGCGCGGAGGCGACGTACCACCCGTCGTCCGACGGGGGACGGGGTGCAAACATGCTCCAGGACTTGTCCTCGACTGCGTCCGGAGTAGCCTGGGGATACTCCACGAGCCCAATACTCGCGGCATTGACGACCACCATACCAACGAGCAGGAGCCCAGCCGCGGGCCGTACCAGTGGACTGAATATGTCCCAGAGCATTGTTGAGGGCCGACCTGGACGTGGCAATGCCGTGTCAATATACGTGAACACCGGCGTTGGCGGGTCTGGGACGCGGTTCCAGATGTGCGACGGGACGAAGGGCACCAGTGCCGCGATACTGATGTAGGGAAACAGACCAAGGCCCATCGACAGTGCCATGCCGGCGTGCATCGCTGCAAACGCGCCGACGAGAACCACCCGGGCGGTGCCAGTGGTGACAAGCAGAAGCGGCGAGGCCAGGAGGAGGCCAAGCCAGAGATAATCTGCGATCATTGGGAGCAACGGAAATTCAAGAATTGCTGCACCGATCGGGGTCGAATATCGCGTGAGCATGAGGGCCTGTTCGACGGCGTCACCCGCGAGCCAGATATCACCACGCAGCTTGAGCACCGCATTCGTGCCGTATACGAGGACAACCTGTGCCAGGAGGCCGGCTGTCGCCAGACTTGCGATACGGTCGCGCTCGTGATCGCGCCGAACGGCGTCGACCGACCACCGTTCACCGAGCGGGAGGAACACACCCCAGACCAGGAGGTGTCGGAGAAGGGTATCACCGCCGTTGAGAATGGCTGGGTTGCGGGCATGCAGCGAGATCAACAAAACTAGCGAAACGAGTGTGGCGACACGCGTCCGGTATCCAACCAAGAGTGCAACGGCCGCGAGGCCGGCTAAAAGAAAGAGGATTGCCTGGGGGAGTGCAGTACCCCAAAGGGCGTGGATCGACAGCGATCCGAAAGTGGGCGCGATCTCCGCAAGCGCCGACCGGGGAACGACACCGGTATCGGTGTAAAACGCGACGAGATCCGGAGCCCGAGCGACTACATCCGCGACGAGGAGCAATCCCAACGCCATCCGGAGCATGGCGAGGGCCCGCGTATCGATGTGGATGCGCCGGCGGAGGAGCGCCGTCACCCGATCCCCTATAACAGACCAGCCGTCACGAGTCATCCAAGCCGATACTCAACCCCCGGGCACGGTCCGATTCAGTACGTCCGAGCGAAGTACGCCGTCTCTTCAGCAGGCTCTCCACAGATCGCACAGTCGTCGTGAATCGGTTCCGCATCCCGGTCGAGCGGGACCATGACGATCTCGGCGGCGATCGCGTCCTTGATGGGTTCTTCACAGCCCTCATCCCCACACCAGCCGGTTTTCACGTAGCCGCCATGCTCGCCGATCGTACCGAGAATCTCCTCCCGGCTCTGCGCCTCCCTGATCTCGCCCTCGAGCGTCGCCTCGGCGGACGCATACAGCTTCGCAAAAATCTCGTCGAGGTGATCCGCGACGGTATCGCCAACTCCTGCCCGGTCCACACTCGCGTTCTCACCGTCAGGGCGGTGGACAAGGGTTAGCTGGTCGTTCTCGACCTCATTCGGGCCGATTTCGATCCGAAGCGGGACACCCTTCAACTCCCATTCGTTGAATTTGAACCCCGGATTGCGGTTTTCGCGATCATCGAGATGGACCCGATAGCCAGCCGCCTCGAGATCTGCGGCGACCCCCTCAGCGTACTCAAGGACGGCATCCTTCGTCGCCGCCTGCCAAATCGGCACGATCACCACCTGATCCGGGGCGAGCGCTGGGGGCAACACGAGACCTTGATCGTCCGAGTGTGTCATGAACAGCGCACCCATCGCCCGCCACGAGACACCCCAAGAGGCGGTGTGGGCGACATGGGTCTCCTCGTCTGCATCGACATAGGTGATATCGAATGCCTCTGCGAAGGAGGTACCCAGATAATGTGAGGTGGCGCCCTGGACCGTCCGGCCATCCGGCATCAACGCCTCTACGGTCGTGGTCGTGTGGGCGCCGGGGAACTTATCGTGGGGCGGTTTCCGACCGACGAGGCAGGGCATCGCCATGACCTCCTCGTACAGTCGCTCGTACTGGTCGAGGCGGCGCATCGTCTCCTCCCACGCTCCCTCTCGCTCGGCATGTGCGGTGTGGCCCTCTTGCCAGAGAAACTCTTTTGTCCGGAAGAACGGCTTCGTCTCGGTGGCTTCCCATCTGACAACCGAGCACCACTGGTTAAGGCGAAGTGGTAAATCCCGATGCGAGCGAGTCCACTGCGCCATGAACGGGGCAATGATGGATTCGCTGGTCGGCCGAACTGCGAGTCGCTCCTCGAGTTCATCATACCCGCCATGGGTGACCCACGCGACCTCGGGATCGAATCCTTCCACAACGTCTTTTTCGCGCTCGAGCAGACTCTCCGGAATGAACAACGGGAAGTAGGCATTCTGAACACCAGTATCCTTGAACCAGCCGTCGAGATGCTGCTTGATGCGCTCCCAGATGGCATACCCCCGCGGTCGGGTGACGATGAATCCACCCATCGGCGCGTAGTCGGCTAGCTCGGCCTTCCGGACCAGCTCGGCATACCACTCCCCAGTATTGTGGGCCTTCGACTCGGTAAGCCCGAGCTCCTGTTCGCCCTGCTGCTCACTCATGAACTGGAGTGCGTGCGAGGGAGACATAAACGCGGGGATCCGGCTCCCGTTATGTTTAGGAGCCGCTTGCCCGCGGGTTTCGATGATGGCGTTAGGCGGGCTGCTTCCTGATACGACGATTGTCCATATCGGGATCGTGATCGTCGCGACAGGTGTCATTTGGATCGGCAGTGGCTGGCTGGAAGACGGTGCCGAGACGATCGCCAGGTATCACGGGCTGCCAGCGGTGATCCAGGGATCCATAGTCATAGCGATTGGCTCGAGCTTTCCAGAGCTCTCGAGTGTGGTTTTTGCCGCACTTGTCGGTGCCTTCGATCTCGGCGTCGGGGCGATCGTCGGGTCGGCAATCTTCAACGTTCTCGTTATCCCTGCCGTCGCGGCCATCGCCACGGAAAATCCACTCGCCTCCAGCCGGACGCTCGTCTACAAGGAGGCACAATTTTATATGATCGCCGTCGCGGCGCTGATCATCACGCTTGCACTCGCGGTTATCTACTTTCCAATCCCTGGTCCGACACTCTCTGGCCGGCTTACGCGCGCACTCGCGCTGCTCCCATTGGCGTTGTATGGCTTGTACATCTTCATTCAGTGGCAGGATTTCGGCGACAGCTCCGAGCCCATACAGCAGGAGGGTGTGAGGATTCGTCGGGAATGGGTCCGCCTCGGGCTCGGGCTCTTACTCATCCTGGTTGCCGTCGAACAGCTGGTCGGCGCGGTCGAGGGGCTGAATCATACCTTTGGTATCCCCGAATTTCTCGGCGGTGTATCGATCCTCGCCGCCGCCACGAGCCTGCCGGATACGCTGGTCTCCGTTCGGGCGGCCCGTGAGGGGCGGGCTGTCACGAGCCTCGGGAACGTCCTCGGTTCGAATACCTTCGACCTGCTTGTTGCAATTCCGGTCGGTGTGCTGATCGCCGGGAGCGCACCCGTCAACTTTGCCGTGGCCATCCCGATGCTCGGGGTGCTCACGGTGGCGACGATTCTCCTGTTCGCTATGCTTCGGACCGATCTGGAACTCTCCGATCTGGAGTCGTATTTCCTGCTCGGTGCATACGCGGTATTCATCGTGTGGGTGATCGCGGAAACGATCGGACTGACGGACCTCATTAGAGGGATTTGAAGCCGTAAGTTTATCGCGCCAAGGTGGGACGGGCGAGTATGGTCGATCGACTCGACGTACGTCGGGAAGATGGTGTTCGAACGATCGCCTTTGACCGCCCGGAGAAGCGCAACGCCCTTGACGTCCCACTCGTCGAAGACCTCCGTGCGGAGTTGGATGATGCCGAGGCTGACGGGAATGACGCGATCCTCTTTACCGGGACCGGGCCGGTGACGACAGCCGGTGCGGATACGAGTGTTGTCGGCGGCGATGACGACGCTGCGAAGCGGGCCCTCGTGGAGGGGGTGAATGATGTGTATGCCTTCCTCGCTCGGTATCCCCGGCCGACCGTCATGGCCGTCAAGGGCGCGGCGATCGGTGCAGGGTTCCAGCTTGCTGTGGCATGTGACTTCGCTATTGCCGGTGATGATGCCGTGCTCTCGAAGCCGGAGATCGGGTATGGCGTTTTCTCGGGATATTCGACGCGAATGCTGAAACATGCGCTCGGAGCGAACATCGCCAGGGAGATCGCGCTACGAGGGGAGGAGATTCCGCCAGAACGAGCGCTCGAGTGGGGCGTCGTCTCCGATGTCGTCTCAAGTGATGCCGTCGACGAGCGCGCCCATGATCTCGTGACAACGCTCGCGGAGTACGACGACGCTGCATACAAACACACGAAAGCGGCACTCTCATTCGACGGCTCGCCTGCGGACTTCGAAAATTACCCGTAAGGGGAATTGCCGGTGACCAATATGTGCGCTTGGCGGTGGGGAGTTACCGCTGCCCCGGCGGGTCGTCACGCCCGCCGAAGTCCCGGGCGTTTCGCTCCGCCTCCGTCCGGTCTGTGACCGTTGTCGAATTCGCTTCCGACCGGATCAGGATCCAAAGCGCGAGAAGCGTCGCAATGGAGAGGAACACGACAACTCCGAGCACCGCAGCTCCCATATTTTAACGTCACCGACGAGCGTCAAAATATTTTTGACTGGCCTAACAAATCAGGCCGATGTCACAGAGCAACGCCGAGTTCGTCTATTGTGCCTCCTGCGGCGCCAAGGCCCCGGCATCCTGGTCGTTCTGTCGGAACTGCGAATCCTCACTAGACGACGCGGAGCCGGCTGAGGAACGGTCGCCTGGTATCGATAACCGTACCGAGATGGAAGAGTCAGGATGTCCAAAGTGTGGGAACGAGGACGCTGAAGTCGACACGATAGCAACGACCGGCGCCGGGCTCTCCCGGCTATTCGACGTCCAAACCCGGCAGTTTCGTGTCGTGACGTGCACGAATTGCGGGTACTCGGAACTCTACCGCGGCCAGGATACGGAAATCATTCTTGACCTCTTCCTGGGATAGGGGCCTCGAACGATCAAGTACGCCGAGGTCCAGTGCTGAAGTCGGAGCCGTGGCGGCTATGAGGACCCGGCCACAAGGTCTGCCATGACCGAGCTTCGCTACCTCCCCGACGGCGACGATGTGACGGAGTTTGACGCCACCGTGACGGACGCTACAACAGACTACATTGTGCTCGACGGCACATACTTCTATCCGGAGGGTGGCGGCCAGCCACCGGATCACGGTCGTATCGAGTGGGATGGCGGCCACGCAACCATCGATAACGTCCGGAAGAATCACGGCGATGTCCGCCATTATGTTGAGGAGTATTCGGGCACCGTTCCGGACCCTGGCACCGACGTCCGTGGCACGATCGACGCTGACCGTCGGCAGCGGCTCCGCCGCATGCACACTGCCCAGCATGTCGTCTCGCGCATCGTTCTCGATGAGTATGGAGCATCGACGGCAGGCAACCAGATCTATCCCGATCGGTCACGTATCGACTTCGAACCCGCCGACTTCGATGCCGACGATATCGAGCGAATCGAACGGCTCTCGAACGAAGCGATCGCACAGGATTTCTCGGTAACAAAGGCCGAACGACCCCGTGACGAAGTGGAGGCTAAGACCGACGAGGGCCGAGCATTGCTCGACCTTATCCCGGATTCCGTCGATCCACTTCGGGTGGTCGAAATCGAGGGCTTCGATTACTGTCCGTGTGGAGGTACCCACGTCGACCGGCTCAGCGAGATCGGTCGAATCGACATCGTCGATAGCAGTCGAAAGGGCGCCGAGACTGAACGTATCGAATTCGTGCTTCACTCGTAGGGACTCGGACCCTCGGTCCATGACCAGCCCGGAAGGCGTGTCTGGAGACCGCCTGCGAGCGCGGCGAGAAGGTCGTCAGCACCGGCCGTCTCGCCCTCATGGACGTGTAGATCGGCGAAGTGGTATGTCGCTTCACCGAGCAGCCGCGCTGGCTGCTGACCCCCCGCCAGCATCCCCGCGAGCTCGCGAGCGAGCAGCTCGTCGACGACGAACCCGGGATAGTCATCCTCGACGTCGAGATCCCGAAGTATCGCCGTCAGCGTAGCAACATTGACACTGAGATCGCCGTCCGCAAACACGTCATCCAGCGCCCCGCGGACCTGCTCCGCAGTGACGGTGCCGACCTCGGTATCGAACGCCTCGCCAAGCCGGGTTCGAACGTCATTGATGGTGCGTGCGATGGCGGGTGCCTCTGCGAGCAGCCGGTCATGCTCGGCGGCAACAACCTCCGGATCGATGTCCATGCATCAGGAATGCGATGGGCAGCCTACAACTTTGGGAAGGCTTATATAAGGAGCAGGGAATACGGTCGGCCATAGCGGGATTCTCCGGGCAGCGTCGCCCGGATTTCACCTCCACGAGAGTGGGGGAACCTGTTAGCGAACTATGAGTTTCACGATACGTGCAGACGGCCACCGGTACACGACATCTCGGAGGACGAGATGAGTCGGGTCGACGAGCGCCTCGACGCAATCCGTGACGAAATCGAAGAAGAGATACCAAGCACGATTACGATCACCGATGTCACCTACGAGGGCCCGGAGCTGGTGATCTACACGCGTGACCCGCGGACCTTTGCAAAGAAGGGTGACCTCGTGCGCACGCTCGCGTCAAAGTTGCGCAAGCGCATCACGGTTCGCCCGGATCCGGACGTGCTCTCCCGACCGGAGGAGGCCAGAGAGCAAATCATGGGGGTCATTCCCGAGGACGCCGGCGTCACCGACCTTGACTTTCACATCGATACCGGTGAGGTGGTGATCGAGGCCGAAAAACCGGGCATGGTCATCGGCCGCCACGGGACCACGCTCAGGGAGATCACCCAGCAGGTCGGCTGGACCCCAGAGGTGGTCCGAACGCCGCCGATCGAGTCTTCCACCGTGGATAACGTCAGGAACTTCCTCAAGCAGGAACGCGAGGAACGTCGGGATATTTTGGAGCGAATCGGCCGGCAGATTCACCGCGAGGAAATGTCCGATGACGAGTGGGTCCGGATCACGACGCTCGGGTGCTGCCGTGAAGTCGGGAGAGCGTCGTTCATTCTCTCAACGCCCGAGACGCGCGTCCTCATCGACTGCGGTGATAAGCCAGGCGCAGAAGGGGAGGTACCGTATCTACAGGTTCCGGAAGCACTCGGCTCGGGAGCGAGTTCCCTCGATGCCGTGGTATTGACGCACGCTCACCTGGATCATAGCGCGTTCATTCCGTTGCTGTTCAAATACGGATACGATGGTCCGATCTATACGACAGAGCCGACGCGGGATCTGATGGGCTTGCTCACGCTCGACTATCTCGACGTGGCGGGCAAAGAGGGGCGCACGCCGCCGTACGAGTCGTCGCAGGTTCGGGAAGCCATCAAGCATTCGATCACCATCGATTATGGCGACGTGACTGATATCGCGCCGGATATCAAGCTGACCTTTCACAATGCGGGGCATATCCTTGGATCGGCGATCTCTCATTTCCACATCGGAGATGGGCTGTACAATGTGGCGTTCACGGGGGACATCCACTACACCGATACCCGGCTCTTCAACGGAGCGGTTAACGAGTTCCCCCGCGTCGAGACTCTCGTGCTCGAGTCGACGTACGGTGGCCGGAATGACTACCAGACGGATCAGGAAGACTCCGAGCGACACCTGATCGATGTCATCAATCGGACGATCGACCGCGGGGGGAAAGTTTTGATCCCCGCCTTCGCCGTCGGACGATCTCAGGAGATCATGCTCGTCCTCGAAGAGGCAATGCGGGAGGGTGACATTCCCACGGTCCCTGTGCATCTCGATGGAATGATTTGGGAAGCGACGGCAATCCATTCCACATATCCCGAGTACCTCCGGGATGATGTTCGTGATCGGATCTTTCACGAAGACGAGAATCCCTTCCTCGCAGAGCAATTCAATCACATCGACGAGGGCGAGGA
>JBDGPQ010000109.1:0-27388 GCA_042219595.1 Haloarculaceae archaeon
AAAACATCGTCCGGTGTCGCGACGAGAAGCCGGCCGCCACCGCCGGCGACGTCCGTCGTGGTCTCGCGATGAGCCAGCGAGATCCGGCCAACCCTGTCGCCGGAAATCGCGATACGTGCAAGCCCCCGGTTGCTCGCGACGAATGCCATCGTAGACTCTCGTCGCTCTCGGTAAACACGTTTCTCCGAGAGAGATGTCATCAGAGAGCGGCCTTATACGCCTCTAACGCGGCCTCGATGTGTTCGTCGGTGTGGGCTCCCGAAACGAATTGACTCTCGAATTGATTCGGTGTGAGGAATATGCCTTCATCCCGCATTGCTGGCCAAAACAGCCGTTCCCATCGTTCGGTCTCGGCGCGTTTCACATCCCCGCCATTTCGTGGCGCTCCAGCCCCCGCTCTGGTGAAGATCACTTTGAACATCGAATCCCGTCCGACGACCGTGTACTGTGGCGCAGCGTCGGCGACAATGTCCTTTAGCCCCGAGCGAAGTCGTTCACCGAGCTCATTCACGTGTGCCCAGATCTCTTCGTCGCGGGCATATCGCAGCGTTGCTAATCCGGCGGCCATCGTCACTGGGTGGCCCGAAAAGGTGCCTGCTTGGAAGACATCACCACTCGGGGTGAACTGCTCGAGGACTTCCGCCCGGCCACCGATGGCGCCGACCGGGAAGCCGCCCCCGATCACTTTCCCGAACGTGGTGATATCTGGCGTCACTCCGTAGACGCCTTGGGCGCATTCGAGTCCGCCTACGCGGAAGCCGGTGATCACCTCGTCAAGAATGAGTAGCGCACAGTGTTCCGCCGTGACATCCCGGAGGTACGCAAGATAATCGTTCACCGGCTCGACGATGCCATAGTTCCCCAGGATCGGCTCCACAAGCACGGCGGCGATATCATCTCCATGGGCATCGAATACCTCATCGATCGCCTCCTGATCATTGAATGGAACGGCGATCGTCGAGTTCGCAAACGCATCCGGAATGCCCGGACTCGAGGGCGTGGTCTCCGCCCCCTCACCCTCGACGAGCGTGGACTCTTGTGCCCCGTGATACCCGCCCTGCATGACGACAATTTTGTCCCGACCGGTGTATCCTCGGGCCAGCCGTACGGCGGACACTGTCGCCTCTGTGCCGGAATTCACGAAACGAACCATGTCGACGCTATCGACATGTCGTGCAACGAATTCGGCTAGTTCGACCTCAACCTCAGTGGGAGCCCCGTACATTGGACCCTCGGCCGTGTGCTGTTGGACGGCCGCCTGGACACGTTCGGGTGTTTCGTGACCGAGCAGCAATGGTCCGTATCCGTTGACGAAATCAATATAGCGGTTCCCGTCAGCGTCCACGACATAAGCACCGTCACCACGCTCCACGAAGAACGGATAGGGACGGATCGCTCGGACTGACGAATTGACGCCACCAGGCGTCACCGACAGCGCTCGGTCGTATAGCGAGCGCGAGTCCTTGGCGGTCATGAGCGGGGCTTCGACGTCGCCCCGAAAGAATCTACCGTCAGCGCGGCGCGGAAGCCGCGCGCCCTACACCGCTTCGGTGCCGGTTTTCCCGGTTCGGATTTGTAGCGCACTTTCGACCGGCAGGACGAAGATCTTCCCGTCGCCGGGCTCCCCCGTGTGCGCGGCTGATTCTATGGCATCGATGACATCCTCAGCTGGAACGTCCGCCACGACGCATTCGATTTTGACCTTCTGATGGAGGTCGACAACGTACTCTTCGCCGCGCCATTGCCCGGTCTTCGAGGGCTGGGATCCTCGCCCGGAGACCTGCGTCACCGAAATCGAGGGCGCGCCTGCCTCGGCAAGTGACTGCTTGACTTCACCGAGCTTGTCCGGGCGGACATATGCCATCACAAGTTTGATCTCTCCGTCGTTTGCACTCATGGCGATACCTCCTCGACGCCGCCGTCGGAAATCGGCTGTCCCTCGCCGAGTTCGCCACTCTCCTCGAATTCGGGGTACGTCTCGACGCCGTGTTCACTGATATCAAGACCGTCCCGCTCATGCCCCGGCGAGACACGCGCTTGCCCAATGGCCTTGAGGACGCCGAAGACCGCGAGGGTAGCCAGAATCGTCCATCCAGCGATGATGGCAACCCCGATGACCTGAGCGGCAACGGCTGTTCCCAAGCCAACGCTTAGCTCGACAGCCACGAAGGGATACGCCAGCGCACCAAGTACACCAGCGGAGCCGTGGACCGGGAAGACCGCGCAGACGTCATCAATCTTGAGCCGCTTTTCGACGAACTCGAAGACGACCGGCAGCTGTGCGCCGGCGATGGCCCCGACAAGCAGAGCTCCCCACCATGTCGTCGTGTCCGGGATCGCGGTGATACCCACGAGGCCTGCGAGCAGCCCATTCGCGGTATAGAGTGTGTCGACTTTGCCGGTTTTGAATAGCGATGCCGCACTCGCACCGATGGCGCCCATCCCCATGGCGAGGGTGGTCGTCATCGCAACACGTCCGACATAGTCGAAGGCTCCGAGGGTCAGCTCACCGGCTTCGTTCACTGCGAACACTGACGCTGCCGTGCCGACGTTGAAACCGTACCAGCCAAAGGCCAGGATGAGCGTACCGAGCACAGCAAACGTCAGTGAGTGCCCGGGAATGACGTTGGCCGAGCCATCGTCGTTGTACCGTCCGAGCCGTGGTCCAATGACGTAGGCGGCCGTCAGGCCTGCAATACCGCCCATCCCATGGACGATCATACCCCCGGCGAAGTCCTTGAACCCGACGCCGAGAATCGACGCGAGGAGGCCACCGCCCCACGTTAGGCCGGTGACAACCGGGTAGATGACTGCGGCGAGGAGGAACGTATAGCTCACGTATGCTCGGAGTTTCGCGCGGCCAGCGACCGCCCCGGAGACGATGGTTGCGGCGGTCATCGCGAATACCGCCCCGAAGAGCCAGGAGACCCAACCTCCCGACCCAGCTGACAGCGTATCGAACAGGCCGTAGCTACCGCCTCCACCGGTGAGCGACCCGACCATCGCCGAGACGCCGGCACCGATCAGGAAGAACACCACGACGCCAACCGACCACGTCAGTAGATTCTTCGTCAGCTGATTCGCCACGTTCTTCGAGCGCACTTGCCCGGCCTCGAGCATCGCGAAGCCGGCGTGCATGAAGAAGATCAGGAACGTTACCACCAACACCCAGAGAAGGTTGACACCTTCTGCGAGGACCGCTGGATCGACTTGGAGCAGTGTACTCATTGTGTGTCTTGATTTTCGATCTTTTTGTGGTTATTCGTCTACTCTTTCACGGAATTCGTTGCGGTTCGTGGTTCGGCTCACGGGCAGATGTACTGAGCAGTTTATACATAAGGGTTGGCTTTACGTTCCGCCCTCAATCGACAATTTACTGCACATTTGTCTGGATTATGGTAGTGATTAAACTGTATAAGGTTACTACTTGACCGATTTACTGGAGTATTGCGGAGTAGAAGTGGACGATTGGCCGCCCCCGCCGAATCCGTTAGAGCCGTGGTGCGACGTCCTCGGCGAAGTACGAGATAATGAGATCCGCGCCTGCGCGCTTGATCGATACCAGCGACTCAAGCGCGACCGCTTCGAGGTCGAGCCACCCCTTCTCGGCAGCCGCATTCAACATGGCATATTCTCCACTAACATTGTAAGCAGCTACCGGGTGCTCGAATTCGCGGCGAACGGCAGCAACGATGTCCAAGTACGGGAGTGCGGGCTTGACCATCAGGACGTCTGCGCCCTGTTCCACGTCGAGGCCAACCTCCCGCAACGCTTCCCGGCCGTTGGCAGGGTCCATTTGGTAGTGCCGACGGTCGCCGAAAGCCGGGGCTCCATCGGCGGCGTCCCTAAATGGTCCGTAGAAGGCCGACTCGAACTTCGCCGCATAACTCATGATCGGCACCTCTCTGTGGCCGGCCTCATCAAGCCCGCCTCGGATCGTCCCTACCATCCCATCCATCATTCCCGATGGAGCGACCATGTCCGCGCCAGCTTCGGCGTGGGAAACGGCGATCTTCTCGAGAAGCTCGAGTGTTTCGTCATTCCGTACTGTCAGTGTCGGATCCGACTCTGCGTCAGTCTCCAGGACGCCACAGTGGCCATGACTCGTGTATTCACAAAGACACACATCGGTAATCACATAACAATCAGTCTCGGCAGCGATCCGGCGGACCGCTTTCTGGACGACGCCATCCTCCGCCCACGCACGGGTACCACGCTCGTCTTTTTCTCGGGGAATTCCAAAGACGATGATCCCATCGACACCGGTTTCCTGTACCTCGAGGGTGCGCTCAACAGCCGCATCGATCGGCACTCGCTCGTGGCCGGGCATCGAGGGGATCGGCATTCGTTCCTCCGCAGTCGCATCCACGAAGATCGGTGCGACGAGGTCAGAGGCCACCAGATCCGTCTCCTTGACCAGGTTCCGAATACCGTCGGTCCGGAGCCGTCTGGGGCGTCGCCGCTGGTCCATGCCCGCGCGTCGGCCGCCGGACCTTTTAGCCGTATCGTTCCACCCGAATGACTTTGTGAGCAACCGCCCACGGAGCAGTCGTGTCGCGCTACCGCGTCCGTAACGTCCCTGCAAGACGGGTCGCGGTTGGCGTTGGGCTCGCCATCTTGGCCGTGATACTCATCCTCGCCCTCCGATTTGGGGGAGTCGCGGCATTGACACTCGACGCCTCGGAGTATGCGGTCTCGCTCCTCGAGCAATACGGCTATCCGGCGTTACTCTCCGTCTTCGTGCTCGAGGGGCTGATGGTGTTGTATTTCGCGCCAAGCGAGAGCCTCGTACCAGCGGCGGTATTCGCCCTCGGCCGGGATCCACTCAGTATTCTCATTCTACTGGTCATCGCAGTTGTGGGAGCGACTTTGGGCCAGGTTGCGCTATTCGTTCTCGTGCGGCGGGTGGGTCGCGAAGGGATTGTCGAGCGAGGATGGATCGGCGTTTCACATGATGATCTCGAGCGTTTTGACCAGTGGTTTCGACGGTGGGGCCCGCTTGCGGTCCCAGCGAGCAATGCCATGCCGTTCGTCCGTGGGATGCTCACGGTACCGGCAGGGCTCTCTGATATGCGGCTCTCCACATTTACGCTACTCTCGGCCGCTGGGACGCTCTGCTTCCAGGTAGTGCTGGTAGTACTCACGCTCGGACTGCTCGGATCGGTGTAACGGCATCGTTCGCCGGCAATACCGAAAGCCGGAGCGTTATGCTGCGAGGTCGGATTGTGCCGGCGCGGTCCCGTCGGCCTCGATGGCCTCGACGAGCAATTCCGTAATATCGATAACTTCGAGATCGTCTTCGAAGCCGCCTGTCAGCCGGCCATCTTCGAACATCGTTACACACATTGGACAGGCGACAACGAACCGGGAGATGGATCCATCGGTTTCTTCGACAGCTTCTTGAAGCCGTTGTTCGCTGGGCTTGTCCTCATCGAAGTCCATCCACAGTCCACCGCCACCACCACCACAACAAAAGCTATTCGCGCGGTTTCGCGGCATTTCATCCAACGTCACGCCCGTTTGCCGAATGACATCGCGGGGCGCTTCATACACATCGTTGTATCGGCCCAGATGGCACGGATCGTGGTAGGTGACCCGCTCCGAGAGGCTCGCGGGTATCCGCAACTGCCCACTATCGAGCAGCTCATCGACGACTTGAGTGTAGTGGTAGACGTCCGTTTCGCCCCAGTCACAGGCGTCGAACTCGGGATACTCGTTTTTGAACGTATTGTACGCATGGGGATCGGTCGTGACGATACGCTCGAACTCACAGTCCCCAATCGCCGCAGCGTTGTCTTCGACCAACATCTCGTAGAGCCCCTCCTCGCCGACGCGGCGGACATCGTTGCCCGCCGTTTGTTCATCCTCGTAGAGAATCCCGTAATCCACGTTTGCTTCTTCGAACAGACGCGCAAGCGCGCGTGCGACGGCCCGGTTCCGCTCATCATAACTCGGATAATCACCGACATACCAAAGGAGTTCGACCGGCTCCTCCCGCGCATCCGGCACGTCGAAATCGAGAGTCTCTGTCCACTCGGGTCTGGCGTGGTCGGGATCCCCAAACGTGTTGCCCTGCTGGAAAACGTTCATCATCGCATCCTGAACGTGCTCGGCCATTTCGCCAGCCTCAGTGAGTCGGCGGTTCATTTCGGTAAACTGTGGTACGTGCTCGATCTCGACGGGACAGGCATCCATACAGGCCATACAGGAGAGACATGATTCCATAGTGCGTGAGTCGATCACGCTCGTCCCACCATCCGTGACAATCGGCACTTCGTCGGTCCGCCCAGCATCGAGATCCTGACGGTATTGCTTCAGATCGAGGATGACATCTCGCGGATCCAGCGGCCGACCAGCAGCCTTTGCCGGACAGACAGAGGAGCACCGACCGCACTTTGTACAGGCGTCATGATCGAGCATTTGTTTCCAGCTGAAGTCCTCGATGGCGGAGGGTCCGATCTCCTCTGGATCGGCATCCGGAGGCACTTTCGGGAGGCGGATTCCGGCTTTTTCGTCCCGCGCGACGATGTTTGCGAATGAAGACAGCATATGGAATGGCTTCGCGTACGGCAACCAAGCAATGAACCAGAGTGCCAATAGCGCGTGTGACCACCAGACCGCCGGGTAAACTGCCTCGGCGAGCGCAGCATTGATCCCCATGCCGGAAAGGACGAGCGCACCGAAGTAGCCAACGAAGCTAATCGTCTCATGTGCGGGAAACTGTGTCCCGACAATCCGCAAGCTTTCGGTGAGGTATCCGCCGACCCCGAGGAGGAACAGGGACCAGACAAGCAGGGCGTCCTCCCGGCCTGTGTGGATTCCCCAGAGCCGCTCGTTTGCCTTCACAAACCGACGGTAAATGGCAACACCGAGCCCGACGACGAAGAGCAGCCCCATCGCATCGACCACGAAGGAATATGACAGGTAGAATTGTCCCTGGAAGAACGACTGACGGGAGCCAAGGAGTATCTCCGTGCCATTCCGCCATACCCACTCGTCGAAGGCCAGGATTGCCGTTGCGATGAACAGCGTCAGAAAGCCCCAAAAAATGAACGCATGCATCAGGCCGCCGACAAGATCCCGATCGAATTGTTTCTCGTTTGTGAATGCAATGCGGGCGGCAGTGCCGACACGGCGGGGGAGTGCAGAAACCCGATCAAAGGCATCCTCGGTGCCAGTACGGTATCGGGCGATCCGGCTGTAGATACCGTATGCGAATACGAGGACTGTAAGCACCGTAAGGAAGTAGAACACCACCTTGCCCACGGGGGTGATACCCCAGAACTGTGGCCGAGTGGCCGCCTGGAGGAGCGACATTGGTCTCACGGGTGGGGCGACGCGCTTAAGCCTTGTCACGCGCCCGCGTGGAGCCAAAGGCTTATTTCCCTGAGTCTGCGCAGGTCGGCCGATGGACGACCGGACCGAGCGACTGCGAGATATCTTCATGGACGTCGCGGAGGACGCGGCCGTGACGGAGGGTCAGGAGGAGACTCGTGGGTCGCTCGCGGCAAACAGGGAAGATGTCGACGATCGCCTTGCGGATGTTGTCGAACGGCTCCGCGACCGCTACGGATTCGAGACTGACCTCGAGACCGACGAGTATGTCCGGCTCACACGAGCCTTCTATGACGGTCGCGATGATACCGATATAGCCGCTGACCTTGACCTGGATCCAGAGACCGTGCTTCGAGCCCGGGCGGATCTCCACCTCGTCGAAGCGAGTGACGCCGATGTCGATTTGGATGCGCTCGGGCAGCGCATCGAGGACGGTGCGGATCCTCTCGCCGCTGCTGATGACCTTGGGGCGGAAGATCCGGCGGCCGTCGTCGCGGTACGCCGAGCGATCGAGCGCTCCCGTCGTGTCAGTCATCGATTCCGCGGCGAATTCGAGGAGATTCTCACCGATGCGGCGATCTCAGTCCGGCTCACTGCCGATGCACGGGAGGATGGCCTTGACGAGGCGACGGCGGACGCAGAGGTTGACGTCGACTTTTGATTTCACCCTGATGATCCCGTAACGCTCTGCGGAGGGACTGAGCCTCGCCCACGGCCACACCTCCTCTGCCCAGAACGGGCCGCGGTGGTCACAGGATTGCAGGTGTGGGTGGTTGTCCGCTCCTGCTCGAATTGAACGCGTCGCCAGCAGCCGAGCCAGCGTGACTATGTAAGCACAGCCAATGGCCAGACAAAGGCAATCCAATTCACCGATACTTTGATGGGTGTCTCGGAGCCATTATTGGCTGTTCGTTCGTGAGTACTGACCTCCATGATGCTGCGCGTGGCCTGCTCGCGGCTCGGACTGAACAGGCAGTCCGCCATACCGCCGTTCGAACGTTCGCCCATCTGTCCGATGCAGATCGGTGTGAAGTGATACAGCCGGATGATGACGGCTTGGCATCCAAGGCGAGCGTCGCCTTTGGTCCAAACGCCGCGGAGACGCCCGGACCGTTGGAGACTCACGGCGACGTGCTCTCGCACTCGTTCGAACACGGCACTGCAGGATTGATCGACGATCTCGCAGATGTCCGCTCGGCCGCAGCGACCGCGCCCGACCTTGATGCCGATCCCGACGGGTATCGCTCGATGTTATGTGTCCCGATCGAAAATCATGGCCTGCTTGTCGCCACTCACCGGCAACCGGGGCACTTCTCTGGTCGAGAGCTCGAGTCTATGCAGCGCCTCGCGGATCTCGTCGCGGCAGCACTTGACCGATTCGATTGGGGGCCGAATGGGGGTGATTCCCGGCTTGAGGCGGTTGCACGAGTCATCTCTCACGACGTGCAGAACGCGATTGGAGTCGCAAACGGCCGGCTTGAACTCGCAATGGACGGCGATCTCGACCAGCTGGAAGAGGTCGCGGCTGCCCACGAGCGCCTCCTCGATCTCACTGATGACCTCGTCGCGGTCCTCAGGACGGGGGACAGTGTGTCCTCAGTTGAACCGGCCGACCTCGCCACGGAGGCTCGTCGCGCATGGACGACCGTCGAGTCTCCCACGGCTACCTTGGAATGCGTCGACGAACCAACGATTATGGCCGACATCACGAGCTTGTGTCAATTGTTGGAGAATCTTTTCCGAAATGCCGTCGATCACGGCAATGAAGACATCACAGTAACGGTCGGGGAGCTTGAGAACGGTTCGGGCTTCTACGTCGCCGACGATGGTCCAGGCATTCCGCCAGCCGAACGTGAGTCGGTGTTCGAGATGGGCTATACGACCGGCGAGAACCAGACAGGGTATGGGCTGTCTATAGTCCAGCGAATCGCAGACGCCCACGGGTGGGATATCGAGGTCGTGAGCAGCACGGATGGGGGTGCCAGATTTGAACTTTCGGGCGTCGACATGGCCTAACCGACCTCAACATCCCGATGTGTGATGCTGAGCAAGCCAGTGCGAGAATCCATGATGACCGCGTGAATTCCGTTACTGTTCGAGTGCGGTCTGGATTCCAGTCGTGAATTCGGAGACCGTCTCCACGCGATCCGCCAATTCAGCGAGCCGCTCCTCGGTGTCGCCCTCTGGCACGCGGTGTTCCAGTCGTTCGAGATCATCCGAGAGCGTCTGTATTTCTTCAGCGAGCCGCTCGACAGTTGCTTCGAGGTCCGCCTGTCGCGATGTGAGCTCTGCTATGTCGGCCTCATTTCCCGTGTTGGCCCCTGCGGCGATGGTCAGAGTATCCGCGCTGGCATCTTCAATAAACGGAAGCCCCTGCATGACGCGGGAGAGTTCCTCGACGGTTGTAGCTAGCTCCTGTTGTGTCTCCTTCACCTCCGCCAGATCCGCCATCACCGCCGGCTGGGATCGGTTCCCAGACACCTCCGACTGGCACGGCCGGGACTGGCTTCTCAGCTCCGAGAGGAGCTGCCGTTTTGTCTCTGGGGAGACCGTGTCTGATCGAAGCTCAGTGAGTAAGCGCTCGGCGAGGCTCTCACGGCTGTCCGTGTCGCTCGGATGGACTTGCATAGTGTCCGGTTCGCCCAGAAGCTCCTTGATGTCGTGAGCATGTTCACCCCGAGCGCCGATCCACGATTCACGGGTCTCGCCTGGTTCGAGTTGAGTTTCGAGAACGAGCTTTGGGCCTTTGATCGTCCAAGGCTGATGCCCCTCACTTTCGAAAAATCCTATATCGGCTGGCCCAAGCGCCTCCGGCAGGGACTCGATCAGTCGAACGGTCACTTGTCGCTCTATCCCTTCCGCATCGAGAACGACTGCGACCGCCGGCCGGCCAATATCTCCGGTTTCACCTCGCTTTCTGAGACTAACTCCGGACTGCTCAGCGACGATTGCCCCCGGCTGAGTGCCCCCCGCCATATGCCGGCATCAACCGGCCGATACTTAGTGCTTGATGCCCGCTCTGCCTCAATCGCTAAATGCCCCACGCAGAGTATTGGCAAAGTCAGACACCTCCGCGAGTTCTTCCTCGATATCCACTAACCGCGTGTCCATCTCCTTTTCAAGCTGCTCGACGTCGGTATCGATGGAGTCGACCTGCTCGCGGACCGCCTCGAGTTCCGCGTCCACCCTCTCAAATTGCTGCTCCATTTGCTCGATGACCTCGGTGGGCTCCCCATGTGTATCGAGAAATGCTTCCATCGCATTCGAGAACGCTCGAACGTCCGCCACCTCGCTCTGGAGCTGGGTGAGCCGGGTTTCAAGACTCTGACGAGGCCGGCTTGTGTCGAGCTCTTCCCGAAGTGCGGCACGAGTTTCGGCCGATACTGCGTCCGCCCGGAGCTCCTCAAGCAGCCTGTCGGCAACCCCCTGCGGCGACTCCCTGACAGGGTCGACTTCGAGTGCGTCGGGGGCGCTGAGAAGCACCTCGATCTCAGCTGCATGCTCGCCACGGGCCGCGATGCCGGTCCGTACCTCCTCACCTGCATCCAGCGATCGCTCGTATACCAATTTCGGCCCCTTGATCGTCCAGGGTTGTCTCTCATCCGAATCGACGAAACCGAGGTCATTTGGCTGGAGTGCCGATGGAATAGATTCGACGATACGGACGGCCGCCTTCTGCTCGGCCGACAACTCATACACAACTGCGTGCGCTTCTGCCTCGAGATGTTTTCGCACCGTCACGCCATCAACCGTCGTCACCACCTGCCCTCGCTCTCGCCCCTCCATGGACAGGTACATGCCGAACTCTGTAATAGTCGGCCCGACCGTTTATTTCGGTCGCGGCCTCGTAGGCTCAGCTTACTCCTCGAGCCATACCTTGATTCGGTCAGCGAGTGCCCCTTCACGGATGATAGTCCCGTCCTCGACATTGACGACCGTCGATCCGCCGCCCTGTGTCTCACCTCCATCAAGAATGACCGCGGCCGCCGTGCGAATTTCCGGGTCGAGATCACCCACCCGATTGGCACTCGCCCGACCGCTTACGTTCGCACTGGTTGCCGTAACCGGTGCGAATCTGTCAAGGAGGGACAGGGCAATATCATGGTCAGGCACACGCACCCCGACGCGATCACGACCTCCGAGCAACTCCGGCGGGACGCATTTGCGAGCGGGTAAAACAACCGTTACCGGCCCAGGAAGGAATTCACGGCAAAACGAGACCTCCCGGTCAGATGGATCGGCAAATTTGGAAACAGCATCAACAGATGGGACCGCCATCGAGATGGGTTTATCGCGGTCTCGATGTTTTGCCTCAAAAACCTGCTCGATTGCCGGTGGAGTAAGTGCGTCGGCGCCTAGCCCATAGACGGTCTCGGTCGGATAAACAACGATCTCACCGGCACGGAGGGCTTCAGCCGCCTGGTCAAGTGCTGCGGCATCGACCATCTACAGCGCCGTCTCGACCTCGTCGTAGTCTGGAAAATCCGGCCACTCCTCAGCGACCCACGCGTACTCGACCATCCGATCCCCGTCGATGACGAACACCGCTGGCCGTGGCTCGTCGATGCCGTTCATCCCGTCCAGGTCATGGACGATTCCATACTTCTCGGCAACTCCATTGGACGGGTCCGAAAACAGCCGGACGTCATGGATTCCCCGCTCGTCGATCAACGTTTCATGTTCGTATGGGGTCGAGATCGACAGGCCAACGACTGTGGCAACGTCGCTCCAACCACGGTCACGGATTTCATTCCACATATACGTCGCGGGGAACGCTCCGTCCATCGGGTGAAAGAGAAGAACGACGGGTGGATCGGCAGTAAGTTCCGACAACTGGACGTCTTCCCAGAACTCTAGATTCACGAGCGGTCGCTCGAAGTCCGGTGCTATCTCGCCCTCCATGATGTGGTCCGTCGGACCGAGGTCGACAACGTCGAAGGGCTTGTCCGCCATCAGGCTGCCTCCCCATACGTACCGTCGAGATACTCGACGATATTGGCCGATTCAGCCATTGTAACACCTGTAGACTCATCGACGAGAACTGGAACAGTCCGGACGCCAGAAACACGTTTGACGACGTTTCGGTCGGAGTGCATCGGTTCGACGAAGCGAGACTTGTATTCGAGATCGTATGCTTCCAGCCGCTCGACGACGCGCTCACAGTACGGACAGGCTTGGAGTCGGTATAGGGTCAAGTCTGATTCACTCATGCCCTCACGTGGGGCCGACTGACCGGTAAGCTTGTCGACCGGACCATGACAACGCTTAATCCCGGCCATACCGAAGCCAGCCCGTCTATGTGGATGGTCGCTCAGGGGACGCCAGGCAGCGTCGAGTTCCTCGGCATGGCGTTTTCGAGCACACTCGTGCTGGCACTCGGCGTCGTCTGCATCATCGTGCTCCTGGGCCTGTCGGCGTTTTTCTCCTCATCGGAGATAGCGATGTTCTCGCTTGCCGCACACCGGGTCGAGGCCCTCAAGGAAGAGGGCGTTCCCGGTTCCCGGACGCTCGACGCGTTGAAGCGCGATCCGCACCGTCTGCTGGTGACGATTCTCGTTGGCAATAACTTGGTAAACATCGCGATGTCATCGATCGCAACAGGCTTACTCGCGTTCTATCTCGGGAATCAGGGCCAGGCGGTCGTCCTCGCGACGATCGGCATCACAGCGCTTGTCCTTCTGTTTGGAGAGAGTGCGCCGAAAAGCTATGCCGTCGAAAACACCGAATCATGGGCGCTTCGTATTTCTCGACCGCTGAAACTCGCAGAATTCATCTTGATGCCGCTAGTGGTGGTCTTTGATCATCTCACTCGTGTGGTCAATCGGTTCACCGGTGGGCGCTCGGCAATCGAGACGTCATACGTCACCAGACAGGAAATAAGAGATATCATCGAAACTGGCGAGCGAGAGGGTGTCCTCGACGAGGAAGAGCGGGAAATGTTGCAGCGGACACTCCGCTTCAACCGCACCATCGCAAAGGAGGTCATGACACCCCGGCTGGATATGACCGCCGTGGATGTCGAGTCGAGCGTCGAGGAGGCCATCCAAACCTGTGTCCAGAGCGGCCATGCCAGACTACCTGTCTACGAGGGTAGTTTAGACAATGTCATCGGGATCGTCAACATTCTCGACCTGGTCCGTGACGAGGATTACGCGGCCCGGTCAGATGTCGACCTCGAGGAGGTGATCGAGCCGACACTCCATGTTCCCGAATCGAAAAACGTGGACGAGCTCCTGACGGAGATGCGCGAGGAGCGCCTCCATCTGGTGATCGTAATCGACGAGTTCGGCACCACGGAGGGACTCGTCACAATGGAAGACCTCACCGAGGAGATCGTCGGTGAAATCCTTGAAGGAGAGGAGGAACGCCCGCTTGAGCGCATCGACGATAATACAGCGCTGGTAAAGGGTGAGGTCAATGTTGATGAGGTGAATGAGGCTTTGGGGATCGACCTACCGGAAGGAGAGGAGTTCGAGACCATCGCAGGGTTCATTTTCAATCGTGCCGGGCGGCTCGTTGAGCAGGGTGAGGTCATCACCTTTGACGGTCTCGAGATCCGCGTTGAACAGGTGGAGAACACCCGAATCCTCAAAGCACGCATCTCGGGCCTGGCCGACCAGGAGATGGACGACGTCACCGTAGATGAGGCCGAAGCGGGCTGACCGGTACCAACTCTCCCGAACGCCCAGCCATGTCAAGTGGGTGGGAGCCCATTCCAAGTTCACGACCAGCCGCACACTGCAGGCCAGGATTCCTCTAACTCCGTCTCTACACCGAGAATCAATCGGAGTGGGACCGTAGTCCTCCCCCTACGAACGGAAACCACATGCGTTTGTCCTGTCCTCCTGTACTGGGTTTGGCCGAGATGCCTGTGCGCACGTCTCTGAGGCAGGGGGAACAAGGAATGCTCTGCGAACTCAGGGTGTCCCCATTAGAATGATGTCAAGAGCAGCAATGCCCCTCCGGCTGTGAAAAACGCCGCCAATAACGAGCCAATCCACGCAAGCACGGTATACGCCATCTTCCGTCCGGAAACAGCTGACCCACCGGCCGCATATCCTGCGCCGACGATTGCCGAGACCACGATCTCGTTGAAGGAGACAGGAATTCCGAAGAACACGGCCGTCTGTGCGATTGCGAACGCAGGGATAAGTGCGGCGATGGACCGCCGGGGACCGAGCGAGGAATAATCCTGCGAGAGCGCTTTGATCATGCGCGGCGCACCAGTCCAGGATCCCACAAGCAGGCCAAGGCCGCCGCCGATCAGGAGAACGAGGATTGGAACCGCGACGGCGTCAAGAACCGGCACGAGCGGGCCCAGTGCCAAGCCAACCTGGCTTCCGCCGGCAGAAAACGCTACGAGCCCGCCCAGTCCAAGGAGGAAATGCCGCTGTCCAGCGGCGCGGTCGCGGCGAATGTCCAATGCCACCAAACAACCTAACGCGGCGCCGATAGCGAGTGTGGTGAGTCCATGGCTGACGGCCCCCCCACCAAGTCGCATAACCACGACCTCAGCGATTGATGCTTGGCTGTCACCGGGGCTCAGGAGAACGAATCGGATGTTTGCGAGCAGCGCCCCGACGATGACACCCAGAGCGGGTACGGCCCATTCCTCAGCGACAGCCTCGGCCCGCAGTAAGCGTGCTGTGAAGTACGCAATGCCCCCGCCGACGAATGGCGTGGCAATCCAGAGCGCGGCGATCTGAGCGTACTTGCCCCAGGCGGGACCGCCACCCGCAGCAAGCCCTACGCCGATGACGGCACCCGTGACGGTAAATGCTGTAGCGATGGGATAGCCGGCGAAGACCCCGATAGCGACCAGCGTCGCAGCGACGAGCAGACCGATGATCGCAGCGGTTGCGCCGAGCGGCTCGCCGACAACGAGTTCCCGGCCGACGGCATTTGTCACCGTCGCGCCTTGGAGAACCGCCCCTGCGAATCCAAGGACGCCCACGAGGAAGCCCGCTCGAAGAATCGAAATGGCGTTCGCACCGACGGCGGGCGCGAACGGTGTCGAACCCGAAGAGCCAGCCCCAATCGACCACGCCATGAAAGCGCTGGCGAGGCCGGCGACCACGAGCGTCGCTGGCCCGGCCATCCACTGAATCCGGACGCCCGACCGACAATAGCTTTACGTCGTCTTCTCGTCGACGTCGGGATCCTCACCGACACGCTCTCGATCCGTAACCTCGACACCCTCGGCGGCCTCGGCCGCACTAGTCTCCTTCGGTGCGGAGACGTGCCAGCGTTCGACGTCTTCGAAATCCGCCAATTTATTCGAGACATGGATCTTTAGATCGTCATCGTTGACGTTCACCTCGAAGACGTATTCGGGAGTCTCATCATCGACTCGTCGGAGATTCGCACTCACGAGTTCGTTATCGAAATAATACGGTGCAAGTTGAGTCATCACGTTTCGGTAGACGGCGTCCTCGACCGAGCGGATCGCCTTCCGGCCAGCGGAGTCGGCCGCCCGTGCCACGTAGCCGATCGACTCCCCCCACTTGTCTACGGCTTCGTCGGGTTCACCCAACCGTTCGTAGGACTCAGCAAGCTTCTCGCCGGCAGTTTGAAGGTCTTCATCGGGGTCCTTGCCTTTTTGCTCACCTCGTCCTGCTCCGAGGCTCGCTTGGTCGGCCGTCTTGCGATTCACGTCTTCATCGAGTCGTTCGTCGGTTTTTGGCCGCCATTCGTCGAAGGCCGATAGGGCATCCTCGTCGACGGCGATGTCCGGATCGGCGGCCAGATCTCGGAGCGCACGGACGATCCGCTCCCCGTGCTCGACGATCTCAACCCACCCACCCCTTACCTCGAATCCGGAGACACTCTCTTCCATGATCCGGTTCGTTCCGTGATCGATTAAGACGATCCGGTCCCCATAAGCCTTGCCGCCCGGCGTGGACCCCTATACTTCTCGTGGAAATCACCAGATGGCAGCCCGTTCAATCTCCAGTAGAACTGTTGCATTCGCCGCTGAGTCTCGCTCGGCCATGGGTCGCCGATCGCAGCCGCTCCCGGAGCGTGTCCGCTTCTTCAGCCGGGACGGTAACCTTGACCGTCACCTGCTCAGCATACTCCGCCTCGAACTCCGCTCCCGCACTTTCGAGCACGCTTCTGACCGTCCCGGAGTCGTCATAGTCAACCACGACGGTGAATTGCTCACGGGGTATCCGCTCCACGATGCCAGCGTCAGCGACTGCCTCTCTCGCTACCCGACTATAGGCACGCGATAGGCCACCAATGCCGAGCTCCGTTCCGCCGAAATATCGAATGACAACGACACCGACGTTCTCGATGCCCTCCTGCCGGAGTACATTTAGGACCGGCCGCCCGGCTGATCCACTTGGCTCGCCGTCATCGTCGCAGTATTCGTGTCGTGGACGGACTCGATATGCCGGCACCGTATGACTTGCATCCGGATATTCGGCCTGGACTGCCTCGATGAATTTCTCGGCATCCTCGACGTCTGTGATTGGGGTTGCGTGAGCAATGAACCGCGAACCCCGCTCAGTGAAAATCGCATGCCCCTCGTCGGCCACCGTGCAATACCTCTCGGCCACAACCGTCAATCGTTGCCGGCCGTGGAAGCCCTTTCGGCACCCACCCCTCGCTCCCGGGGGTCTCACATCATTCCAAGATTTTCAGTGTCCCGACACGTTGAAGATGCGTATCACGAAAGGCCGCGTCTGGATACTTGAGGCCGAGCCCAAGGGCTCGATCTGCGCCCACGTGCGCGATCCATGCAAGTCCAACGAGAACGCCAATGGATGGGCCGGTCCAGAGGCCCCACGCGAGCACCAGAACCGGAAGGGTCAATCCATGTATCAGGTTATACGCAACGCTTCCGAATCGGGGCCCGGCCAGATAGCCAGCGATCGACACGTCTGGCAGGAGCACCAGAAGGACGAACAACACGAGATCTCCGCCGACAGCCACGTAAGTGCCGGCCGCCCCGAGCGCGATCGCCAGCCCCTCTACCCGAAGTGCGAGGATCGGGCGCATGCTCGGATCCTGGGGCGGGCCCCCTCACAAAGTCTCTGATCACGTCACTCGAGTTCGAGTCGGCGAACGAACTCCAACTCCCGGATCTCCGTCAACAAATCCCCCGGCAGGCCACGATCAGTGATGATGTACAGGACGGGCTCGTCGGTGAACTCGGGATCCTCGCTGATGACTTGCCGGATCGAGATATTCCGGTCAGCGATGGCAGTCGTGACAGTCGCGACGATCCCGGCTTCTTCGGCATCTCGCACCGCCACCGTCAAGACACAGAGATCGAGTACGGGTGCGAGATCCATGAGACTCGGGATTGCGGAGATATTCTTGAATATCGGCCTGAGCTCGTCGTCTTCAAGAATCGCCGTCGTGGTAGCATCAACCACTCGACGATCCACATCGACCTCTCTGGCAATCCCCGTGTTAGGGATCTCAATGCCCCCAGATACGACCCGTCCATCCTCATTTACGGAGAACCCCCGCTCGAGAAGCAGCCGGATCACCCGCTGCTGACTCGGCGAATCCTCGAATTTCTCCATAATCTCGTCGAACATAGAGCCCCTCACATCGCCAGCCCGCTTCGGTTTTGGGGTTAGCCCTGTTTCTGGTCAGAGTCGGAACGGCCGACACGATCTCTGAGGACGCTGGCACCTGGTAGAATTGCGACGAGTCGGCGTACGTGTCCGAACCGAAATAGACCTAACTGGACCAACACGCCCAGAGCGAATAGTCCGATCAATACGATGGATCCTGGGTCAACCAGCAATGGATCGATCGTGAGTTCCTCCTGGACAGTGACGAAATCCTGCATCGTGAGGGACCCGGAAACCAAAGCGGCGCCAATAAACGCCGTGACGACCACGAGAAGCGTCCGGGTCACGAACGGAGCAAGCCCCGCCCCCACGACACCGCCGATAAAGAAACCGACGACGGAGAGTATTCCGGCACCGGGTCCGAGCACCGCACTGAGAAGTACGAGTCCGATGTATCCGCCCACCACGAAACCCAACCCGGCAATGGCAACAGAGAGCAACATATACGTGATAACCAGGCCGGCGACGATCCCGACAGCAACGGCGATCAGCGTCCCGATAGCACTACCGAGACCGAGCGTCGGTGCGAGCACAAATCCGAGCCCTCCACCGATCCCGGCGCCCAATATCGCGACGCCATAAATCGAGAGTGCCGCCCCGGCAAATAACACGATCAGTCCGACGAAGACAAGCCCAATACCAACGACATCCACCATGGACGACGCTCGGCTACGTCGCCGTGAAAGCCTTGTGCCCGAAACGCTAGAGCTCTCCCTTCGCGCTCGGCGTCGCACTCCGTCGGTCGTCAAGCCGGGTGGCGTCGTCCAAGGCCCGGGCGAGTGCCTTGAATAGCGCTTCGACCTCGTGATGGGCGTTTTCACCACTGACTGAGGCATGGAGTGTGAGCCCAGCATTCGTCGCGAGCGATCGGAGTGCGT
Organism: Haloarculaceae archaeon; assembly: GCA_042219595.1. Classification (GTDB taxonomy): domain Archaea; phylum Halobacteriota; class Halobacteria; order Halobacteriales; family Haloarculaceae; genus CAYLJD01. The sequence continues at coordinate 18,803 of JBDGPQ010000109.1, forward strand.
GTGCAGCCAGTTGACTCTCCATTCCTCCCACCCTCGGTGCCGAGAACGTACCGTCAAAGGCAAAATACGGTCGGCCGCTGACGTCGACCACGACGGTTGCACGAGCCTCGTCCATCGGCACCGTGCGGTCGGCGAAGCGACGGATTCCGCGGCGGTCGCCGAGCGCCTCATCAAAGGCTTGTCCGAGCGTGATGGCCACATCCTCGACGCTGTGATGAGCATCAACATCGAGATCGCCATCGCAAGTCGCAGTTAGATCGACAAGAGCGTGAATCGCGAGACTCTCGAGCATGTGGTCGTAGAAGGCCACGCCGGTATCGACCGTCGCATCGCCATCGCCATCGAGGTCGAGAATAACTTCTACGTTTGTCTCGGCCGTCTCTCGCGTTACCGCGGCCGTCCGCTCACTCATAGCAGTGACGTGTCGGCCCGCGTACAAACCGGTTGCGGCTTTCTCTGCGGAAGACCCGATGGGTGTTGGATGATTATCAGTACGGGACTTTCACCCGCCTCGATGAGAAGAAGCTGATGCACACTATCACTGGCCAGCTTTCTTCGGAGTCTGGCCGGAGAACGCTGGCGATCAACGCTTCTATGATGCGATTTAGGAAAACAGAGTGATGTGTTTTAATGCGGACAGGATCCCCCAGCGGATCTGATAGAACTGTGCTCGGCAGCCCCTCGCTTTTCCGGCCCGGCTCTTCGTTCAAGCGCCATTAGTCGGCAGCTGACCGTCCAGCAGTCATCGCTTCATCGAGGGAGAACGCGCCCTCATAGAGGGCCGTGCCCACGACCACTGCGGCTGCGCCAGCCTCGGCGAGAGCTCTGATGTCATCCAGGCTTGCGACACCCCCGCTCGCGATCACCGGTATGTCCACTGCCTCAACGACCTGTCGGACAACCTCGACGCGAACGCCGGCAAGCTGTCCCTCCACGTCGACATCGGTGAAGAGGATGCCCGCGGCTCCGAGCTCCGCGTACCGTCCTGCGACGGCCGCTGGAGCGAGTCCAGTTCCTTCCGTCCATCCTGACACTACCACCTCGTCGTCTTTGGCGTCGAGGCTGACAAGGACACCATCTTGATGCTCGCTCGCGACTCTCCGAACGATTTCCGGGTCTTCGACAGCCGCTGTTCCGATGATTACACGATCGATCCCACGCTCGAGTAGCCCACGGGCTGCCTCTGCCGATCGGATGCCACCACCGAGCTGTACCGGGATCTCAACCGCCTCGCGAATGTCGTCGATGGCGCTGGCATTCCGACGCTCACCGTCGAACGCACCGTCGAGATCGACGAGATGAAGCGTCTCAGCCCCGGCTTCAACCCACTCACGAGCGGCGGTGACTGGTTCGCCGTATGTTGTGGCGGTCCCCCGCTCTCCGCCAACAAGCTGAACGACTTGCCCATTTTGCATATCGACGGCGGGAATCACTTCGAAGACGGGGAACACGGCCCAATATTATCGTGCCACCCGGGTAGGGATATCGGTTCCGTGCAAATTCTTTTGATCAGACGTGGCAATAGACTCTCATGACCAACAACTCAGTCCCCGGGACGCCCCAAGGATTCCTATCCGGATTTCCGGGGAGTGCATATCGACGCTTTGTCCGCGTGCTCCTTGCACTGACGGTTCTTCTCGCCGTAGTAAATGCACTAATCGTATTCGACGTTGTGGTGGTAGATACCGCGATTGCCGACGTCCTGTACTGGATTGGAGTCGGGGTGTTCACTGTTTTCGTCGTTTCGGGCCTGCTGCAGATTGTACTCTTGGCGCGAGCTCATGAACGCGGAACTCGCGCAGTCGCTGAAACTGCCGACGAGTTAGAGAGCGCTGCAAGCCGTGTCGCCGAGACGGCTGATGACGTTGAATCTGCCGCCGCCGCTGTTGCCGAAACGGCCGATGTGGTCGAAACGGCTGCGGCAGAGGTCGAGGAGACGGCCGAGGAAGTTGAGTCAGCGGCAGGCAGCGTCGAGACGGCCGTCGAAGATGTCGAGGAGGTGGTCGAGGAGCCACCAGAACCGGCGGAGGATGCAAGGTCTCGAACCGCTAAGGCGAAGGACCGGACCACGAAAGCGAAGGACGTTGCGGATGAGGCGACTGAAAAGACAGCCGAAGCGAAGGATCGGACAAGTGACGTTACTAACACCGCTGCTGCTGCAAAAGACCTCGCGACGGATGTCGAGGAAACGGTCCAGCGGACAAAAGAGACCCTTCCAGCTGATCCAGACGAGACGGACGAGGAGCGTGATTGACGCCCGCATTGTGTAATGCCACTGCCTCAGTAGAGCTATCGAGTCTGACTCATCCGGCATATGATAGCCTGAAATCACTCACGCCGAGAGAAACGGCTTCAACCGGCGATCCACGGAAATTCAGGAGCTGTGCTTCTCTGGATCCATGAGACACCATATGGAGGCATCTCCTTCACTCAAACTTGACCGATACCAAGATTCACACATAGCCAACGTTGCCCTCCGATCGATTTTCCACGAATGTTCGCAACGGAACGGCTGAACGAAAACGTCTAACTGTGCGGCGGGCGAAAGACCGGCGATGCCAACCGTAGAGTACCTAAACTACGAGGTCGTCGACGATCAGGGCTGGGATCTGTACGCTGACGACCTGTTTGAGAAAGCCGCGGAAGCCGACCTCGATGACGAGGACCATGGCAGCATAGAGGTCAATGAGGGGGAGTATATCCTCGAGGCCGCTGAAGCACAGGGCTTCGATTGGCCGTTTTCCTGTCGTGCCGGAGCCTGTGCGAATTGCGCAGCAATCGTCCTCGAAGGCGAGATCGAGATGGACATGCAACAGATTCTCTCGGATGAGGAAGTTGAAGACAAGAATGTCCGCTTGACATGTATCGGGCACCCTTCCGCGGATACTGTCAAAATCGTCTATAACGCCAAGCATTTGGACTACCTACAGAACCGCGTCATCTGATCTCCGTCCAGCGATTGACTCGCGGCTCTTCTCCATGTGACCCGCCCGTCTCAGCCTGCTTCCGAAGGGCTTTAACGAGCAGCGTCATCGGCCGTAGCCATGGCCGATACTGGACGCCGCCACCTTGGGATCGACATCGGCGGCACCTTTACCGATATAACCTACACAGTCGGTGATGGCGATGTCCGCGTGGATAAGCGACTGACGAGTCGGAATCCTGCCACGACAGTCCGAACGGCGATCAAACACTTGGAGGATGAGGGATCGTTTTCGCTCGAGAACTGCGAGCTGTTCTCCCATGCAACGACGATCGCTACAAATGCGCTGATAGAACGCGAAGGCGCGCAGGTGGGCCTCGTCACCACAGCGGGGTTTAGTGACGTGATCGAGATGCGCGATGAGAGTCGCTATGATCTGTATGACGTCCACATTTCATTCCCGGAGCCGATTCCGAGCCGGCCATTTCGGGCTGATGTGCCGGAACGGACGACCGAGGATGGCGAGGTTCTGACCCCACTTGATGAGGATGTACTTATCGAAACGGTTGGCGATCTCCGCGATGCCGGAGCGGAAACGATCGCGGTCTGCTTCTTGCATTCCTATATCGATGATACGAATGAACGCACCGCAGCGAGCGTCATCGAGGAGGAGTTCCCCGATTTAGACGTCAGTGTGTCTTCGGATGTCGCACCGCAGCTCGGTGAATATCCTCGGATGACGACGACCTCCATCAACGCTTACCTGCGACCGATCATCGAGGAGTATATCGGTGATCTGGAGGCGTTTCTCGATGAGCAGGGATTCGCGGGCACATTTTTGATTATGACTTCCGGCGGCGGCGTCATGCCCGCCGCAGCCGCAAAGATGACCCCAGTTCGAATGCTGGAGTCCGGGCCGACGGCGGGGGCACTCGTGTCGCGGTATCTGGGCCGGCAGCGCGACGAGCCTGATATCCTTTCGTTTGATATGGGGGGTACGACCTCGAAAGGCTGCTTGATTGAAGACTACGATCTCGACCGGTCGTTCACCTTCGAAGCAGCTCGAGAACACGAGTTCAAAGCGGGAAGCGGCTATCCGCTCCTGATTCCCAATGTAAATCTGATCGAGTTCTCCTCTGGCGGTGGCAGTATCGCCAGTGTGGATGACATGGGAACGCTGACGATTGGCCCTGAGAGCCAAGGTTCCGATCCCGGCCCAGCGTCGTATTCATTGGGTGGTCAGGAGGCAACAATCACCGATGCTGACGTCACACTTGGATACCTCCGTGAAGGGGTAATGGGCGACGCATCGATTTCAATCGACCGCGACTTGGCAACAGCAGCTATCGACGATCGAATTTGTGCCGAACTCGGCGTTGGTGTCAGGGAGGCTGCCGCAGGCATCTACCGCGCAGCGAATGAAAACATCGCGAACGCGTTCAAGGAGCATGCCGCCGAGCGCGGCGTCGACATTCGCCGCAGTTCGATCCTCGCCTTTGGGGGTGCGGGTCCCATGCACGCGACCTCTATCGCACGTTCGTTGAATGTCGACACGGTCATCGTGCCGCCGAACGCTGGCGTCCTCTCCAGTTTTGGATTGCTCGTAACACCGCGTGGTGTCTCTGTAACGGCCGAGATTCGCCGTGGCCTGGAGGAGGTTCGGGCAGCCACACTCGAAGAGCGCTTCGAGGAATTGAGGTCCGAGGCGATCTCTGTACTCGACCTCGATGAATCCGAAACCCGGACGACTGAAACGACCCGAAAACTCGATGTACGCTTTACTGGCCAGGGATTCGACGAGGAGGTGGTTGTCCCCACCGATCTGCGATTAACCCCATCGAATATCCGCGAGGCATTCCTCAAACATTACCGGCAGCGCTACGATGTCGCCCCGGACAAGTCGATACGCGTTTCGGGCCTGAAGCTAGAGCTGTCGGCGCCGTCGACGGTCTCCGACGTACGGCTCGCGGACCGCGACCAGGGAAGCTCCGTCGCCGATGCGCGGATTACTGAGCAACCCGCTTACTACCCGGACGAAGACGCCGAGGTGACGACAACCTTCTACGATCGGCGTCACCTGCCATCGGATGTCACGCTCGAGGCACCGTGCATTGTGGAGGGATCGGGATCGACGGCGGTTGTACCGCCGGCAGCGCAGGCCCGGATCGATGATCTCGGTACGTTGGTCGTGGAGGTGAACGCGTGATGTCCGAGATCGACCCCATCTCGCTTGGTGTCTACCGCGATAAACTGGTCTCAGCCTGTGACCAGATGACCAATACGCTGGCTCGAACGAGCTTCTCCCCGATCCTTCGGGAGGGCTTCGACCTCAGCGTCGGCATCACCGACCGCGACGGCAATCTGGTCGCCGAGGCGACGAATAGTCTGCCGAACTTCACACGCTTCCTTTCTCAGGCGACGAAAAACATCGTGGATGAATTCGGGGCAGATGGCGTCGCCGAGGGCGATGTGATCATCAGCAACGATCCCTGGAGCGAAACGACCCACCAATTCGATATGGCCATCATTCGCCCAGTATTCTACGACGACGAACTGGTGGCGTTCACCAGCGGGATGGGCCACCTCTCCGACATTGGCGGGCGGCCATACACTGTCAACGCTGGCACAACTTTCGAAGAAGGACTTGTGATCCGGCCCACGAAGCTCGTCCGTCAGGGCGAAATGGACGATACCATCGCGGAGATCATCCGGGCCAACGTCCGCGTCCCCAACGAGGTGATGGGTGATATCAAGGCATTCATGTCCTCGACCTACACGGGCAATGAGGCCATTCACGAATTCCTCGACGACCATAACGTCGATTTCAAGCGCGTCAGCGAGGAACTAATCGACGTCTCGGCGGCGACCACTGCAGACGCGATCGAGGAGCTTCCAGACGGTCGCTATGAGGAATCGGTCGAGATCGATGGTATGGATGGCCCGATCACGATCGCCTGTGCGATCACGATCGACGGGCGGTCGCTTGAGGTTGATTACGCCGGCACCGACGATCAAGTCCCCTATTCGATCAACGTGCCGAAGCTCTATACCGACGCGTATACCTCGTACGCGGTGAAGTGTGTTACCGCGCCGGAGACGCGCGAAAACGACGGAGATTTCCGACCGATTACTGTTAAAGCCCCGAAAGGATCGATTCTCAACGCGCAGTATCCGGCAGCGATCGCCGGACGCGCCCTGATCGGCCATCATTGTGCTACAGTGACGATGCAGGTATTATCTCACGTCGCTCCAGAGCGCGTAATGGCCGCGCCGGGGATGACTATGACCAGCCAAATCAATGTCGAAGTACCTGGCGAGGAAACCTATTCTGAGATGATGTTCAATGCCGGCGGAGCTGGTGCGACGGCACTCAAGGATGGTGAGCCAACACTCTCACTGCCGACGAATACTGCTTCGATCTCGCTGGAATCTCTCGAATCGAAAACCGGCAACTTGCGGTTTCTCGAGAAACGACTCCGTCAGGATTCCGGTGGGCCGGGTCGGTTCCAGGGTGGTCCGGGACAAGTGATCCGACTCAAGAATGCTGCCGATCATGAGATTACATTCAACTTTCTTGGTCGCCTTGGCAAATACCCATTAGACGGGGTCGCTGGGGGCGAATCTGGCGCAGCCCAATCAGTCAGTATTGATGAGGAGCCCGTGCCAGTCAAGTCGGAGCGATCAGTTCCGAGCGGTGGCATCATCGAGTATCGGGAGGGCGGTGGAGCTGGGTTCGGCGATCCGGCTGACCGGGAACACGAGCGAATTCGTGAGGATATCCGCGCAGGGTATATCTCGAAGGAGTTTGCAGAGCGCCACTACAATTTCGTTGCCGATGAGCGGTCCCCCCGGAATCACTAACTACCACGACGTTCGAGACGGCCTGTGGTCGCCACGTGGCCGGACTTGTTGCGTTTGCTTGCCGTGCCAGTGTTCGGCTACGTCGCCTGGCGTGATATCCGGACCCGTCGGGTGCCCAACAAGACCTGGTATCCCATAGCCGGTCTCGCCATAGTGCTCTTAGTATGGGAGGCGTTTGTCATATTGACCGGCGGTGCCGCGTTCGAACGGCGGCTATTTCTGATCCGCACCCTCGTAAGTCTCGGTATTATCGCACCCCTTGCCTACCTCTTCTGGCGGATCGGTGGCTTCGGCGGCGCCGACGCGAAGGCGTTTATTGTTATTGCTGTGCTCTACCCGACGTATCCCCATTTTGCACTCTGGGAAGCCGGCGTTACCGGTGTGACACTCCCTCTTGTCGAGACGACGTTGGGCGTGTTTTCGTTAACGGTACTCTCGAATACCGTCCTCGTCGGGTTGTTCTACCCACTCGTATTAGCCGCCCGAAATGCCGCTGCCGGCCACGTTTCCCCGGCGATGTTTGTTGGCCGGCCGATCCAGCCCCGCGATGCGGTCCATGAGTATGGCTCTCTGCTGTCGTTCCCGGATCGCTCACTTCGGGCGGATCTATCGCCCTCGGGGATCCGGGCGTATTTTTCGTGGCGTGGCCTCGATCTCGATGCGCTGCGAATGTACCTGCAGTGGCGCGATCTTGACTATGAGGATCTCCTCTCGGATCCCGCGCGGTATCGGGATCCCGCTTCACTCCCAGCAGAGCCAAACCGGCCCGGCGATGGCGCTATCGCAACTGATGGCGGATCGCCGGCGGATCCATGGGGGGCGGCGACATTCCTCGACGACATAGAGGGCGATGCGTATGGCACCGATCCCGCTATATTACGCGATGGACTCGACACGCTCACCAACGATGACGTGGTTTGGCTTTCCCCCGGCATTCCGTTTCTCGTCCCTCTGTTCGTCGGACTCCTCGTCGGGTTAACGTACGGCGACCTGCTTTTTGGCCTCCTCGGATTTTTCGGCGCTGTCTAGGGGAAGACCTACAAGCGGCAGTGATCTCCTATCGGACATGAGCGAGGACGCTCCTTCGCTTGCATTTGACGAGGAGGAGCTCATCCCAGCCGTGGCCCAAGACGCGGAGTCCGGGGACGTGCTCATGCTCGCCTATGTCAATGAGGCAGCACTCGAGCGGACGCGTGAGACGGGCCGGGCACACTATTATTCCCGGAGTCGTGAGGAGCTTTGGGAGAAAGGGGCTACGAGCGGACATACCCAGATCGTCGAGGAGATCCGAGTCGACTGTGACGGCGATGCCCTGTTATACCTGGTCGAACAACGCGGTGGGGCCTGTCACACCGGTTACGAGTCGTGCTTCTACCGGACTATCGACGGCGAGCGAGTTGCCACGCAGGTTTTTGACCCAGCAGATGTCTACGGATAGCGCTGTGACGGCCGAGCCCGAGTCCGTTGCGGAGCTTCGTGACGCCGCAACTGCCCTTGATCAGACTGAGGAACGCGTTGCCGAGTTCGGCGAAGCGGCACTTGAGCGACTTGCCGACGCTCATGAGGAGTTCACGCAGCTGCTGGCGCGCTACGAGGAGCCCGCGACAGGGGACGGTGACTTTCAAACCTTCATCGAGTTTCAGGGCGAAATCGAGCAGTTCGTCGAACGCCTGCCTGATGACCTCCTCCTCCGGGAAACCTTTGAGGAATGTGATGACCGGCTCCAACAACGTCGACTATCGACAGGCGATTTCGAACAGGTGCGGGAAAATCTCGAACCCGTGGCTGACCTTGTCGCCCGC
>JBDGPQ010000194.1:0-27187 GCA_042219595.1 Haloarculaceae archaeon
AACGAACGGCTGTCTCGACAAACCGGTACGAACCTCGACGCCTGGGAGAGCTACCAATGTGGTCTCGAGACACCCCGCCAAGGTCCTGTTTGAGAATCGTGTCCGTGATCAGCTAGGGTTCAAACACTACCGGTTAACTGGGGCCTTCGATTCAATCAGAATCGATGCATAAACACCAAACCATTATGACCGTCCTGCCCGTTGAACCGTGTGATGCTTTCCGATCGGTTCGGACGGGAGGTTACCGGGATTCGTGTTTCCCTGACCGATCGGTGCAATTTCGACTGTGTATACTGTCACAATGAGGGTCTCGGTGATACTCGCGGCCCGATGGACCCCCAGGACGACGAAATGACCGCTGATGAGGTCGTCAGGGTTCTCGAAGTCGTCGCCGAATTCGGCGTGGATTCGGTCAAATTCACTGGCGGCGAGCCGATGCTTCGTGACGATCTCGAAGAAATCGTGCGTCGTACGCCGGAGTCTATGGAGGCGTCGATGACGACCAACGGGACGTTCCTCCCGGGCCGGGCCGGTGACCTTGTCGACGCGGGCCTGCAGCGGGTAAACGTGTCCCAGGATGCAATGGATCCCGAGGCTTTCGCGGAATTGACACAGAGCGGGGCATACGATCGTGTGCTCGAAGGCGTGCAAGCAGCGGTCGACGCCGGTCTGGCTCCAGTCAAATTGAATATGGTTGTGATGGAGCCGACGGCAGGGTATGTGCCCGAGATGGTCGAACATGTCGCCGAGAACGATGGTCTACGGCTCCAGCTTATCGAATACATGCCGGAAATCGCCGGCCATCCCGAGTGGGCGATCGAAATCGAACGGGTCCATGATTGGCTCGCAGATCAAGCTGATACGATCGAACGCCGGGAGATGCACTCACGCCGACGATACTGGATTGACGGTGGTCTTGTCGAGGTCGTCGATCCAGTCGAAAACGCGGAGTTTTGCGCGAATTGTCATCGGGTTCGCGTCACGCACGATGGCAAGTTCAAAGGGTGTCTGAACCGGCACGATGACCACCGCTCGATGGGAGAGATGACCCACGAAGAAATCCGCGAGACATTCCGCGAAACGGTCGATAACCGTGTTCCATATTATGGCGAATATCTCGTCCGAGATGGCGAGGGCGGATGGGAGATGAACGAGGAGTACGTGCCCACGCCGACCGCCGATGACTGACCCGCGGTGCGGAGACCGCAAGCGCCAGCCCGAAATCGGCGTGTAAATTCAATCGGCCGCAGCTGGCGTCGAGGCCGTGTCTGCAACGCCTTCGAGAGCCCGTCGCGTGTATACTTCGAGCAACTGAGCGCGGAATTCAGCGGATGCCTGTAGGTCCTCCATCATCATTGCCTCATCGAGGCCTTCGGTCGCCCGTGCAGCAGCGGCCTCGATCGTGTCCTCATCCAGCGATGCCCCTTCGAGTTCCTCCTCGACGGCATCAAGACGGACGCCATGATCCATGGCCCCATTCGCGCCGATGCCTGCCGATTCCACCGTATCGCCATCGAGATCGAGTTGGGCTGCCACCCCGATCATCGCATATCCGGATGACGGAGATGGTTTCTTGGCGTACCCGCCGATGGCGTCGGTTGCGGATGGGATCTCGATTCGCGTGACGATTTCATCCTCCTCGACATCCGTCGCATACATCCCCCAGAAGAAGTCATCCGCGGGGATCTCTCGCTCTCCATCGGGCCCTTGGACCACGACGGTAGCATCGACCGCCAACGCCGCACCGGGCAGGTCCGACGCGGGATCGGCATGAGCGAGATTACCGCCGATCGTCCCGCGATTGCGGACCTGTCGATCCCCGACCTGTGAGACCGCATCCGCAAACGCCGGCGCGTGGTCATGCGACGCGTCCGTCTCGACGAAATCCGCGTACGTGGTCATTGCGCCGACGGAGAGCGTATCACCTTCGACCGTGACGCCATGTAGCTCCTCGATCTCGCCGATATCGATCAGGATATCGGGACTCGAGAGGCCGGTCTTCATCGCGGGGAGCAGGCTATGGCCACCCGCGAGTAGTTCGGTATCCGGCCCGCCGTGCTCGGCAAGCAGGTCCAGTGCTTCATCGACCGTCTCGGCTCGGTGGTAGTCGAACGTGTCAGGGAACATTAGTTGTCACCTCCAATGGTACCGCCATCCGCGCGAGCGCGATCGGCGACCGCGTCGTGAACTCGTTCAGCCGTGAGCGGCATGCCAACCGACTCGACGCCGAACGGTTCGAGTGCATCGGTCACAGCATTGACGACCGCCTGGGGTGCGGCGATCGTGCCAGCCTCACCAACACCTTTCACGCCCAGTGGGTTATGCGGACTCTCCGTCACGGTGTGATCCAGCTCCATTTCTGGAACCTGGTGTGCCTTCGGAACAGCGTAATCCTGCATCGTGCCGGTGAGGAGCTGGCCGTTCTCGTCGTAGTCGGCGCCTTCGAGCATCGCCTGTCCGAGGCCCTGGACGATACCGCCATGAACCTGGCCCTCCACGATTTTCGGGTTAAGCTGCGGACCGACGTCGTCGACCGCAACATACCGCAGGACCTCGATCTCACCGGAGTCGGTGTCAACCTCTACGACCGCGATGTGGGTTCCGAATGGGAACGTGTAATTCTCCGGATCGTAATACGTCTGGGCTTCGAGGCCTGGCTCAACGTCGTCAGGAACGTCACCCGTCAGATATGCCGCGCCGGCGAGATCCGCCCAGCCAACCGACTGGTCGGGGGCGCCCGTGACGTGAAACTCGCCATCGTCGAACTCGATATCGCTCTCGGCGACCTCAAGCTGATGGGCAGCCAGTGTCCGCCCTTTCTCGATCACCTTCTCAGCGCTCTCGAGCAGCGCGGCTCCGCCAACGGCCGCCGACCGTGATCCATAGGTTCCGGTACCCTCCGGTATCTCATCCGTATCGCCTTCCACTACCTCCACATCTTCATACGGTACGCCAAGTTCGCTTGCGACGATCTGCGCGAAGCTGGTGTGATGCCCCTGGCCATGGCCCGACGTGCCGACGTGAACTTCGACCGTTCCTGTCCGCCGGAACCGGATCGAACCAAATTCCCAGTGGCCGACGCCCGCGCCCCACTCAGACCATTGCTGTGATGGCGCAACGCCGCAGGCTTCGATATAGCAGGAGATTCCGAGCCCGAGGTATCGATCCTCCTCTCTGGCTTGCGCTTGGCGCTCGCGGAATTCCTCATAATCGACCGCTTCAAGCGCCGCGTCAAGCGTTTTCTCGTACTCCCCGCTATCGTATGCCATCGGGCTCGAGACGGGCGTTTCGTAGGGAAACGCATCTTCAGGGACGAAGTTTCGCCGCCTGAATTCCGCCGGATCGTAGCCAAGCTCTCGGGCAGCGTGAGTCATGAGCCGCTCTACAACATACGAGGCCTCCGGCCGACCAGCTCCGCGGTACGCATCCGTCGGTGCTGTGTTCGTAAACACGCCTGTTACCTCACAGTGGATGGCCGGAATCTCATATTGGCCGGAGAGGAGCGGCGCGTAGAGGTACGTAGGGATCAGCGGCGCGAATGTCGATAGGTAGCCACCGAGATCAGCCTTCGTATCGACCCGCAAGCCGGTAACAGAGCCGCTGTCGTCAACGGCAAGTTCGGCGGTTGTCGCGTGGGCTCGCCCGTGAGCATCAGTCTGGTAGCTTTCCGAGCGCGTCGCCTGCCACTTGATCGGCCGCTCGTGCTCCATGGCGGCCCAGGCCACCACAGTCTCACCGGCGTAATTGTGGATTTTACTCCCGAACCCGCCGCCGACCTCTGGTGCCCGGACACGGATCTTATGTTCCGGATGGCCGAGGATCAGTGAGAGGAGTAAGCGGTGGAGATGCGGGTTCTGTGAAGTCATGTGGACTTCGAGATCCTCATTGGAGGGCCGGTAGATGCCCACGGCCGCCCGGGGCTCCATCGCATTCGGGATCAGTCGTTGATTTTGGATCTCGAGTTCGACCGTCTCCGCGGCATCGTCAAAGGCCCTCTCGGTTTCGTCGGCATTGCCAATCGCCCATTCAAAGCCAACGTTTCCTGGCGCGGTGTCCGCATGAAGCTCCGGAGCGTCGTCCTCGAGTGCTGCCTCGGGATCGGTGACGGTTTCCCGTCGGTCATACCGGACTTCGATTGCATCAGCTGCGGCATGGGCTGTGTAGCGGTCCTCGGCAACGACGGCTGCAACGGCATCCCCAGCGTACCGGACCCGGTCACTTGCGATCGCCGGAAAGTCAGGATCGTTGAGCCCCTCGAGCTGGAAACCACACGGGAGCCCCAGATCGACGTCGTCGCCAGTATACACAGCAATCACCCCATCCATCGCCTCAGCATCAGCGGTCTCGACGGCCTCGATGTCCGCGTGGCCATACCGACTCCGACGGAAGGCGAGATGGGCCATGTGACGACGGTCGATGTCGTCAGTGAACTCGGCTTCACCCGTGAGCAACGCGGGATCTTCCCGACGCTCGACGGCCGATCCGAGCAGATCGCCAGGGTCGACCTCGGATGCGTCGACGGTTCGGACACGCGACTCGCGACCGCCCGCCGACTCGCTCGACATCAGTCGTCACCACCAGCCGCTCCGTACATCTTCTCGCTTGCCGTTTCGACCGACCGAACGATATTCTGATACCCGGTGCACCGGCAGATATTGCCCTCAAGTGCCTCCCTGATTTCCTCGTCATCCGGATTCGGGTGCTCCTCGAGGAATTCCACCGCGGTCATCATCATCCCCGGCGTGCAGTAGCCGCATTGCAGTCCATGCTCTTCCTGGAAGGACTCCTGGATCGGGTGGAACTCGCCATCCTCATCCAGTCCCTCGACGGTGGTGATCGACTTACCATCCGCTTGGACTGCGAGTTGGGTGCACGACTTGACGGCTTCCCCATCGATATGGACTGTACAGGCGCCACAGAGACTGCTCTCGCAGCCGATATTCGCGCCTGTATATCCAAGCTCGTCGCGAAGCGCATGGACGAGGAGGGTGCGTGATTCGACCGTGAGGTCGTGATCGGTACCGTTGACGGTCAGTGTGATGTCGTGTTCGCTCATTCGTTTGACTTCGATCGGCCAAGCACTCGCGAGACGATGCCACCTTTCTCTTCTGCCTCCTCGATGCCATCGACCGTCAGCCGGTCGAGACGGTCCTGTACGCCCGAGAAGAACCGTTTGACGACGCGGTTTGCGACCGGATTGATTACCCGTTGGCCCATGTTGGCAATCCGACCGAATACGTCCGCCTCGGTCTGCCACTCGACTGTGACATTATCGCCGTTCTGCGAGAGCTCCATCCACGAGGACATCTCGAAGGTACTGTCACCAGAGGTCCCTTCACCTTCGGCGCTCATCCGTCGGCCATCCCGTTCGATGATCGTAACGACAGTTTCGAACGTTGGGTTCACGGGTCCGACACTCAGTTGCATGAGCGCGGCGTACGTCTCACCCTCCTCGAAGGCTCTTTCGGCGATTACCTCCGGATCCCCCGTGAGTTCAGCGGACTCCGATTCTGCCCGCTCGGCGAGCTCATCGAAGTCGACGTCTTCGCTCTCGACGTGGAGCAGAAATTCACAGCCCGGCAGCGCGTCGGCAATCAGCACCGGATCCGAGAGCGCGAGCCATACCTCGTCGACAGTCGTGTCTTCGAGCTCGAATGTCCCACTGAACTCCATGCGATCAATACGTCTCGGCGGTCCATTAAATATCTATGCCGAAGGCCGAGTGGTCAGTCCTCTGGTGCTAATTCGACTCGATCGTGAATCCGACCTTCGCGGTCTTTGAGATGCTTCGGGTCGCGACCATTCGAGACCGCCAAGACCTCGCTCACGATACTCGTGGCGATGCCGTACGGTGAGCCGGAACCGAGATCGAGTCCGACCGGCGTATACAAGGCTTCGAGTTCCGCCTCGGAAAACGTCCGTCCCTCGGCCTCGAAGTCCTCGAGCATTTCTTCGAACCGCTCGCGCGGGCCCATCAGACCAACATAAGGCGCGTCAGTTTGTAGCAACTCGTCGATCGCGATCCGGTCATCAACGTAATTGTGGGTGGCAACAACGACGTACGTGTCGGCATCGAAGTCAACGGAATCGCGGAGCCGCGCGGGCGAGGTCGCCACCACCTCGTCGGCATCGGGAAACCGCTCCTCAGTGGCTGACGCCCCGCGGAAACCAGCAACGGTCACACGGAATCCGACGTTCGAACCCAGTTCAGCGATCGGACCAGCGTCCGGACCGGAACCAACCACAACCAAATCGTCCGGTGCGGCAATGCCATCAACGAACACCGAGAAGTTATCGACGTCATACGTATCCGCATTCCCGGCCTCAGTCAATTCCGCTGTTACCTCTCCCAAACGGTCGAGAATCCCTGTGGGGAACGCCTGGTCGGGATCGAAACTGTCCGTGACGGGGTCGTAGAACGCTCGTGCTCCGATTGCCTCATCGTCGCCGTCGAGAACGGTGAGCACGCCAACATCTTTGCCGGCGTCATAGCGATCAATGGCCTCACGATAGCTCTCGTCAAGGGGCTCCAGGAGGACGTCAATGATCCCATTACAGCCGACGCCCAGGCCCCAGACATCGTCCTCAGCCTCCGGACGGAGGTCATAGGTTTCGATACGCGCCTCACCAGTTTCGAGAATTTCCGTAGACAACCGTTCGACCTCGTCCTCCAGGCACCCTGCGGTAATGTGCCCGATGCCACCACCTTCCTCTCGGACGATCATTTTCGCGCCCGGTCGTCTGTAGGCACTCCCCTCGACATCAACGATTGTTGCCAGCACGGCTCTGTCGCCGGATTCGAGGACATCACGGATCGTCGCGAGGACGTCAGATTCCGGGGCGCTCCAATCCGTCATCCTGCCACCTCCCTGTCGCGGAAGTCCTGCCGAAAGCCGACCGAGCCTTTCGGACCGTGGCGCTCCAGTTGACGGCCTGCTTCGGCGAGATCAGCGTTTCCAGCGAAAGCAAAGAGACCGTCTATATATGGCAGCGCCGCCGCCATCCCCCGGCAGGTTGGTTCGTAGTTGGCCGCCGCGGCCAACGGATTCAGCCAGATGATCGCCGCGGCTCGGCGAGCGAGCCACGCCATCCCCCGTTCGAGGTCATCGATCTCACCGACATCAAGGCCGTCACTGATGACGACGACCGCCGTCCGACGGTCGACAGCATGGGGGAAGTTCTGGCGTAAGGCGGCCAGCGAATCTCCGATTCGGGTGCCTCCGCCCCAATCGACTTCCGCTTCCGCCAGGGCTACAGCCGCCTCACCCCGGTCGCCAGCAACGACGTCGGTCACCTCCCGCAGATCGGTGTCGAAAAAGTAGACCCGGGTATCGCGGCCGGCTTCCACGAGTCCATCGACGAACTCAAGCAAGTACTCCCGATCGATGGCATCGAGGACCGATCGACTGACATCCACGAGAAGCGTCGTGCGGAGCGCGGATTGCTGTCGTACGCGACGCGGTAGCTCCATTGTCACGCCGCCGGTATCGAGACTCTCACGAAGTGCTCGGCGGGCATCGACCGCCTCGCCGGCCCCGGCCCGCGTCCATCGTCGACCGGAAAGGCTGGCCAAGGCTGATTCGAATCGCTCCAATGCTGCGCGATCGATCCGATCATCAGAGTCCTCCACGGTGACGGCTGAGCGCTGTCCCGCGGTGCTATAACTGCCTGCATGTCCCTTCTCCTCGGGATCGTCACCTGCAGTGGCGGTCGTCTCGGCAATGCGTCGTCCCCCGGAGCCGCCAGTGGTCTCGCCATCGGACGAGATCTCCTGCGGGGCTCCATCGGTATCGGGCGCTGGGACCGCTGGTGATTCCTCGGAGCCGTCGCTGGTATCAGCGTCCTCGCCGGCGGCCACCGCATCGAGACCGATCCGGAGTCGGTACCAGAAACTCTCGAACGCCCGGTCGAACGTGTCTCGGTCAGCGGGATCGGAGATGAGTGCGGCGAACAGGGCCGTCCGGGCCCGTTCGCGGTCATCGAGCCCGATCCTCGCGAGCGCTTCCACAGCTGGCAGCGCAGCGGTCGCGGGGATATCGACGCCAGCGGCGCGGAGCCGTCGAGTCAGCCGTACCACCTCTTCGAGCACATGCGAGCGGGCGGTATCGAGATCCTCGGTGTCTTCGGTCATGGCTGGGCAACCACTGCCTCTCTGGCATCCCTGGCGGCGGCCTCAAGGCGCTCAAGCAGCTCCTCATCCAGGCGGTCGACGTCCTCGGCCTCCTTCAGCAATGCCGAAAGCGTTCGCCTCAGTTCGTCTGCGTCGATCGGTTCGTCACCGTCGTCCGTCCGAAGTGCCGCCACTGCTCGGGCCCAGTCGAGAGTTTCGGCGACACCGGGCTGCTTGAGCAACGCCTGTTCCCGGAGTTCTTGCACCACGCCACAGACTTCTGCAGCAACCGCGGCGTCGATGCCCGGAACCTTTCGTCGAACGATCTCGACCTCCTCTTCGAAGCTGGGCGGTTCAACATGTAGATACAGACATCGTCGTTTGAGTGCATCGCTCAAAGCTCGTGTCCGGTTCGACGTGATGACGACGATCGGCGGGCGGTCTGCGACCACTGTCCCGTATTCGGGGATGGTCACTTGGAAGTCCGAGAGAACCTCGAGGAGAAACGCTTCGAACTCTTCATCGGCTCGGTCGACCTCGTCGATCAACAGCACTGGCGGTCGATCGCCGTCATGCGTGAGGGCTCGCAATAACGGCCGCTCGAACAGATACTCCTCCGAGAATACCCCTTCATCGGCATCGACACTTCCTTCACCTGATTGGACTGCCAAGAGCTGCTTGGTGTAATTCCACTCGTACAGAGCGTGTTCTGCGGCGAGGCCTTCGTAGCACTGCAGCCGAACAAGCTCGGTGTCAAACCCATCTGCGAGAACCTTGCCGAGTTCGGTTTTGCCGCTACCTGGTTCGCCCTCGACAAGCAGGGGTTTTCCAAGTTGGAGTGCCAGGTAGACAGTCGTTACCAACCGGTCATCTGCCACGTAGTCGGCGGCATTGAAGACCTGCCGTAGGTCCTCTTCCGCCACGTCCGCGAACGCGTCAAGCGCGGTCATTTGCTATCCGTTATTCGGCCCGCTGGCGCCTTGAAGGCGTCGGCACGGCAGTGGACGTGGAAGCTTTACGGCAGCCGGTCCGACAATCCACCATGAGCCACCACGACCACGACGACCTGTGGTCCCGGCACGCGGCCGTGGAACGGGTCCATGCTGCCCGAGCCGAGCTGTTGGAAGGGCGCGCCACGGAGTCGGTTTCCCTGTCGTCCATCGCTGGCAGAACCCTCGCAGAACCGATCGTGGCCGAGACCGATCAGCCACCTCACTCGCACGCGACGATGGATGGATTCGCGTTCGATGCATCTGAGGAGTATCCATTTGAACTCGTTGAGCGCGAGATCTTCCCGGAGGATGACCCCGGCACCCTCGAGGCCGGTCAGGCGGTCCGCATCGCCACCGGAGCACCACTGCCAACCGGCGCAAACGCCGTGCTCAAGCGTGAAGAAGCGGTGGTCGATGACGGCCATCTTGAGGGCGTGGACATCGAACCGGGTACATACACGTACGAACGGGGCAGCAACCTCCGAGCGGGCGAGACGCTGTTTGCCGCCGGCGAACGAATCTCGCCGAAAGATGCCCTATTACTGGCTGATTTGGGATACGAGGAGGTAGAGGTTCACAAACGATTCAATGTGGGCCTGCTGGCGACAGGGACGGAAATCCATGAAGGTCGAACCCGAGACCTCGACTCACCGATGCTCGCCGGGCTGGTGCAATCCTGGGGCCACGAATCAACCTACGAGGGGACAGTTCCCGACGATTACGAGAAAGTTAGAGATCGAATCGACAAACTTGGGAGCGATCACGACGTCGTGATGACGACTGGTGGAACAAGCGTCGGCGACAAGGACCATGTGATCGCCGCGCTCGAGGAGCTCGGTGAGATTCGGTTTCACCGGGTGGCCGTTCGTCCCGGCAAGCCGATCGCGCTCGCACGTCTCCCGAACCACGATGCCGTGGCGCTTGCTATTCCCGGAAAGCCAATCGGTGCGCATACGATCACCCTGCTCGTGGGCCGACCCTTGTTTACTGGCGAGGCGACACATGCGACCATCGCGGCGGACCTTGCTCGGAATGTGGGGATTGGCCCCCCGGAATTCGAGTATGCGGTGCCCGTCCTGCTCGATGACGGCAAGGCCATGCCCCTTGGGCATGTTGACTCACCATTGGCCGTGTACGATGACACGTTCGACCCAAGCGTTCTCTCATCATCCTCAAGAGCATCACGTGCGGACGGCTTCTTCGTCACTGAGACGGATCGAGCAGCGGGGGAGGCGGTTGACGTCGTGCCATATCCCGTCCTCGAATGACCCAGGCATCCGAAGATTCCATGCCGATCGTCGAGCCGCCATCTGAGCCGCCATCAACTGACCACGTCGTGGCAGGAATTCTTCTCGCGGCCGGGGAGAGTTCACGGTTCGCCAATGGCAACAAGCTCCTCGCGACGCTCGATGGCGACCCGATCGTCCGTCGTGCCGGCCAGGCGCTCGCGACCGCCGGCGTAACGCCACGCTTTGTCGTCCTCGGGAACAATGCCGACGGGGTCGAAGCTGCACTGGAAGGTCTTGGCTACCAACGGATTTCCAACCCAGCCTATGCCGACGGACAAGCAACGAGTCTCCGTGCTGGGATCAACGCGCTCGATGATGTGGATGCGGCGTTGATCGCGCTCGGAGACATGCCAATGATCGACCCGAGATCGATCCACGCGCTCGTCAATGCCTATCGAGCGGACGCTGGGTCGGCACTTGCGGCGGCCTTCGAAGGCCGGAGAGGTAATCCCGTCCTATTCGACGAGCGGCACTTCGAAACCCTTCTGAGCGTCACCGGCGACACCGGCGGTCGCCAGCTCCTCCTCGAACAGGGCGTCCTTGTCGAAACTGGCGACCCCGGTGTACTCCAGGATGTGGACACACGCGAAGATCTCGCGTCCCTACAGCGTGGCTAAAGGGCGACCAGGAGGTCGGTGGCGTACATTACAACGAGACCCACCAGGAAGCCAACGACAGGAGCGAACGCGGTTAAACGGCCATCTGTTCGAATCATGTCGGCGATCTCCCAATTCACCTGTAGTATTGCACCCACGCCGGCCGCGAGGAAGACTGCCCCGACGGTCGGCGAAGTTGCGACACTGCCGATCCATCCACCGAGGATCACTGGCGCTCCGGCGAGGACACCCAGTGCTCCAAAGTGCCAGAGTTTTGGTCGACGTCCCTCGGCTAAGGGGGCGACGACGGCCGGCCCTTCGGTCACATTGTGCACCATGAACCCTAGCACGAGGAAGGCACCCAGCGAGGCACGCCCAAGGGCGAATGCCCCACCAATAGCCAGACCTTCGGCGAGGTTGTGAAGGCCAATTGCCAGGGCCACGAGATAGGCCAACCCGAGCGGTGAGAGCTCGCCGTTCTCACGCAAGGCCGCCGTCACAGCCTGAATCACGAGAAGTGTACCGATGATGGCGGTAACAACGAGTAATTCTCCCTCGAACGCCCCCGG
This sequence comes from Haloarculaceae archaeon, assembly GCA_042219595.1. Classification (GTDB taxonomy): domain Archaea; phylum Halobacteriota; class Halobacteria; order Halobacteriales; family Haloarculaceae; genus CAYLJD01. The sequence goes on from JBDGPQ010000194.1 coordinate 11,557, forward strand.
AATCGCTGTTGCGACTTCGAAGGCTTCGAATCCAGCATCGAATGCGAGGAATGTCAGGACTCCAGCGGCCAGCGCCAGCAGGCCGTGCAGCGCTGATCGCGACAGATTTTGCATCGCCGGGAACCATAGCATCCCCAGTGCGATGGGTATGACGCCGACGAACAGGCCAATCACCGCCAGTGACCAGAGAATGCCCGGCGTAATCCCTGGCTGTGGGTGTGGCGCGATAATGTCGTGACCGAATGTCGCACCATCCGCCAGCACGATAGTAACGTGGAGATCCCACCCGGGGGTCCAGTGATACGGAATGGTAATGGTCGAACTCTCGAGCGGTGCTAGCGTCGCTGCTCCCGGCCCGCCATCACCGACTGTAAAGTCCCAATACGCTTCGTCAACGAGAATCTGGGAGATCGTGACCGGTTCGGGTCCATTGTTCGTTACATGAAGAATCAACTGTTCGTCGTGTGGGAGTGTGACGTGGCTCACCGTGATATCCGGGAGCGGTTCGCCACTCTGGACGCCGCTGAAGAGCGGTAGCGTGAACAGAGCCACGATGGCGACCCCGAGGAGCAGGAGCGGAACAAGCGCCCGGAAGAGTCGCCCCGCGTCGGGCACGTCGAATTCAGTGGTTGCGTCAGCCATTTAGACCACCTCGAAAAAACTCATCCAGCCCAGTTCAGCAAACTCCGATTGGTGCGCGTGGAACATGTACAAGCCGGGCTCATGGTCGCCGTAGTCCAGTTCGATGATCCCCCGCTGGGCCTGACATTGCATGATGGTGTCCACAGTTTTGTCGGTCGGATAGAGCGTCGTCCCATGGTCGTAGTAATTGAAGAACTGGGAGTGCGTGTGCAGCGAATTGATCGGATCGAACTCGACCAAGTTCAAGAGGTAGATGCGCTGGCGCTCGGTTCGGTCGATCTTGATCGGATAGATCGTCTCTTTGGCGTATGGGTCGGTACCATCGGTGCCATAGCCGTTTGTCTCCCCAACACCATATGCGAAAGCGCGGGTATTCGCGGCGTAGACCTCGTTGTCGCCATCGAAGTTCGTATCGAATCCGTTCATGACCATGACCAACTCATCGACCTCGTCCGCCCGTTCCTCGTGGTTGCGGAGTTCTGCGCGTTCACGGAGATCACTCCGGTAATCCCGATCGATCGGACCGTGGTAGTTGACGTAGTCCCGGGGATGCCTCTCCACACGGTCAGGGTCCGGATCGACGATAATCGCGCCATAGAGGCCACGATGGATGTGTTCTTTCAATGGGAGGGAGTGGCAGTGATAGAGATGGAGTCCAGCAGGTTGTGCCTGCCATTCGTACGTGAAGTCGTCGCCTTGGTCGATCACGCCCGGGCCATTCTGCGGGATGCCATCCATGGCGGGATTGAGATTCTTGAGATGAGGGTGGATCGTGTGGGCATGGCGTTGTCCGTTGACGAATTTGACCCTGACAACGTCGCCCTCGGTAACACGGAGCGTTGGCCCAGGGACTTGGCCGTTGTAGGTCCAGGCGGGGAATGTAACACCCGGCGCGATCTCGATCTCCTCGAGCGTCGCAGCGAGCGTGAATTCCCTGACACGCTCGGTCCCGCCCTCGCCATCGTCTCGTTCGTAGACCCGCTGTCGTGGGATCGACTCTGTCGTCTCGAAACCGGTATTAAACTCACGGAGGAAGGCGTGGGGATCGAACTGATTCGAACTGTACTCACCCGTCGGTCCGAAATTGCCGTGGGTACTGGACCCACCGTGATCGCTGTGTGCTCGTCCGCCACCAGTGAGGCCAATGGTGGTCGCGCCGGCGAGCCCGAGGCCGCCAAGCACAGCCCGACGGCTCACTGCCGCATCCTCTGCGATGGCAGTAGTCAAGCGTTCGGATAGATCCCGAGTCAGCTGGAGCGCCTGATGTCGGTCCTGAGGCATCTCAGTGCACCCCCTCCATCGCCGATTCTTGTACAGGGCGGACGCGAATGGATTCGGCAACCGATTTGGGGAGCGAAACGGTCTCATCGCCCGCCACCTTGACGGTCAACAATTCGATCGGAGCCACCTCCATCAGCTTGAGCCGTGTCCCTGGAGTGACCCCGATTTCCTCGAGATACGCCAGTTCCTCTGGATCCCGGTCGCGGACCTGGCCGACGACGAATTCATCACCAGGTTCCTGGCTCGCAAGGCTTTGTCCAACCGGCTCGTCGACGGGTTCGAGCGAGGTGCGCGGAATGGGATCGCCATGCGGATCGACTTCCGGATCGTCGAGCGCCTCGGCGACGCGTGCTTCGAAATCCTCGCTAATGTGGTGTTCCAACCGATCTGCTTCGTCATGGACCTCCGACCAGTCGTACCCGAGATGCTCCGCGAGATAGGTCTCTAGTAGACGATGGTGACGGACGATTTCGAGCGCAACCGTTTCGCCCTGGGGAGTCAATGTGGCGCCGCGGTATTTTTCGCGATCAACGAAGCCACCTTCTGCCAGAGTCTCGATCGCGCTCGTTGCCGTGGGCGCTGTGACGTCGAGGGCATCGGCGACGGCCGATGTCGTCACCGGCCCGTCGGCCTCGCGCTGGAGTTCGTAGATAACCTTGAGATAGTCCTCCATCTTCGCACTGAGCATGGCTGGTTTAGAGTAGTCTAATTCATATATCTGCCGCCTCAAACTTCTGACGCCCACCACCATTTATGACCGGCCGGCCGTTCGTCGCAGGGCATGTATCATGCCGGGATCGACATCGGCGGGACGTTTACCGATCTAGTTGCATTCGACCCCGATAAAGGGGATCTCGTCGTCGAGAAGGTTGCGTCGACGCCGGCGGACCCATCGATCGGCCTCCGAGACGGTGTGGACGCCCTCGAGTTAGACGCGGCCGGCATCAGTCGGCTCGTACATGGAACTACCGTTGCGACGAACGCCGTGCTCGAACGGAAAGGGTCACCCTGTGGGCTGCTGGCGACCGCGGGCTTCGCTGATGTCTTAGAACTCGGACGACGGGATCGCCCCAACCTCTGGGGGCTCGGTGGCACGTATGAACCGCTGATCCCGCGGGAGCGTGCTATAGGCGTCGAGGAGCGGATCGGCCCCGATGGGACGGTGATCACCCCACTGGATGAGGCCGACGTTCGGGACGCGGCCGCGGAACTCAAAAGCGCTGGCGCGGAGACGGTCGTGATCAGCTTCCTCCACGCGTATGCCAATCCGAAACACGAACGAGCTGCATCGCGGATCCTTGAGGAAGTATGGCCGAACGATAACGTGGTCGCTTCGTCCGAGGTGCTCCCGGAATTTCGCGAGTTCCCCCGCGCAAGCACGACCACCGTGGAAGGCTATACCCGGCCAGTCATTGCCTCATACCTAGACCGGCTCGAAGACCGGCTCGCGGAAGTCGACATTGACCGGGAGATGCTCATTATGCAGTCTAATGGCGGCCTTGCCTCGGCGAGTGTGACACGTGATCGGGCAGCGAGAACGCTGCTTTCCGGGCCTGCTGGTGGTGCGACAGCGGCGGCGCATGTCGCAGAACTCACCGGCAATACCAATGTTATCTCCTGTGATATGGGCGGTACCAGCTTCGACGTTGCGATCCTCCCTGATGGTGATCCGCTGATGACACAGGCCATGGAACTGGATTTTCAGGTTCCAGTTCGACTCCCGATGATCGAGATTTCCACAATCGGCGCCGGAGGCGGATCCATCGCGCGCGTTGACGAGGGCGGGATTCTCCGGACCGGGCCAGAAAGCGCAGGCGCCGACCCTGGGCCCGTCTGTTATGGAAAGGGCGGAACGGATGTAACGATAACCGACGCGAACCTACACCTGCGACGGATCGATCCTGCAGCCCCGATCGGCGGCGATATTGACCTCGATGTCGAACGTACTCACGACGCGATCGCAACAGACATCGCGTCGCCCCTGGATCTCGGCGTCGACGAGGCAGCGCGGGCCGTCATCGACGTCGGTGTCGACAAGATGGTTGGTCAGCTGCGAGAGCTCTCAGTCGGTCGCGGTCACGACCCCCGCGAATTCACGATCGTCGCATTCGGCGGGGCTGGTCCATTGCATGCTGGCGAGCTGCTTTCCGCAAGCCACATTCCGCGGGCAATCGTCCCCTATTATCCGGGCATCCTCTCCGCACTCGGGTGCGTTATTGCGGACAGCCGACACGATCTCGTTCGCAGTGTGAATGATGAACTCGAGGAACTGGATCTCGGGGCGTATCACTCCTGGATCGACGACCTCGAGGCCGAAGGACGGGAACTACTTGCGGGAGAATCTGGTGTCGAGGAGGTCGGAGTGCAGTATCACTCGGACATGAAATATGCCGGGCAGTCACATACCGTAACGGTTCCGCTGAACTCTGCCAAACCGGACCGGCCGGCGATCCGGGAGCGATTCCGTGAAACATATCTCGAACACTATTCGGAGGCGGTCGATGCACCAATCCGGATCGACAATATCCAGGTGACCGTTATCGGCCATCGAGAGCCGCCGGACATGCACCGGTTCGTTCGTCAGGCTGGCACCCTATCGGATGCGCGTATTGCAGAGCGGTCTGTGCATTTTGACGACGAGTGGCGCGATACACCGATTTACGATCGCGAGTCGCTGCCCACGGGAACGAGGTTTGAAGGCCCCGCGATCATCGCTCAGGATGATGCGACCACCGTTGTTAATCCCGGATTGAGCTGTGAGATTGACGAGTACGGGAATGCGGTCTTGGAGGCGGAAGCATGACAGACATCGATCCGGTCACGCTCTCGGTTGTCCGTGGCCGATTCGAACAAATCGTCTCCGAAATGGACACCGCCCTCGTGCGGTCGGCCTTCTCCCCAATCATCGCTGAAGCAAACGACATGACGAATGGCCTCTTCCGTGCGGATGGCCGGACGATCGTTCAGGGAGACCTCGGCCTTCCGATTTTTACTGGCAATATGGAGTATACCGTCGATGCCGTCGCAACCGCATTTGAGGGAGACATCTGTCCTGGTGACGTCTTCATCACAAACGATCCGTATATCGGCGGGACGCATCTGATGGACATCAAGCTCATCAAGCCATACTTCCACGATGGCGAGTTTCTGACCTTCATTGCCACAACGGGTCACTGGACGGATATTGGTGGGTCCGTTCCCGGCGGGTTCTCAGGGGAGACGACCGATATCTATCAGGAAGGGGTTCGGATCCCCCCGCTAAAACTCGAGGCGGGGGGTGAACGAAACGATGATCTCCTCGAACTGATTTTCACGAACGTCCGTCGACCAGGTGATATCGAGGGCGACTTCAAGGCTCAACTGAATGCACTCTCAGTTGGTGAGGAGCGACTCAGCGAATTTGTGACTGAGTACGGCCTTGAAACAGTCCAGGCGGCTGTCGATGACATCGAGGATCGTTCCGAGCGACAAATGCGCGCCCACCTGGCTGAGATTCCGGATGGCGCCTACGATTACGTCGACTTCATGGACAACGATGGAATCGAGGACCGCCCCCTACGGATCGAACTCGAAATGACCGTCGATGGTTCGGACGTGCACATGGATTTCGCGGGTAGCGCACCGCCATGCACCGGTCCGCTCAACATTCCGCGTTCGTGTACAGTGAGTGCGTGCCATATTGCATTCAAGCACCTCTATCCGGATATCCCGACGAATGCCGGCTGTTTCGAACCGCTGACGGTTACGGTACCCGAGGAGTGTTTCCTCGACGCCAGACCCCCGCGTCCCACCATCGGTTACACAGAGACGTCTCAACGCGTGCTCGACACAGTGTTCGGCGCCCTCGGAAAGGCCGTCCCGGAGCAAGTCCCCGGCCAAGCATTCTCGACGTCTGGAGCGTTCACCCTCAGCGGCACGGCGGATGGCGAGGATTACGTCATGGCATTTCCCGTCGCCGGAGGATACGGAGCCTCCGCATCCGAGGACGGTCTGAACCATTGTACTCCACCCTATGCACGTGCACAGGCACCTACGATCGAAGTGCTCGAAACGCTCTATCCACTCCGGTTCCAACATCACAGCCTTAGAGAGGACTCGGGCGGGCCGGGCCGCAACCGCGGAGGCCTGGGAACCTCCTACGGCATCGAAGTCACTGCGGATGGGGCCAGTTTCTCTCTCGTTGGAGATCGAGGAGATCACACACCAGCAGGCGTCGCTGGTGGAGGCAATGCGGCGGGAAGCCGGTATCAGTTCGTCATCGATGGAGAGGACTACGAGCTGCCGCTCCGAACAAAGGTCCAAGGCCTTGCACTGTCGAGCGGGGACGAAATCACAGCGAAGACGCCTGGCGGCGGCGGCCACGGCCCGCCGAGCCAGCGTGACACGGAACGGGTTCTCGCGGACGTTAAGCGAGGTTATGTGTCCATACACCAGGCGCGCGAGAAGTATGGCGTTGCAGTAGTCAGCTCCGATGACGAGCTCGAAGTCGACGAGGGCCAGACTCGGGAACTTCGGGATCAGAACTGATACCCTTCGGAGGATGGGAGAGCTGCATCGTGTCCACGGGAGCGTTTATGTATCGCGATGCCATCCCCTCGGTATGGCGAGTGCCGACGCCGAGCGGGCTCTAACACTCGAAGATTTGACGATCGTCGATGCGGATTCGCACCTCAAGCCGACACCTGAGGATCTCCTCGAGTATATGGAGCCAACGGACGGGGCCCGGCGGATGATTGAGAAGGCGGGACAGATCGGCTCAGAGATTTTTACGCACACGCGCGCGAGCGCTGCCTTCCCGAACGATAGCGACAATGTCGCTGACGGGACAGATCCGGTGACGAACCGTGGATACCAACCGGATGGCAAGGCCGAGTACATGGACGAGTTCGGAATCTCGGCGGCAATTCTCACACCCGCTGGGGGAACTGCCGGTGGGGGGATCGCGACAATCAATCATGATCCAACTGCCGTTTCCTACGCCACGGCTTACAACGACTGGTTGGTGGATAACTGGCTGGGTGTCGATGAGCGCTTCCATGGATCGATTCTTGTCGCGAATCAACGGCCGGATCTCGCCGCTGAGGAGATCGACCGACGCGCCGACGAAGACGGTGTCGTCGCCGTTCAACTTCCGGCCGCCGGGCTCGTCCCGCCCGCGGGGCACCGGCAGTACGAGCCGATTTACGAGGCCGCAGAAGATCATGGGCTACCGATCTGTATGCATACTCATGAGTCACAAGGCGCGCTGTCGTTCCCGGTGCAGCGCCGATGGGCGGAAACCTTCTCCGAGAGCCATGCATTTATCTTTCCTGCGGAGGCGATCTGGCACCTCAACTCACTGGTGTGTAACGGCGTCCCCGAACGGTTCCCGGATCTCCAGTGGGTGCACCAAGAGCCAGGCTTCGAATGGCTGCCGTGGCTGATGTGGCGGCTCGATGACCACTATCTCCAGAATAGCGACGATTTCCCGATGCTGACGCGGCGACCGAGTCAGATCATCCGCGATCAGTTCCACGTCACGACCCAGCCGCTTGGACACACGGAGACCCCACAACACATGGGCTGGATGCTCGAAATCGCCGGCGCCAGCGATACAGTACTGTTTTCCTCCGATCATCCACACCCGGATTTCGACCCGCCGCAGGAGGTCTTCGAGCCCGCACGGAGCCAATTGGATGATGGGGCACTCCGGGGCCTGATGGGCGAGACAGCTCTGTCGGTCTTCGGCCTCGATTAATCGATCGGGACATCCAGGCGGACGACGGTGCCTTTCGGATCGTTTTCACTGAACGATATCTCGCCGCCGATGATCTCGGTCCCCCAGAGTATGATTGCCAAACCAACCCCACTCCCGTGATGGAGTGGCGTCTCGGTGCCCTCTCGAAGTAGTGCCAGTTCATCTTCGGGGATGCCCGGCCCGTTGTCGGTGACGACGATTTTGGCCTGGCCATCCGCCGCGCTTGCTTCAAGTTGCACAGAGGGATCGTCGCTGTCGTTGTGCTCAGCGGCATTCTCGAGGACGTGTCTGACGACATCACCGATTATCGTGTTCGCCTCAACGTCGCCCGTCTCGATACTGGCGGTCACCTCGACCTCTGGATACTCGGAGCGAATCGACTCAACAGTGTGTTCGAGCATGGATGCTAGCTGAGCAGTCTCTGCGCCGGTTCTGCCGCGCTCGAACACTTCGAGAATATTTCGGATTTTATCGGTATAGTCGGTAATTTCGAGTGCTTTCTGTTTGACGGTCCCAGGAGCTTCCCCAGCGGCCTCCAGTTGCTCAGCCGTCCCAAGAATTACTTGGACCGTTGAGCGGATATTGTGCCGGTACACTCGGTTAACGACCTCGAGACGCTGCTGTTGGCGAAGGTAGTCGCTGATATCGTGCAACGTCACGAGCTGACCTACAGCCCGGCCGTGGACGTCATCCACACGGCTCCGGGTGATATCATACGCTCGATTGGAGTCCGTTGGACGATAGACCGTCCGGCCCAACGGCTCTGGTCCGTTCATCCCGATGTCGAGTTGTGGGATGGCCGTATCGAGCGGTCTGCCGAGTAATTCCTCCGGCGGGATGTCCAATATGCGACCGGCCCGCTGGTTCAAATCGACGACGTGTTGATCACTATCCAGGACAATAATACCATCCCGCGTCCGTTCGAAAGTAGATTGCCGAGCCGGCCGAATCGGAGTCGGGCTGGTGCCAAAGAGCTGAAATCGAGTCAATGCACCGAGGTAGGCTACACCGGAGATGGAGAAGGCCACTGGCGTCGGGTCGATCGAACCGGTCGGTAGTAGCCCCGCCAAAAACAAAATGTTGGTCGCCCACGGGGCGGCGAGGCCCACAAGGATCGCTACCGACTGGCCGCGAAATGGGCGGACATCGCTGGTGACGAACCGGAACAGAGGAATCGCGCCTAGAGCGCCAAGCAGATAGGTATATCCGGCGGCTACCCAGAACCACGGCCCAGGCGTGCGGACAAGCTCAACATGGTCTCCAACCTGTACGAGTTCGATCGAGACATGCAGTAGCGTATGAGCCTCGTTCGTGAGAGCCAGGATGGCGGTCACGATCGGTATGACGAGTGCGCCGGCGATGTAGCGAGGGCGAACGTATTGGCTATATCCGGAGTATTCAAGCGCAAAGAAGAGCCACCCGACCGGGATGAGTGGCACGCCGACCCAGGAAATATTGAGCCAGAAAATCTTCGCCCCGAGATCGAGTGCCTGTATACGGAAAAACAACGTCGCGGACCACCAACACTGGGCGGCGAGCATTATTGCCAACGGAACAGCGCCGGGCTCGGGCCGCTCCCGCCAGGCAAGGAGCGCTCCAGCGGCGCCAATCGCAATGCTCCCGAGTAGCAGCACTGCCATCGGCGTGAGATCCGTCATGCGTCAGGTGAGCAGAGTGTCATGGCAGGTCGTTGAGCCGATCCCGTACTTCTGTGGCGTCCATGTCTTCTAGCCGGTCCAGTCCGTACCGGACGACGAGCGGGTAGAAGTGGCGATTTTTCTCGAATGCGGCGTCATACTCGTACTCGTACTCCGCTTTGAGAATATTGTAGACGCGTCGGAGATCCTTGACTTGTGCCTCTGGCAAATACATGTACGTCCCGGTTTGACGATCCTTCACCGACCCCGACTCCTCTCGCTCGGTGTCGGTCGCCCGAGAGGGTGGATCCTCCGATGGCCTGCCTTCGGCAGCCCGCTTTCGTCGTCGCCGGAGGCGTTCCGACCGATCGTCGGTCACACCGACACCTCCTCGTGGCGAAACTGCTGCTCAAGGCCAGCGGCGATTTGCTCAAATACCGGGATTTGGTCACAGTCCCGTTCGGCCTCGAAGATCGATGCGCCAGCCTCGAAGGATCGCTGGATCGCGGCTCGCTCGCGGATCTTCCAAACCGGTGTATCATCGAAGGCGTCCTCGATCCAGCGGATCATGTCTTTGGCTTGGGATTTCCGCACGTCGATGCGATTGATAACGACGCCTCGTTCCCGAATGCGGATCCCGTAGTCCCGCTGTAGTGCCGCAATGTGATCAAAGAGGAGTTCGAAAGCACGTTTGCTCGTGGGCTCGGCAAGTGCCGGGATGAGGGTATTTCGTGCAGCGTACAGTGCATTATCCATCAAATGGCCAAGAAACGGCGGACAGTCTATGATCGTGAAATCATAATCGTGAGGAACAGTCTCGAGGGCGAGGGCTAGTTGTTGTCCTGAGCGCCGAGCCAGAGTGAGTTCGGGTTCGATGGCCGTCATATCGATATTCGACGGGATCAGATCGACCTCTGCGTGGTGTTCGATCAGGTCGCCGATGCTATCGCGTTGCTTTGGGTTGCTGAGGACGTCGAAGAGTGATGGTGGGCGGGCATCGTAGCACTCGCGAAGACCGAGGTTTTCCGTCGCGTTTCCCTGTGGGTCAAGATCGACGAAGAGCACGTCCGCGCCCCTGGCATTGAGCGCCCCAGCGACGTTGATTGCCACGGCGGTCTTGCCAACACCTCCCTTTTGATTGCAGACCGCCAGCGTCGCTGGCTCTGGCATACAAACCGTCAAAACCGCATCCAGGTAGTTAGATTTTCGTCAGACGTGTGGCGGACGAAATGATCGATCCCGCCGCCTCAGAAGAATACGAGGGCAGCGACCAACAGTGCGAGTGACGGGAGGCGGGCACACTCACCAAGAATCGCCAGCAGCCCGATGTCGACGTCGCGATCGAGACCGGCGACGACGCCTGTCATCGCGACAAGGCCAGCCGCCAGTGCGACCGCTGATAGTAGTCCGAGCGCTTCAACCAAGACTGCTGCCAGGAGCCACAGGAGGCCTCCCACCGCAACCACATACAAGACGAGCTTCGTCGTTCGTTGGCCGAATCGCGCCGGCAATGTTGTTACGCTCGCGTCTTCGTCGGTCGCCACATCCCTTGTGTTCGAGATTTCGGCGCCGATAAACGTCCCCGCGGCGAAGTATCCAATCAGCACCCATGCCGTGGGGCCGATCGGAGCGCCTGTGAAGGCGATCGGGAACATCACCACCGTGACCCCCCAAGCGACTGCGACCAAGCTCGAGTTGACGAGAAATACTTCCTTCAACCGCGTGATCGCCCCAAGGCGCCCTGGAGCGAGGTTCACTGCATACAGTACCCACACAGCGGCTGGGAACAAAGCAAGGATCGTCGACAGCGGTCCATTAGCCACCGCGATCGTGAGGGCAATCCCATATGAGACCGCCGCTGCAGCTGACAACGGTCGCCTATAGCGCTCGACAAATGCCGTTCGTCGAGGATTTGAGATCGCGTCGACGTCCGCATCGACCAACCGATCGTTTGCATAAATCGTGAATGTGATACAGCCAACGGCAACCGGAGCGAGGCTAGCAACCACATCGAGCACGAGCATCGCGAGCACGACCTCAAGGGCCGCAATGATGGCGATGTATGCACCACTAAAGACCAGAACGTCCCGGAATGTGCGTAATCGTCGGTACCTGGCCTGTGGTTGCTCCAGCCAAGGGGCATCTGAGTCCGGCCAACCGACGGTACGGGAATCGGATGCCATTGTCTATAATGCGATCGCACCAGCCGGGACGCTGCGCCCGGTCGTGCCCACTTGCCATACCCGGTCCCCGTTTGTCTCTGATTTTCGAATTATCGATCCCGATATCGCCATACGGTACCCACGTATGACATATATAAATAATCGAATAATTTTGGGAGAGTTTGAACGGCTAAACGCGAACGGACGGTTCTGCTATCCAAACCGGTTGTGATCGGGATAACTTGGTGTGTCAGGGCAGTGACGCCGCTCGATCTCAGCGGCCGATGTCGTAGAACTCGGCGTTTGGCCGGATATCTGCCAGATGCGCCATCCGATTCGAGAGGTTGAATACCGATGCGACACTGCCGATGTCCCAGATCGCTTCGTCGGAGAAACCGTGATCACGGAGCAGGTCAAAGTCGCTCTCGTCGATAGAGGCAGGATCCTCAGTGAGCTTCACTGCAAACTCGCACATCGCTCGATGAGCTGCGGAGATGTCAGCAGTGCTGGGGTCGGTAGCAAGTTGCTCAGCTAAATGTGGGTCGCCAGCGTAGACACGAAGGAGTGCGCCGTGGGCAACGACACAATACAGGCAATCGTTTGCGCCGCTGACAGCGACTACGATCATTTCGACCTCCTCACGCGCAAGTGCCGAGTCTTCGACGAGGGCGTCGTGGTATTCGAAAAAGGCCCGGAAGTGCGACGGTTTGTATGTAAATGCCGACATCACGTTCGGCGTAAAGCCGGCGTCCTCGGTTTCGGCTGCGAGGCGCTCCCGAACGTCTTCCGGGAGGTCTTCAGAATCCGGCACGGGAAATCGGGTCATCGGTTCGATGTCCATACGCCGGTCTCGGAGCCCGAACCCAAGGGTTTACCGCCAGCCGCTGCCGACCGGCCGATATGCCGCGGTTGTCGAGACGGCAGTATGTCGCCGGCGTGGGTGCCGCATTCGTTAGCCTCGCCGGATGTTCGGACGGACCAGCAGCCGGATCGGATACCCCTGCAATCACCGACACGCCAACGGACGCCGTGGATGGATCACCGCCATCGGTAGAGCTCGGTGCGGAACCAATCGCGACCGGATTTACCTCACCAGTCGATATCGTTGTGCTCGAGCCGGGCCGATATCTCATTGCTGATCAACCAGGGTTAATTCATCTCATAGAAGCCGGGGAAACACAAACAGTCCTCGACTTGCGTGAGCAGATCGTGTCGGTGAGTGGCTATACTGAGCAAGGTTTGCTCGGCATAGCGATCCATCCGACCGATAACGAACGGCTCTTCGTCAGATACTCCGCGCCCCCACGTCCGGATACGCCCGACGGCTACTCGCACACCTTTGTACTGTCCGAATTCACGATGGAGCCGGGGAGTGGCGACATCCACCTCGATAGCGAGCAAATCCTGCTCGAGATTCCCGAACCGCAACCCAATCACAATGCCGGTGATTTGGTCTTTGGGCCCGATGACTTGCTCTACGTTCCCGTCGGCGATGGCGGCGCGGCCGGTGACCAGGGTGCCGGGCATGTTGAGGATTGGTACACGGCCGTCGGTGGGGGGAACGGCCAGGATATCACCGAAAATCTGCTCGGGTCAATCCTACGGATCGACGTCGACGGCACTTCTAGCAATCGGCCATACGAGGTGCCAGAGGATAATCCATTAGTCGGACGATCAGGCCGGGATGAGCACTTCGCCTGGGGCCTACGAAACCCGTGGCGACTCTCGTTCGACCCATCTGGTCGGTGTCTCGCCGCCGATGTTGGCCAGAATCGGTATGAGGAGGTCAACGTGATCGAAAAAGGTGGAAATTACGGTTGGAACGTCCGAGAGGGAACCGACTGTTTTGGTGCCAGTGAGTGCCCTACGACCACGCCGGACGGCGATCGACTGCGGCCACCGGTAATCCAGTATGGCCACGGTGACGCACCTGTGAGTGGCATCGCCATCATCGGAGGCCGGTTCTACCAGGGCGCCGCGATTCCGGCACTCAGTGGGCAGTACGTCTTCGGCGACTGGCAAGCCGGGGATCGGTTGTTCGTTGCGGCGGAGCAGGATGAGGGACTCTGGCCGACTGGAGTGCTGCCGGTGTCCGGCGATGCCGGGCCACTGCTGCTGACGATCAGTGAAGACGCCGACGACGAACTTCTCATCGCCACCACACGCGAAGGTGGGGTTCGAGGAGAGACCGGAGCGATTCATCGGCTCGTCCCAACTGAATAGTCGAGTACGGTTCCTCACCGTTTATTGGGGGGCGTCCATTGTCGGAGCTATATGGACCGCCGACAGCGCCGGTTTCTCGCATATGCCGGCGTGTTCATCGGCATCGTCACGGCCTATACGCTCGCCTACGCCGGGGTAATGCGGTTTGTCGAGGGCGAGCCAAGAACGCTGCTCAAATCATTACTCGTTGTCGTTGAGACGTTCACAACACTCGGGTTCGGAACTGATGCAGGAGCGTGGACCCAACCACTGACCATTGGGCTCATGGTCGCGATGCAGCTCACGGCCGTGTTTTTCATCTTCATGGCGTTGCCGCTGTTCGTCTCTCCCTGGCTCGAAGAGACGTTTTCGACGACGCTACCAACCACTGTGACAACCGAAGACCATGTCGTAGTCTGCTCGCTCACAGACCGGACGCGGACGTTACTCGACGAACTCGAGTTGGTGGACATGGAGGCAGTGGTGGTGACGCCGGATCGTGATCTAGCGGTGGAGCTTCATGAGGCTGGATGGACCGTGATCAGCGGGGATCCCGAGACCCGTGAGACGCTCGAGGCGGCAAATATCGCGGCAGCGCGAGCGGTCGTTGCTGATGTTGATGATGAAGCAAACGCATCGATCGCACTGGCTGCCGACGATAGCGAGCAGGACGGTCCCCTGGTGATCACTTTCGTTGAGGAGCCTGAGGTCGCTGAGTATCACAGGTATGCAGGCGCCGACCATGTTTTCTCCCCACGGACCCTCATCGGGCAAAGTCTCGCGAATGTCGCCACAACGTCATTGGAATTCGGTCTCGGGGATGCCGTAGAAGTCGGAGAGGAGCTCGAAATCGTTGAACTGCCTGTCCAAGCGAATTGTGAACTGGTAGGCCGGACGATCGCCGAGAGCGGCATCCGCGAACGGACTGGGGTGGAGGTCGTCGGTGCGTGGTTCCGTGGCGAATTCGTCAGCCCACCATCGCCCGACGATGTAATCGACGAACGGACGGTGCTACTGGTCGCCGGCGAGGAACGCCAACTCGAAGAGCTCAAGACGATGACAATGACGGATGAGCGCGCTCTCGAGAGTGGCCCTGTACTTGTGTGTGGCATGGGCGAAGTTGGAACGACCGTCGCCGGTGCCGTTCGGGAAGCGGGGTACGAATGTTACACTGTTGACCGCAATGACGGTCCAGGAGTGGACGTGGTTGGCGACGTTACCGAGCAATCCACGCTTCTCGAAGCGGGACTCGAAAAGGCCAGCATCGTCGTACTCGCTCTATCAACCGACACCGACGCCGTGTTTGCGACCCTCGCCATCCGCCAGCTCGATCCAGACGTCGAAGTCATCGTTCGAGCAAACGCCAAAGGAAGCGTCCGAAAACTCTACCGGGCCGGTGGGGATTACGTGCTGGCACTGTCGACAATCAGCGGCCGGATGTTAGCTTCGATCATCCTCGGCGAGGAGATGCTTTCCTATGATCAGCAGATCGCGGTCGTTCGAGCTCCCGCTGGGCCCTTCGCCGGACGGACACTCGAAGAAGCCGATATCAGAGCACGCACCGGAGTCACGGTTGTCGGTGTCGAACGCGATGGGGATCTCGAGACAGAACTGGGGCCGGATTTCCGGCTTGCCGAGAGCGATGATCTCGTTGTCGCTGGGCCGGATGATGCAGTGACGAACTTTACCGCCGTGACGGGCGGAGCCCGGACTCCTGCCGACTGAGTGCGGATTGGAGACGCTCAGCGACGGCCTCCCGGAGTTGATCTGCGGTGGCTGCATCGAGATCGAGCGCCACAGCGTCTCCACCGGCGAAACCACCACTGCCGGCCGTGTCGACAAGGACCGAGGCCAGTGCTCGGCGGCGCTGGAATATCGTCTGGGAGGAATGCACGGTCTGGACTCGATCATACCGAACCACTGTCGTGATGCGCCTCCAGAAACCCGACCGCGTGATGACATGTGTATCC
>JBDGPQ010000129.1:0-7592 GCA_042219595.1 Haloarculaceae archaeon
TGATGGTCTCGAGTGCCTTCTCAACGTTTCTGATCTGCAACCCATCGAGATCAACCGTCGTGAGAAGGCCCTCCAGGGTCTCCGCGTGGATGGGTTCTGAGTCCATCTGGCTGTTCACGTGTTGCGCGACGCTCGAATCATAGATGACGAAGGCGCATTGACCGGGCTGCTCGTAGGCCCGTTCGCCGAACTTGGCGTAGGTTTTCGCGAGGACATCCTCGCCTTCGTCGACGAACCGTTCACCGTTCTCATTGAGAATGAGTCCGTACTGGTACCCATTGATCCGCGTTCGGCCCCCCTCGATGTCGGGAGCATTCGCATCAAGAAGAACGATATGAGCCCCGCCCCATTGGCCATCGGCTCTGGCGCCAGCCTCGACCGCCGCATCGAGTGCCGTACCGCGATTGTGCTTGCTCCCGCGGACGGTCAACTGGTCGCCGCGCCGACCAAAATACCGGGTCCGCTTTTCGGGATTTGAGACATACGACCCAGCGGCAAGTACCACAGCCCCGGCGTCATAGTCGATTTCGCCCTCCGGGGCTGCGGTTCGGACGCCGGTGACGCCCTTGTTTGCGGTCAGAATTTCACGGACCTCTCGTTCATACTCCAAGTCGACCCCCGCGTCCGCGGCTGCCGCCGATAGCGCCTCGACAACCGCTTCGCCTTCGCCGACAGCTTGCAGACGCTCGCCGCGACCCTCACTTTTCAGGGGGTTTACCTCGTCGCGTTCTCCGACCTGATGGTGGACTTGAAAGTCGACGCCATGGTCGTGAAGCCACTGTATCGCATCATAGGCTTCTGTCGCGAACACGTCGAGCAGGGCGGGCTCCACCTGATCGCGGGTGACACGGCGGAGGTCTTCCCGAAAGTCTGCTTCCGGGTACCGGTCCGGCGCGGCATCCATGTCGAGCCGGTCGCGGATTTCGTCCGGGTTCTCCATCGGAAATCGCATCGTCGCGCCGGCAAAGCGGGAGTGCCCACCACGTTCATCGCGGGGGCTTTTTTCAAGAATAGCGGTGTCGGCACCGGCCTCGGCGGCGGCGATTCCGGCACTGAGTCCGGCGATCCCGTGGCCCACGACGACCACGTCGTACACTGGCATGGTCGGTCCTGCAGAGGGGACACCTAAGAGCTTACGCGATGAGATCTCCTCCGAACGACACCTCGCAGCGGTGCCGCCGGACCACAACCGTCATTTCCGCCGGGTCGGATGGCCTGACATGGTCGACTACGATGTTGCGGTCGTCGGCGGGGGTTGTGTGGGCTGCTCCGTTGCGTATCACCTTGCCACTGCGACCGAGCTCACTGTGTGCGTGTTGGAGAAGGAACACCATCTCGCGGAGCATCAGAGCGGCCGTAATTCCGGAGTGCTTCACCCCGGCTTCAATTATCCACCAGGTTCCCTCAAAGCTCGGTTCGCAACGGAGGGAACCCGACGTATGAAGGAGTACTGCCACGACAACGGGATTCCACTCGAAGAGTTCGGCGTCGTCGTGGTCGCGACTGATCACGAAGAAGTTCAGCGACTCGACGAAATTCAGGCCCGCGCCGACGAGAATGGTGTCGAGACGCAGATTCTAGAGGATCGAGCCGCCATCAACGAACACGAGCCCCACGCAGCAGGCGAGGCCGCACTGTACTGTCCAGAAGCTGCGTCCGTTGATTCCCAGCAATACGTCTATCAGCTCGCCCGCGACGCAACTGACGCCGGTGTTGACTTCTTTACTGGTTACCGCGTCGACGATGTCACACGGCTTGGTGACTCTGTTCATATTGACACATCAAATGGGGAGCTGTCGGCTTCATACCTTGTCAACGCAGCCGGACTCTACGCCGACGATCTCGCCCACCAACTAGGCGTGGGTGAGGAATACCGAATCGTGCCGTTCCGTGGCGAATATTACGAACTTGTGCCTGAAAAACGTCATCTCTGCCGCACGATGATCTACCCGACACCCGATCCGGACCTGCCGTTCCTGGGCGTGCACTACACTCGCCGGACTGATGACAAAGTGATTATCGGACCGAACGCGGTACTCGCCTTCGGACGAGAAGCCTATCGGAATACCCAGGTCGACATCCGTGAGCTTGCCGATACGCTCGGTTACGGCGGGTTCTGGAAGCTGGTCGCCTCGCCGACCATGGTCAAAGTCGCGCTTTCTGAGTTGAACAAGTCCTACCGCAAATCCGCATTTGTCGACGCTGCCCGTGAGCTGGTGCCAGATGTGGGGGTCGATGATTTCAACAAAAGCTACGCGGGCATCCGTGCGCAGATGGTTCATGAGGACGGCAATCTCGTGATGGAGCCACTATTTGAGCATGGTGAGCGATCCACGCACGTCTTGAATGCCGTCTCGCCAGGGCTGACCTCCTCACTTCCGTTCGGTGAACACGTAGCCGATTCCGTTACCGAGCGTTTCTGAGCAATACCCATATCTGTGGTGTCCTGCTACACGGTGAGCAATGGCAACCTCTGCGACGCTGGATGACGTAAAACGGACCTATGTCGACCGCCATCCCGGCTCACAGCAACTGTATGAGCGTGCGACTGATAGTTTTGCGAGCGGCGTTACGCACGACTCTCGGTATATGGAGCCATTTCCGATTTATGCAAGTCGGGCAAGCGGGTCGACCAAATGGGATGTTGATGGGAATGAATACGTCGACTGGGTAATGGGTCATGGCGCCCTATTGTTTGGGTATGCAGACAATGAGGTGGCAAGCGCCTTTCATGAGCAAGTCGACCGGGGCGTGCATATTGGCGCCTCGACCGAACTCGAGATCGAGTGGGCCGAGCTGATTCGAGAACTCGTCCCATGTGCGGAACTTGTCCGTGCCAGTAGCTCAGGGAGTGAAGCCATTTCGACTGCTATTCGACTCTCCCGACTCCACACCGGCAACGACAAAATCATCCTGCAAGCTGGAGCATATCATGGCAAGGACGATCAAGTTAACTACGCTTACAACGGGCCTCCGTTCGGTCATCGCAACGTGGCCGGCATTCCCGAGAGCGTCACGGAGAACGTCGAGCTCGTCCCGTTCAATGATCTCGAGGCGGTCGAGAATCTCTGCGCAGAGGGCAACGTGGCCTGTGTCATCCTCCACTCCAACAACCACTACGAGCCCGAGTACGTCGAAGGGTTACGTGAACTGACGCGCACCTACGGGGTCGTGTTCGTCATGGACGAGGTCGTCTCCGGATTCCGCTATGCGGCAGGCGGCGCACACGAATATTACGACGTTGAGCCCGATCTTGCGGTTCTCGGCAAGATCGTCGGTGGTGGGGCCGCTGTCGGTGCAGTCTGTGGGAGCCGCGAACTCATGCAATACCACGAGTTCAGGGATGACGACTATTGGAACAACTTTCGACGTATCTCCGTCGGTGGTACATGGAACGCACAACCCCTCTCGATCATCGGGGGTATTGCAATGTTGCGAGTAATCCGCGAACGAGGTGACGAGATCTACTCGCACCTTTCAGAGGTCGGTTCGCGACTGATCGAGCGATTCAATGACCATGCTGAGGATATTGGTGTGCCTGCGATCGCGACGGGCGTACCTCCCGAGGATCCAACCAGGGTAAGCGTGCATCTTCTTACGGAACGGCCGACTGGTGACGACCGCCGACTTTTCGAGACTGGTCCCGCCTCTTTCGAGGATTACGAGCGCAAGCAATCGCTTCATGCTGATGACGCGAAAAAGCCGTTCAACATGTCAATGCTGAACGAAGGGGTGTTTCCGCATAGCGGGGGCCTCTCCTACGTGCCCGCGACGGCACATACCGAGACTGATGTCGAGACGACGAGTGAGGCGATGGAGACGTCGCTCCGTGTCCTCAAAAACGAGGGATTACTCGGGTAGGAAACCGGAAACGAGGGATCGGGACGAAGTGCATGACAACCAGTGTCCCCGCAATTTTGCGAGATATCCGCTGACAACTCCACGTGAAGAGTGTCCAGATAGAACTCTCGCCGTTAGCGGCGCCAACCCGGTATAATTTCTCTGCTGGCGACTCTGGAGCAACCGCCACATCATGGCCGTAGCCGCTGGCTTATCGATCTACTTGGCCTGCCATTCGGGCTCGCGATCCTCGCGGAAGGCTTCGACACCCTCGACCGCATCATCGGTCTCGAAGAGATGTCGTGAGAAGGACTCCTCAAGGCGGATTCCATCTGGGAGGGACATATTCCGGCCACGAACCGCGAGTTCCTTGATCGCCTGGACGGCGAGCGGGGCGCTCGAAACGAGGCGATCCGCGTACTCTCGAGCAGTCTCCATCGACTCGCCAGCCTCGACGACCTCGTTGACAAGGCCCCACCTGTGGGCTTCATCCGCTGAGACATGGTCGCCGGTGAGAAGCATCTCCATAGCGATCGGATACGGTAACTGACGGATCGTTCGTTGGGTGCCACCATTGCCGGGGAGGATGCCCCGTTTCACCTCGGACAGCCCGAACTGCGCATCCGCACCCGCCACCCGGATGTCCGTCGCGAGCAGCATCGTCATGCCGCCAGCCAGGCAGTAACCGTCGACAGCTGCGATGATTGGCTTCCAAACCTCGAGCCCGTTGTTGAGGATCATCTCGTCCTGGGTCCGCCAGAAGTCGTCCCAGCCGAGCTCACCGGGGGTAATTGTCTCCTCGAGATCGGCACCGGCGGTAAAGGCGCGGTCTCCGGCGCCGGTTACGATGGCAACCCAGACGTCAGCGTCATCCCGAATCCGTATCCAGGCATCCGAAAGCGCGGCATAGGTTTCGGGGTCCATCGCGTTCAACTTATCCGGTCGGTTCAGTGTCACCGTAGCGACGTGGTCGTCGACCTCATACAGCACTTTGTCCGTCTCGGGAAGGACCTCGTCCGACATACGCGGAGCCACAGAGCCCGGTTTCAAAGAGGTTCGGATACCGCTGAGCCGGGGGAATGGGTGGGTTTTTGGCAACCGAGTACCTCGGGGCTGCGCATGGAGTTCGGGCTCTCTGAGGAACACCGGATGATCCGCCAGACCGTCCGGGAGTTTCGCGAAAACGAGATGCAGCCCTTGATCGACGATCTCGATCCCGAGGCAACACATCTCCCGAAGGAACAGGAAGCAAAACTGCGGAAGAAGGCCAAGGAGCAAGGGCTCTGGGCGATGGGTATTCCCGAGGAATACGGCGGAGGCGGGCTTGATGTCCTCGGTCGTGTAATCGTCGCCGAGGAGCTGGTCCAGCACCGTCTCGGCCTGTACAATATGGGGCTCAATGGGATCGAGATCGAGCCCGGCGTGGAGGTCGGCTCGCCGGAGTACTATCTCGAGACGGCCGACGACTACCACATGGAGGAATTCATTCAGCCGGCCATTGAGGGCGAGAAAAGCGGTGCGTTCGCCCTGACCGAGCCAGCCGGCGGGTCGGATCCATCGAATATGCGGACCCGAGCCGTCAAAGATGGTGACGAATGGGTGCTAAACGGCGAGAAGCGCTGGATCACCTCCGCCGGGTACGCAGACTTCGCCGTCGTATTTGCCCGAGCTATCGTTGATGGCGAAGACGAGGGCATTACGGCGTTCATGGTGGACACGGACACCGAGGGGTGGAGCATTGATCGCCGGATTGATGTGATCCGTCCCAAGGATCCTTTCGAGATCGTCATGGATGACATGCGGGTCCATGACCGGGCGATGTTCGGTGGCCTCGGAGAGGGGTTCGAACTGGCCGCCTCAGGAGTCCGGACGAGCCGGATCCTCTATTCTGCGGCCCACCTCGGAATCGCGCGGAAAGCCCTCGAAATGGCGCTTGAATATGCCAAGGAGCGAGAAACCTTCGGCAAGCCGCTCTCGGAGCGTCAATCGATTCGGTGGATGATCGCCGACTCCGCCGTCGACATCCACACCGCGCGGCTTGCGGTGTACGACTGTGCATGGAAAGCCGACAACGACATCGACGTCCGTCACGAAGCCTCGATGGTCAAACTGCATTCCTCCGAAATGCTCCGGGATGTCCTCGATAAGGCCATCCAAATTCACGGCGGCATGGGTGTCGCCAAGGACCTTCCCCTCGAGCGCTGGTACCGCGAGGGTCGGATCCGCCGGATCGGCGAGGGACCATCCGAGATTCAGCGCCGAACGATTGCCCGCAACCTGGTGAAAGGCTACGAGCCGATCGATCTCCTGGAGAAGATCTAATCATGACCGAGAAATCTTACGAAACCGTCACGAAACCGAAGTCGAACCGCCCGCCCGAGGAAGTCGGCCGCGAGATCTTCCGGCTACTCCGCCGCCATGACGAGGTCCGCGTCGTCGCCGCGGAGTCTGAGTGGGACGTCGAGATTCAAGTCCCCGAGTAGGTCGGCGATCTTTTCAATACCGCCCGCGGACCGCCGTCCATGAGCGATGTGGAGTTCGCTACCGTCGGGCCCCAGCAGCCACCCGCTGATCGCTTCGCCCGGTCCGTCGAGCGAATCGGCGAGAAGGGATGGGACACGATCTGGTGGCCTGACCACTACATGGGCTGGTATCCGAACGCAATCTGGACCGCGGATCTGATCGAGACGGTCGAGCGCCAGCCGAGCCCCCATCCATTCTTCGAGACACTGACGACGCTAGGATATGCGGCTGCGGTCACTGACGACGTCTCTCTTGGCGTGGCGGCAACTGATCCGATCCGTCGGCACCCGATCACGCTGGCGCAGGCGTTCCACACGTTGCACCACTTTACTGACGGCCGAGCGCGGCTGGTATTGGGTGCCGGAGAACGTGAGAACACCGAACCGTATGGGATGGATTACGCCTACCAGGTGAGTAAACTCGAAGAGGCGCTCGAGATTATCGACCTGGCCTGGGATGGCACGGTCACGGACACCTTCGATTACGACGGCGAGTTTTGGCAACTCCGAGACGCCGCCTATGGGCTCGAGCCGCTCGAAGGTGCGGACGTTGCACCGTATCCCGAGATCTGGCTCGGCGCGCACAGCCCCCGGATGCTTTCCCTCACCGGCCGGTTTGCCGACGGCTGGTTGCCGATCACCGTCGCCGTCCCGGATTACCCCAGCGCCTGGGAACAGATCGCAGACGCAGCCATCGACGCCGGGCGTGATCCCGAGGAAATTACACAGGGTGCATACATGAATCTCGTCATAGCTGAGGATACCGAGACCTGCCGTGATCTCCTCGATACGCTCACGCTCCGACTCAACTGCCTCTTCCTGCCCGCCTCGTTCTTCGAACGCTATGGCTACGAGCATCCGCTGGGGGCGGACTTCGGTGGCCTGACAGAGTACGTGCCAACACGTCTCGACCGAGAGACTGCCCTCGAGGCGGCCAGGGCGGTTCCGCAAGCTGTTCTCGAGGAGCGATACGTTTGGGGATCGCCGGACGATGTCGTCGCAGAGATCGAACAGTATGTCGACGAGGGTGCCGAGCACGTGGCACTCGTCAATCAAACGTTCTTGGCCGATCCCGACCGCACTGGCGCATCGTTTGCGCTCCTCGATGAGGTCCGCAGTCGATTTTAAGCCCGTGCACTCCTGGGCCATTCACAACAGGGGACGCGTCCGTAGCTGAAGGGAGCTCGGCTTCCAACGGGTGCTCTTCCTCTGCCGCGGCGTTCAGCGCCG
>JBDGPQ010000129.1:7614-25830 GCA_042219595.1 Haloarculaceae archaeon
ATCTGTCCAACGGACGGCCCGGCTCTGATAGTATAGGGGGAATATGGCGGACTCATCGTGTAGAGGAGCTGATCCCGGCCTGCCGATACAGGCCGGTGCGGCAATCCGTGTGGGGCGTGGACCTGCACCTGAAGCGGTCGGCTTACGGGTGATGCTGTCACTCCTCGCCAATCTGGGGTTCTTCCGCTACCGGCAGAGTAAGCCGAATGATGGTCCCATCGGCATCACTGTCGAATTCCAGATCCCCACCGAGTGCCGCAATTCCCCACGACACGATCCATAAGCCGAGACCGCTTCCATGTTCGAGGGCGGTTTCCTCACCCACTTGAATTGGCCGACGCTCGTGCTCGGGGATGCCCGGACCATCATCCCGAACGCTGACCGTCACACGTCCTGATGGATCTGGCGGTGCACTACAGTCCACGTCGATAGTGGACCCGCCGTGCTCGATAGCGTTCTCGAGAAGGTTCTCGAAGACTGCGTGCAGTGTGGACCGATTACCTTGGATTCGAAGGTCTTCTGGGATATCGATCCGAATATCCGCCGCGGGCGATGCGTATTCCTCCCGGAGCTCGGCCAGGAGCGCGGCGAGTGGAACGGCTTCCGCTTCAGACCCATCGGTTTCGAGAAGCCGCTCGATGGTTCGTGCCTTCTCACCAAGCTCGATAACCTCGCCTGTCTTTCGCTCGGCCCGTTCCAACGCATCGTCGGCCGTGCCGCTCCCGACCTCGCGGCTAGCGACATCGATGTTCGCCCGCACGACGTTGAGGTCATTCCGGAGATTGTGCCGTAGAACGCGGTTGAGAACCGAGAGACGCTGTTCGCGCTGCTTCTCTGCAGTTACGTCTTGAAGCGTGATCGTATAGCCGATCGTTGTATCGCTGGCATCCGCCAGAGCCGTGGCATTCACGGCGAATTCCCGTCGGTTGCCGTCGGTCTGGAGCGTGATTGTACCCTCCGTCGATTGCGGGTCGAGACCTGTGTGTATGGTGCTGACATCGCGGCCGATGAGACCGTCAGCGTCTGGATCGAGCTGGGCAGCTGCATCGTTTGCATTGATGATACGTCGGTCCTCGTCCACGACGAATACCGGTGTGCCGAGATCATCGATGGCGGCACGGTCTCCGGCTCGTCGTGCGGCCGGGGACAGCTCGAACATATTGCGCCGGAAGAAAGCATAACCGTCGAAAGCCAAGTGAAGGGGAAACGTGAAGGGCGTGAGGTTTAGCGGGGGGGACGCTCCGACCTCGAACAACCAGAGCGTGAATGCGAGGCCAGGAAGCACTGGTGAGATGGCAAGCGCGACAGTCTGAGCCCGGTAAAGTCGGCCGTAGCTATAGAACGTCTCGAGCAACAGAAATGATGCCGCCGCGACCATAATATAGATCCCAGCAAAGTTCACGAACAGCCAAGGCTGATGGGTGTATGTGACGGTTGCCGCACCGAATAGCGGTTGAATCGCGTAGTCAGTCCACGCAATATGGTGAAGCGGATTCGTTGCGACGATGAGAGTATGCAGCGCCTGGATAGCGACGATCGCGCCCATGAATTTCGATCGCACCAGATCGCCCCGGCCGGTGTACTGGAGAGCAAAGGCCAGAAAGAACACCCCAATGAAGTTCACACCGAGCCAGATTGGGATTTCGAACGCAGCTCGCAGTCCGCGATCAAAAACGAGCAGCGCTAAACCGTACGAAAGGGCCCACAGCGCTTCACAGACGACCGTTCCAATGAAGAATCGGGCGGCACGGCGGTCCCGGTACGGCCAGAGGTATCGAACGAACCAAAGAGAAAGCCCGCCCGCCAGAAGCGCCCCGATGGCGAGCCAAGGGACGGGCGTCACACCATCGGTATCGCATGCAGATCGGCAAAAAGGTGCGGATCACTCACCGGACTCCATTCGTCGACTGTCGATGAATACAGAAACGCATGGATGCAGAGACTGTGCAACGTGGGCCCGCCCGAGTCCGGAATTCGATGTCAGTTGCCGACGCCAACCTCTTCTTCGATATCGAAAGGCGTGCCTCGGGGAGTCCCTTTCGCAGTTACGACCTCACCGGTCATGAATGCCGCTGCGTCGCTCGCAAGAAACTGGACGATCCCGGCGATATCTTCGACGGTGCCCAACCGTCGATCGACCGTGTCACGTGGTTCGAGATCCTCCTCATGCAGGCCGAGGACATCCTCGACGCCTGGCGTATGGATCAGCCCCGGGGCAATGCAGTTAACGGCGATGTCGTATTCGGCCCATTCGAGGGCGAGGTTCTCAGTGAAATTGATGATCGCCGCTTTTGACGCCGCGTAGGGTGTCCGATTCCAGGAAGGAATCTGCGCGCGGAGGCTGGAGAAATTGATCACGTCCCCACCGCCATGCTCGCGCATATGGGCGCCGACCGCATGGGTACAGTGGCGGACCGAATTGAGGTTGAGATCCACGATGGCCTCCCAGCCGTTTTCACTGATTTCCTCGAATGGCGCACGGAATTGTCCGCCTGCATTGTTGACGAGCAGGTCAACGCTGCCCAGCTCATCGATCGTTGCGTCGACATATTCCTGGACGCGGTCGGGATCGCGGACGTTGCATTCCATGGCGAACGCTGTACCGCCCTCGTCTTGGATAGCCTCGGCAACAGGCCCCACGCGATCAATCGATCGTGAGCACACCGACACTGCTGCACCTTCGCTGGCCAGATGTTCGGCGATACCGCGTCCGATGCCCTGGCTGGCTCCGGTGATGATCGCGGTTCGTCCGGCAACGCTGAAATCGGGCATGGCCCGAAGCTCTCGATGGCCCGTCGTATATCTGTCGGGAACTAGCGTCGGAGCTCCGTCGAATCCTCCGCGACGAGCACATCCGCGGCGACTTCATCGGCGGTTTCGACGATGCGTGCCTCGAGGATGGCCGGCTCGACGTTGGTTTGGGGCGAATGACACAGTACGATGTGAGCCAGCTCGATCGGCAGCCCGACTTCGAACGTGATGACGATGCCATAATACGGATGCCCGAGCAAATCCTCGATCGGGGTCGACGCCATACCGTCAAATTCGTAGATCTTACTCACATCATGGAGGAGGGCACCGGCGATGACCATATCGAGCGACGGCTCGACCGCCCGGGACTCCGCAAGCTGCTCGGTCATCGCGATGGCTAGCTCGGTGACATCCCGGATGTGATCGATCCCACGGACAGTTCCGAGATTGAACTCCTCCTGTGCAGGCGGGAACCATGGCAGATCGCCGATGTCATCCACGTCGTTGTCGCGGAGTGCCATGACCCACGCCTGGATCGTCTTTTCGCGGAGATCGTCATCTTCGATCCGCTCCACGTGCGGGAATGCCTCCCGAAATTGTTCCTCGGCGTCGTCTGCAGAGAGCGTCATCGCTGTCCTCCGTCGTGGCGGCCTGCCAGTCGGTCGATCATACGGCCCCACCCTCCCGCAGTGCAACAATAAATCTACCCCACATCGGCCGGCCTTCACCAGGGTTAAGTCAATGCTTCGCTCGTCTCTCCTCATGCCAACAGACGACGGCGCGCCACCTCCACGATCGCGTCGCGATCCGGACACGAGCAAGCAGGCGTACGGATCGGACTTCATCGCAGACTTTCTCGCGGGGTATGGCTTCGAATTCGTCTCCTTCAATCCCGGCTCATCGTTTCGCGGCATCGAGGAATCCATCGTTAATTATAACGATGAGGTCCCACGGGTTGTCGAGACTCCGCATGAAGGGCTTTCAGTATCCATCGCCCACGGATACGCGAAAGCCACTGGTGAGCCCGCTGCGTGCCTCCTCCACAATGTAGTTGGCACGCTCCACGGGACGATGAACATTTTCAACGCCTATTGTGATCGTGTTCCGATCCTCGCGATCGCCGGCACTGGACCGGTCCGGAAATCAAAGCGTCGCCCGTTCTTCGACTGGATCCATACTGCCCAAGTCCAAGGCAACCTCGTGCGCGGGTATACGAAATGGGATGATCAGCCCGATCATGTCGATGGGGCGACTGACTCCCTCGTAAACGCACTTAATATCGCGAATACTCCACCCAAGGGGCCGACCTATGTGGCGCTAGATCACGAAGTCCAGGAAAACGAGCTCGAGGAACCAATCCCAATTCCGGACTTCGACAAACACGGGCCGCCATCACGAATCGCCCCCGAACAGTCGGTTCTCGAGGATGCCGCAGATCGCCTTGTCGGTGCGGAGTTACCCGTCGTTGTCACCGATTCGGTCGGAACGTCCGCAGCGGCTGTCGATGCCTTGGTTGACCTTGCTGAAACGCTCGAGATGCCGGTCTATCATTCCCACAGAGTGGGGACCCCACACCGCTACAATTTCCCAAACACGCACCGGCTTGATCTCGCCGGGACCGATGTCATTCGCGAGGCGGACCTGGTTCTGGCGCTCGACTGCTGGGATCCGAATTATACGCTTCAAGACGTGGACAATCGGACGCACGAGAAAACCGAAGTGATCGAGGGTTCCTTCGAACTGATCGACATTGGCGCCCACTATCTCCGGAATTCGGGGCTCGTTTCCGACCAGTTCGGCCTCCGGTCGACGGACCTTCTCGTTCAGGCCGATACCGAACTGGCCGTCCCGGCGCTTTTGGACGCCGTCGAATCGCGGCTCCGAGGCGATGCTGGCGCTACTGAGCGCGTCGCGAACCGGGCCGAGCGTCTCGAAGGCATCCATGCCCAACGGCAGCAGTCCTGGGAGGAACAAGCAGCGGATGCCTGGGACGAAACACCCGTCGCGTTACCCCGACTCGCCGGCGAGCTCTGGGATATCATCGAGGACGAACAATGGGTGCTCACGAATGGGACACTCCGCGGCTGGGCTTACCGGCTCTGGGACATCGATGAATTCCACCAATACATCGGCAGTTACTCCGGCGGTGGCGGCATTGGCCAGGGCATTGGTCAGGCAGCCGGCGCGGCGCTCGCATATGAGGAAACCGACCGGATCCCCATCAATCTCCAGCCTGACGGCGATTTGATGTATTATCCAGGTGGGCTATGGGTGATCGGTCACGAGCAGCTTCCGGTGTTCACAGTGATGCATAACAATGGCTCACTGTACAATTCGACGAATCACCGAATGGATCTCGCGGAGTATCGCGGCCGGGATACCAGCATTGACCGGGCGCTGGTGGGAACCGGCCTCCAGGGGCCGACACCGGATTACGCCAGCCTGGCGGAGTCGCTCGGCGTGAACGGGTACGGGCCTGTTGAGGATCCAGATGCCTTGCCTGAGGTGCTCGCCGACGCGTGGGAAACGGTGCAATCCGGCGAGCCGGTGCTCGTTGACGTCGTCTGTCAGCCTCGATAGAGTCGGCTCTCCAGGTGCCTTTAAGTGGGACACCCGTCAAGCGACGGCTATGGCCACTGAGACGAGTGCCAACGATGGAGGTGGTGAATCGGGGGACGTGGACTATGAGGTGACGAGCGAGGACCGAACCTGGGGAATTCTCGCTCATGCATCCGCCTTTATCGGGTTGGTTATTCCATTCGGCAATATCCTCGGCCCGTTACTTGTATGGGCGATCAAAAAGGAAGAAAGCCAATTCGTCCGTGAGAACGGCCGACAAGCGCTGAACTTCCAGATCACCTGGACAATCATCCTAATCATTGCTGGTCTGTCCATACTCGTCGCGATCGGACTCTTGCTGGTACCCATTCTAGCCATCGCGTGGTTGATCCTCGTGATCATCGCCATCATCCGCGCGAGCAACAACAAGGTGTACGATTATCCGCTCACGCTTGACCTGATTTCCTAATCCTCGCTGCGCAATTCGTTCGTGGCGGCAGTATCGACGGTCATCGTCTCTTCGTCGATGACCACACCATAGGCATCTTTGGCTTCGGCGATGGACACGTAACCGTCTAAGACATCTGATCGGACCCGCTCGGGGGGCCGCTCGGTTGGATCGCCATAGCCACCACCACCAGCGGCCCGCACTGAAATCTCCGAACCGGGTGCAACCTCGAACGTCTTCTTTGACGGGAGGACACGTCGCTCACCGTCCGGAGTAATATGGACGTGTTCGGCTGTCGTACCGTCATTGCCGCCCGCGACGCCGAATGGCGGAACCTTCGCTCGCTCGCACGTGAAGATGATCTCCATCGGATCCGAGAAGCGGACTGCCTTGATCGAGCTGTTTCCACCGCGGAACCGACCGGCTCCAGCGGTATCGGGGACAATGGCGAATCGCTCGGTATGGAGGAATTCGAAATCTTCCTCGGTTCGCTCGATCGACTGGACACCGGTGTTCCCGATAGATGAGCGGATCGTGATGCCGTCAACGGCTGGACAGCCGCCGAGCCCGCCCAGTGATCGAAAGCGGTTGAACTGCTCCGTCTCGAGTGAGCCATAGCTGACACCGTTCGAGCCACCCTCGCCGGCGGCGTAGGCAATTTCTGGATCGATCTCAGCGACGGCCTTGAGGACGACGTCGTAGATCCGCCCCGCAGTCTCATGATTCCCCAGGACGACCGGTGCTGGCGGTCGCGGATTTAGGAGTGACCCCTCGGGCGCATGGACAGCCACTGGCCGATACGCTCCGGAGGTACCGGGCTCGCCCGGGTCAAGTGTCGCCTTGATCGCGTAGTATGCGGCGGTTTCCGTCACAGACAGCGGTGCGTTTACACCGCCAGCAACCTGGTCCGCAGTGCCCTCGAAATCGATAGTCAGCGCGTCGCCAGACACTTCGATCGTCGTAACGATTTCCGTCAATCCGGCTCCAAGCGAGTCGCCGTCGATGTAGTCCGTTGCCGTGTATCGACCAGCTGGCAGGGCATCGATCTTGCGACGCATCCGGGCCTCCTCGTTATCAAGGATCGTCGCCATCGAGGACAACAGCGCCTCGGTGCCGTACTCGTTTGCGAGCTCAAGGAGGCGGTCGCGGCCTCGCCGAACACCGGCCAGCTGGGCCTTCAGATCGCCAGCCCGCTCCTCTGGATCCCGGACGTTCGCAAATACGATCTCGTAGATATCGTCATTCCGCTCGCCGGCCTGGTAGAGCTTGACCGGTGGCACATGGAGCCCTTCCTGCAGGAGTTCACCGGTTTCGGGCGAGTAGCTAGTCGGGGAGGACCCTCCGACGTCGACCCAATGGCCTCGAACCGCAGAAAAGCCGAGTAGCGTTCCGTCAGCAAAAACGGGCTGAGCACACACGAAATCCGGCAGGTGATTGTTTCCATGATAAGGCGAATTCTGAAAGAGGACATCCCCCTCTCGAAGCTTCTCGGTGCCGCCCGTATCCGTTATAGCCTCCGCAACGGAGTTGGTCATCGTTGCGACGTGAATCGGGATAACGCGATCCGCCTGGCCCACGATCTCGGCGTCCGCATTGAGCAACGCACAGGAAAGGTCCCCCGCCTCCTGCCAAAGTGGAGCGTAGGCGGCGTTCATGACCGCGCCTTGCATCTCTTTTGCCGCATCCAAGAGGGCGTTTCTGACCATTTCGACGGTCATCGGATCCGCCATTATTGGCCCTCCAGGTCAACGACGATATTCTTGGCTCCGTCGAGTCTGGCCTCCACGTCCGGCGGAAGCCAGACGGTGGTGTTGGAGGATTCAACGATTCCCGGCGGCTCCAGGGACCTCTCAGCCGGTAACGTTGCCCACTCATAATACGGTACTGTCGCCCGTTCGTCGCGGTCGATCACGACCTCACGCGTGCCCGATTGTGCGTTTTGCACCGTCGATCCGCCGGAGGCCATACCGATGTCCGGCGCAGAAACCGCACCGCGGGCCGTCACCCGGAGATTCACGAGCTCGATATCGTTGTTCTCATCGACGAAATCGTACTGACGCTGATGGTGGCGCTCAAAGCGATTCGCCAGTTCCGTGGCATTCTCCGAGGTGAATCGTACGGCTGCCGGCAGTCCGCCGTCAGCGGATTGGATCACCCCAAGCGGGACATTCAGGTAGTGCGCTTGGCCGACGTACATCATATCGAATGAGACGACGTACTCTCGATCCTTCGGAGCGACATCTTCGGCGTCGAGTTCGTCAGCGCCACGCTCGACGAGTGTAGCGATCGCTTGGTCGATGGATTCTTGCTTCGCAGTGGCGACAGTTTCGACCAGCGAGCGAACGTAATTGTGCTCGACGTCCGACACGAGCAGACCGGCCGCCGAGAGCAGCCCAGGGTTCGCGGGAAAGACGATCGTTGAGGTGCCAAGTTCCTCCCCCACCGCACAGGCGTGAGCAGGGCCCGCCCCGCCGAAACCGACCAAGGAGAACCGGCGGGGGTCGTAGCCCTCCTGCATCGAGACGACACGGATCGCGCTCGCGAGTTTCGTATCGATGACGTTTCGAATTGCCAGGGCCGCCTCCTCGAGCTCCAGCCCAAGCGGCGCCGCGACGTGCTCGCGGATCGCCTCCTCAGCCGCAGTCACATCGAGATCGAGCGCTCCGCCAGCAAAGTCTGTCGGATTGAGGATGCCGAGTACCAGATCAGCGTCAGTTACTGTCGGCTGCCCGCCACCACGGCCATAACACGCTGGACCGGGGTTCGCCCCTGCACTTTCGGGCCCGACCCGCAGTGATTCTTCGGCAGTTGTATGCGCGATGGATCCACCCCCGGCACCAACCGTGTGAATGCCTACAAACGGTCCATTAAGTTTGACACCACGGACCTCCCGATGGGATTCCTCGATCGGCTCCCCACCCTCGATCAGCGCAGCGTCACATGATGTGCCCCCCATATCCAGTGTCACTAAGTCTTCGATGCCGAGATGCTCGCCAACGGTTTGTGCTGCCTTGACGCCACCGACGGGGCCCGAAAGCAGCTGCGTGATGGGCCGGTTCGCCGCGATCTCAACCCCTGCAACGCCCCCATCGGAGTTCATGATGGTGACGGGTGCCTCAAGGCCGTCCTCGCGGAGTGAGGCTTCGAGACGGGAGAGGTACGATCCGACGATCGGACGCACGTATGCGTCGACGGCGGTCGTCGCGGTTCGGCTATATTCACGAATCTCTGGCGAGACCGCTGAAGAAAGGCTCACTTCGAGGTTGGGGGCATGCTCTGTCAGCAGGGTGTCGATGCGTTCCTCGTGGACTGGATTTCGGTACGCATGCAACAAGCAGACTGCCACGCTCTCGACATCCGTGGATTGGAGTTCCTCGATCACATCGATGACTGCGGGTTCATCGAGCGGCGTCTCGACGGTACCATCGGCGGTTATCCGCTCCGGAACGCCGTACCGAAAGCGTCGCGGTACCGGAACCCAGGGTCGCTCGCCACAGGGAGCATACAGCAAGGCTGCATCGCGATGGCCCTCGCGCAGTTCGAGGACGTCGGAAAACCCCGCAGTCGTGAAGACCGCCGTTCGAGCGCCGTTTTCCTCTAGAAGTGCATTGAGTGCGACGGTACTGCCATGACTAAATTGCTGAACGGTGCCGGGATCAATCCCAGCGCGCTCGCAGACCTTCCGAAAACCCGTCCGAACACCGGAGATGATGTCCGACGTGGTCGGGGTTTTCACGGTGAAGACGTGATCCTCGTCCACGAGGACAGCGTCGGTAAACGTACCTCCGGTATCGATTCCAACGCGAACCATGCCCGGCATCCGCGAGGCCCCGGGTTATATCGTTCCCTTCACGCTGCGCGGCGATGGATCGCCGCCGGTATAGACATCGGTAGCACAGCGCTCTGCACCACCAGACCGTGATCGGAGTGCATTATGGCGATAGTGCGCGATGCCTGGGACTGTCCAGTCCCGACAGTTTTCACGTCGCGAGACTGGCACCATATCCTCTGGAACCCCTCGAGAGGGCACAATCCACTCAGCGCACAATGTTGGTAGATGCTACGTCGAAACACAACTGGATCCAAGACAACTTCATCTCCGGAAGAACTCTCTGTGTGCCTTTACGGGAGAGGTCGGCGAGATCGGTGGTGACGAAGTTCTATGCCCATGCCCCATGGAATCACGATCATGAGTGATGATGTCATCATTGACCGCGACGACGGCTGGGCGACGCTCACACTGAACCGGCCATCAAAGGTCAACGCCCTTACAGGCGAGATGTTCGCGGCCATCGGAACGGCAGTCGAATCTGTCGATACCGTCGACGGCATCACGATCCGGGGGGCGGAGGGACATTTTTCGGCGGGTGTGGACATGAGTGGTGTCCCGGAGTGGGCGGAGACAAGACCCCTGGAAGTCCGTGATGAGCTAGAGGCCATCCATGAAGTGCTCCGGAAAATTGAGGCGGTCGATGTCCCCGTCATCGCCGCGGTGGAGGGTGCGGTGCTCGGTGGAGCGTTAGAATTGGCGATTACCGCAGATTTGCGTATTGCGGCCGAGTCGGCCGAGTTCGGACTTCCGGAGGCGGAAATGGGACTCGCAATGGATCTCGGCGGCGCGCAAAAATTGCCACGATACATCGGCGAAGGCTTGACGAAATACCTGATTATGACTGGCGAAACTATCGATGCTCATCGAGCACGGGACGCCGGCCTCGTTGAAACCGTCTATCCATCATCGGAGTTCGACGACGCTCTCAGCGACCTCGAAGCAACGCTCGCCGAGAAGCCTGCGTACGTTCATGGGCTCGCCAAGCGCCAGGTCCACGCGGCACGGCCACCGATGGAGGAAGGGATGCAATTGGCGATCCATCACGCAATCGCGGCCTACCGGGAAGAAGAAACGCAGTCGCGAGTCTCCCGGTTCCTCGCGGAATAACGGAGCACCACGGTCTCGACGCGCCTTTGGGCATCCCCTGCGAGGCTGGAGTCATGGAGGAGTATGCTGTCGACGTCCGCTATCGTGACGTCGATCCCCTCCGGCATGTTGACCACGTCGAATACGTCGCCTACATGCAGGAGGCTCGCATGGCGTATCTCGAGGAGAAGTTCGATATGACAGCCCGAGGCCTCGAAGTGATCGTCGTTCACGTCGAGGTCGACTACGAATCCGAAATCGATCTCGGGGACGATGTCACGGTCGGGGTTGAGTGCACCGATCCAGGCTCGTCGAGCTTCCGTGCAGTTTACGAAATCCGTGCAGATGGCGAGCTGGCCGCGACTGGGGAGACGGTTCAGCTGGCGGCTGATGCCGACACAGTCGAGCCCATCGAGCTTCCGGATGATTGGCGCACCGAAATGGCTTAAACTGCGTCAGCGATGCGGTCCGCGGCCGTCTCAATATCATCACGATCGACATCGAGATGCGTAACGAGGCGGACCCGTGAGCTATCGATCGTACTCACGCGGACGTCGCGCTCGGCACATCGTGTTTGAAAGCGATCACTATCGAGCCCGGCTGCAGCGACATCACAGATGAGGATATTGGTCTCTGGATCCGAGACGTCAAGCGGAGTCTCGGCGGTGAGGCGTTCGGCGAGCACGGCGGCATTTTCGTGATCTTCGGCAAGCCTGGCAACGTTCTCAATGGCAAGCAGCCCGGGGGCAGCGGCGATGCCGGCCTGGCGAAGGCCGCCGCCGAAGGCGTGGCGGTAATTTCGAGCCCGCTCGATGAAATCCGGGTCGCCCGTCAGGACCGTCCCGATCGGCGCCCCGAGTCCTTTCGAGAGACAAAGCGTGGCCGAATCGACGGCGCCGGTGAAGTCGGCCATCTCACAGTCCCGTGCAACGGCAGCATTGCCCAGCCGGGCGCCATCAAGGTGTACCGCCAGCCCCTCGGCGCGCGCAGCCTCCGCGGCCGCGTCTATCGCGTCGCCGCTGATCGCGGCACCTCCACGCTTGTTATGGGTGTTCTCGAGCGTCAAGAGCCCGGCTCCAGGCCATTGGGTCCGTTCGTCGAGCGCGGCCGTGATACCGGCGGGGGTCGGGCAGCCACGCGGTCCGGCATCGATCGGGCGGGACTGAAGACCGGAGAGACGAGCTGGTCCGGCGAACTCGGAGGTGTACACGTGCGCCCATCGATCGTGGAGAATTTCCTGACCATGATCGGTATGGACGGCGATAGCAACCTGGTTCGCCATCGTTCCGGTCGGGCAGAATAGCCCTGCGTTCATTCCCAGCCGGTCTGCGACGGCTGCCTCGACCTCGGCAACGGTGGGATCGCCGTCGCGTTTATCGTCGGCGACGGGCGCATCGAGGACCGCCTCCCGCATGGCGGGCGACGGGGTCGTCACCGTATCGCTCCGTAGGTCGATCATGCGCCTCAGAGGCTGGCGGGTTACCAGAATCTGTCGGTCGATCCAGCCCGACCATTTCTTGGTGCCGGCGCCGGAACGACCGGCATGGTAGAACTGGGCCTGCTATGTGTCACGCAGTACGACCTCGACCGTGACTTGGATGGGATAGCTGGCGAACTCGCGCATCAGACTCGCCTCGCAGATGAAGCGGGGTTCGCTGTACTCGGCATGGGCGAGCATCATGCCACCGAAGATCATCAGTATCTGCTGAATGAGGCCGCACTCGCCCACGTCGCCGAGCATGTCGGCGGAATGGATCTCATGGCCTCCATGGTGCTATTACCCTTCCACAATCCCGTTCGGATCGCCGAATTCGGCGCGACCCTTGACATCCTCACCGGGGGACAATTTCGTCTCGGTGTGGGTCTCGGATATCGGCCGAAGGAGTACGCCGTGTTCGGGGTGGATCGGGCGGATGCGCCCGGCCGGTTCGTCGAGGGCGTCGAAATCATCGATCGGCTCTGGAGGCAGGATAACGTCAGTTATGACGGCGAGCATTTCACGCTTGACGACGTCTCGATCAACCCGAAACCCCTCCAGGATCCTCGCCCGCCGCTCTGGAGCGGCGCGAGCAATGAATCCAGTGTGCGCCGTGGCGCCCAGTATACAGACGCCTTTCTCGGTGCGCATGTTCCGTTCTCCCTCGCAAAACGCCAGGTTGCGGACTTCCGTGACGAGCGTGAGAAACAGGGCCTCGATCCAGGAACAGTCGGGTTTCTGCGGGAGGCCTATGTTGCACCAACAACCGAAGAGGCCGAAGCCATCGTCAAAGAACCGTTGATGGGCAAATATGCGAGCTATTCATCGTGGGGGCAAGACGAGGTAATCGGCGGCGATCAGTTCGACTCGGAATGGGACAAATTGCGCAACGAACGCTTCCTCGTCGGAACGCCCGCGGAGGTACTCGAGGATATCGAGCGATACACTGAGGCGATGGATCTAGACTACCTGTTCGTCCGAACCCAGTTCCCGGGATGCGATCTCGAAGACGTCCATCGGTCGATCGAACTGTTCGGTGACGAAGTCGTTCCGCACCTCCCCTGACGGCACTCCTAAGGCATCCCAACCCGGTGGTGGGACCATGCCACCATCCAACCTGACCGATCTACAGCGGGATATCGTTGCTGCCGCTGAAGATGTGGCCGGAGCTTTCGAGGACCGGGCGTTCGAATGGCAGGGGGACACACCGTGGGAGAATATCGAACTCCTCGCTAATCAGGGTCTATGGGCAATGGCCATTCCAGAAGAGTATGGCGGTGGCGGATTATCCGTCATCGAGGACATTTTGGTGACTGAGGCAATCGCCCCAGTTTGTCCGGACACGGGCTGGGCGCTGCTCAACGCCAGTGTTTCTCCTCGGTATGTCGCCCAATTTGGGACGGAGGCTGCCAAGGAACGGTACCTCCCCCCGGTAGCGAACGGCGAGAGCGAGATGTGCATCGCGATTAGCGAGCCCGGTGCTGGCAGCGACGTGGGAGGCATGCGGACTCGCCTCGAGTCGGATGGTGACGGGTATACCCTCCATGGCGAGAAAACGTGGATTACCAATTATGACACCTCAGAGGCGGCCGTGGTCTGGGCCCGGCTTCCTGATGGCGAGATCGGCTCGGTGGTCCTCGATCTCGATGCTCCGGGTGTCGAGATAGTCGATCGAACCACAAACATGGCGGGCCATGTCCAGACCCATTTCGCTATGGACGGCGCGCGGGTGCCAGAAGAAAACGTCCTCATCACCGATCGCGACGACTGGCGGACGCAGCTGAAGCGACTCAACTGGGATCGCGTCGCCATCGCGATGTGGACGAACGCCCTGGCACGAACCGCGATCGAGCGAGCTGTCGAATACGCCACGGAGCGGGAGCAATTTGGCCAGCCGATCGGGGAGTTTCAGGGGCTGCGGTGGAAGATCGCGGATATGGTTGCCGAGTACGAGGCCGGACGGGGGCTTGTGTACCGAGCCATCGAACGGGCGAGGGCGGAGGATCGCGTCCCAACCCGACTCGAATCCAGTCTGGCGAAATTTCATACTGCTGAACGAACTGAGCGGATCGTCAGTGAGGCACTGCAAGTCTTCGGAGCCAACGGCTACCAACAGGGGCACCCACTCGAGTACCTGCATCGATTTAACCGTTCACGGCGCATCGGCCACGGAACGGACGAAATCCTCAAGAACGGAATCGCTGATGCCGTCTTCGACTCTGGCCTTATGAAGTAGCGGGCAGGGACTTGGATCCCGGCCATCGCTGTGGAAACCGACTGTGGGCCTTGTAACCCGATCCGCAACCAAGAGATACGCTGCCTGCGTCCCAGGAGATGCCGCAAGCCGGTAGCCCTATTCCCGTGGCCCCGGCAGGGGGGTCCATGGCTTGGGAGCAGGCGGCTTACGACGGATTACAGGATGCGAGCATTGACACGGTCGCATACCTGCCGGATTCGTTTGTTTCACCGCTGATCGACCTCGTCGAGGACGACCCAGCGATCGACACTATACGCGTCACCCGCGAGGAATCAGCCGTGAGTATCCTCGCCGGAACGTGGCTCGGCGGCAGCCGCGGCGCGTTGGTCTGCCAGTCCAGTGGCCTCGCGAACGCATTCAATGCACTCGGATCACATACAGTGCCGGGCGGACTGCCATTTGTAGGCCTCGTGACGCGGCGTGGGGACCTGGGTGATCACAATGGCGCTCAGGTACCCGCCGGTTATGGCATGCCTCGGATGCTCGACGCCATCGGCGTCCGGAATCGCCATCTTGAACCGGCGGATGATGCCCGCGAGGTCGTTGCAGCAGCTTGTGAGACGTCCTTCTCGACACATTCACCCTACGTTCTCTTGTTGGCGTCCACGCTCCGGGGTGAAGAGTGATGCCTGCCGATCAGTATGCCTGCACGGAGACAGTGCTGGAGACGGTCCCGGAGGCCGCCGTGGTTGCAAACCTCGGTGTTGCCTCCTGGGTGCTCGCCGATGTGAACGACCGCGAGCGCAATTTCTACATGCGCGGAGGGATGGGCTCGACGACGCCAACCGGGCTCGGACTTGCGCGGGCCATCGATGAGCCGGTCATCGTTCTCGATGGTGACGGGTCGTTGTTGATGTCTTTGGGGACGCTTGCCACGGTGGGGGAGTACGGTCCACCGAACCTGACTATCGTCGTCTGGGAGAATCAGTCATTCCTCACGACCGGTGGCCAGCCAGCACCGACGGCAGACTTCGCCACAGTCGCGGCGGGGTGTGGGCTGTGGGGCGAAACTGCCGACTCGGACGAGGAATTCGCCGATATATTTGGAACCGCTGTGGCCGCGGACGAACCAGCTCTGGTTGCCGCTCGGGTCGAACAAGTGGACGCCGGCCCACCGGAGAACTATGACTACGGCCATGCATATCTGACCGACCGATTCCGCCGGGCCATGATGAACGACTGACGCCAAGGTTTAATTCCGTGCCCGGCCGGGAGAGTGCCATGGCACTCGATCCATCCCTTGAACGCGAACTCTCTCCGAAAGGCGTTCTGACTGGCGGCGATCTCGCGCCGCCCGGCGAGACACTCGTGATCGAAGAAGGACATGGCGCCACCGTCACGGACGTGGAGGGCGACGAGTACATCGATTACAAGCTAGGGAGTGGCCCGATGATCGTCGGTCACGCTCATCCCCACGTCGTTGAGGCCCTCCACGAACGGGTCGACAAGGGCACGACGTTCTACGGACAGAACCCCGAAGCTCCCAAACTCGCAAAGCGCATCGTCGATGCGGTGCCATGCGGCGATGCAATCCAGTTCTATTCGACGGGAACGGAGGCAACCTATGAGGCGCTGCGCATCGCGCGGGCCTTCACCGGCAACGATCTGATACTGAAATTCGAAGGAGGGTTTCATGGGTGGCACGACCAGGCGCTCGTCAGTTCGAATCATAGCGGGGACCGGGTATTTGAGGTCGAGCCCCCGGACGGCACGATCGATACCGCCGGCATGGTTCCCGGTGCCGCCGAGAGCACGATCGTCGCACCGTGGAACGACCTCGAACGGACGACGAGCATTCTCGAGGCCCACAGCGATAATCTCGCGGGCGTCATCGCCGAACCGGTGCAGCGGAATCTTGCGCCCGCCGACGGCTTTCACGAGGGCGTCAGAGCGCTCTGTGACGAGCACGACGTCCCTCTGATCTGGGACGAAGTTGTGACCGGCTTTCGGCTGGCTTGGGGTGGCGGCCAGGAGGAGTATGGCGTCGAGCCGGACCTCGCGACGTATGGCAAGGCTATCGGTGGTGGGACACCCGTTTCGGCACTCGTCGGCGATCGGGAGTTGCTCTCCCTCGTTGACCCAACCCTCTCGCCCCGCGATGGCGGGGTGCAGTCTCGAGGGACGCTCAACGGGAATCCCCTGGGCATGGTCGCCGGCCAGGCGACGCTCGACATTCTCGAGCAACCGGGCACGTACGAGGGCCTCTGGGAATATGCGGACCGACTGCGGGGACTCTTCGAGGATGTCATCGACGATTCATCGCTGTCGGGCATGGCAGTCGGGGATGGACCGGTCGTCGATTACGTGCTGACCGAGCAGTCAGCGGTCGAGAACTGGCGGGATCTCCTGGCGTGTGACGCCGAGACGAAGAAAGCCATCGACGCCGAGCTCTTCGATCAAGGCGTCCTGAAGTACCAAGGCGGGAAGATCTACCTCTCGACGGAGCACGGAGATGCGGAGTTCGATCGCACGGCGGAGGCGTTCAAGGAGGCCGTTCGGCGGATCGACACCTAAGCGCCCGAGGGATCGTATACATTTTTCACCCGCCACCGCCGAGAGACGCGCATGAACTTCGGGATCTGGCATAACGGCACTACGAATCTGCCGTTGACGGAGACTGAGGAAGGATTGGTAATTCCTGACGCCTCGCTGGCGGAAATGAACCGGGATCGGCAGCAGGTCGCCCTTGAGCGGATCGAACACGGCGTCCTCGCAGAAAAACATGGCTTCGACCGCCTGACGTTCACTGAGCACCACTTCATCATCACCGGCTGTGAATACAGTCCGAATCCATTGATGAGTCAGACGGCCATCGCCGCCCGGACAGAGAACATCAAGCTCCGCCAGGTTGCGAACATACTCCCCTGGCACGACCCGGTCCGGTTTGCCGAGCAGAGTTCCCTTCTCGATCTTATCTCGGATGGGCGGACGGAAATCGGCGTCGGGCGGGGGTACCAGCCACGGGAAGCAGAGGTGCTCGGGCAGTACTGGGGTGGCAGCGTCGATTACGACGAACGCAACAGAAAGGCCTTCGAAGAAAAGGTCGAGATCGTCCGGAAGGCCTGGACTGAGGACATGTTTTCCTACTCGGGGGAGTTTCATGAAATCCCGCCATCATATACCCATTGGCATCACCCACACGAAGCCGCCTATCTCGAGAGCGATGCGTGCGAATATGATGTCGAGGATATGATCGAGTGGTCAGAAGATGTTGACGAGTCGGAACTCAATCCGTATTACCCGAACGTGGTGAGTGAGGGTGGCTCGACGTTGAAGTCGATCTCGGTGTTTCCCAAACCCCAACAGGACCCCCATCCGCCGATGTGGCAGCCCGTCGGATCGCGGCGGTCGACGCGATATGCCGCGGAACGAGGGATCAACCCCTACTTATCCGGATCACGAACACTCGAGACGATCGAGGACGCCGTCGAAATGTACTACGAGGAGGTCGAGGCCGCGGGCTGGCCGGATCATCGGCCGGAATATGATGGCGAGCCGTTCAAGCGGCCCTGGGATCAGGAACGCCAGCGCGGTCTAACTCTCTACGTGCCAGTGTTCAATACTGATGTTGCCGATGCAGATACCTTCGAGCGGTGGAAACTCGGTATGAAAGCGTACCGGCAGTCGATCGGGTTCTTTGGCCTCCTACCGGAGTTCCTCACTGGCCAAGACGAGGGGCATCCGCTCGAACTCTTGCGGGAACTCTCGGCGGACGACATGCTTGAACGCACGTTGTGGGTCGCCGGAGACGAAGACGACATCATCGATCGGTTAGTCCACATCACGCAGGAACTCGATGCCGAAGA
>JBDGPQ010000191.1:0-11778 GCA_042219595.1 Haloarculaceae archaeon
AGGACAAATGTCGCAGCGGCTGCAGGGACGGCGAGAAGCATCATCGCATCGCGGAATGATCGGAACGCGAGAACGAGGAAACATAATGCTGCGATGAATGACAGCACCGTCATTCGGCCAAGCCCCTCGGTCGTGTTTTCGATAACCGCACGCGTCACCACGGGCGTCCCGGTCACCGTCACGCTTGCATCCGGTAATTCCGTAGCGGCAGCAGCGT
Organism: Haloarculaceae archaeon; assembly: GCA_042219595.1. Classification (GTDB taxonomy): domain Archaea; phylum Halobacteriota; class Halobacteria; order Halobacteriales; family Haloarculaceae; genus CAYLJD01. The sequence continues at coordinate 218 of JBDGPQ010000191.1, forward strand.
GAATATCCTCAACGAGGGCACTGATCTCACGGCCCTCAATATCCCCAATACGTGCGGTGATGAGTACCTCGTTCGGATGGGTGTCGGGTGGGGTTGTCGAGGTCAAAGGTCCATGTGAGGCCTTCGTGAGTAATGTCTCGATACGTTCCCGATCGTCAGGAATGGTTCCCCCCGTGATGGAGCGAAGCGCCGATATGGGACCTCCGACAGCATTGACGTGGTGAAGCGAAGCTATGCGTGACTGGAACCGGTCGATAGCGCGGATCGTTTCCGGTTCATATACATCGGCGGTTTCAACGAGCGCGTATACGGTTTTCGGGCTGGCCGTCGTCTCTAACGTATTTTCGAACTGCTTCCGCTCCGTCAAATCTCGCGGCCAATAATCGAGTATCTCTTGCGTTGTATCGATCTGGGGATAAGCTGCGGCCCCGCCAGCCAGCAACGGGATCACGAGGAGCAATACGACGAGTGGTTCTTGCGCGATAAGCCCACCAACTCGCCTGAGGCCACCTTCGAGAGCACCGGTATCGGGTGAGAGCGTCGACGGACCGGAGCGGCCGGAGCGACGGTCGGTCGTCACGAGTAACGCAACGAGCAGCGTCAGTGCAAAGACAAACGCGGCAGCGACCACGATAGCAGCCGTTACACCAAACTGGCGAACCGGGGGAACCGGCGAGACTAGGAGCGAGCCAAAGCCGACGACGGTTGTTCCCATCGCGAGACCCAGAGCGCGGCCGGTCGTGGCGGCAGCCGTCTCAGCTGCCTCCGCCGGCGGAACACCCGTTGTACGCTCCTCAGCGTATCTCGTGTGGAGCTGGAGGGCATAGTCAACACTAAGGCCGACCCCGACCGGGAGCACGGCGATCATGATGGCATTGAAATCGAAACCAAGGAGGCCCATACCGCCGAGCATGACGATAACCGACGCGAGAGCCACCACAAGCGAGTAGAGCGCCTGAAGACCGGAGTGCAATCGCCGGCGCATCACTAGGTACACGACCACCAGGACGACGAGAAATCCGCCGGCGAAGAGCGCTAACGCGTCGATCAACATTAACTCGAAGGCCGCCATCTCGAGAATCCCCGGACCCGTAATCGTGAGCGTCAATCCGTCCGGAAGGCGTATTCTGTCGGTGGCTCGTTCGACGGCCGATTCGACGCGCTCAGCGTCCTTTCGCACGATAAGACCGAATGGCCCTTCGTCCCCGGCGGATCGAAGCTCACCATACGAGAGGATGAGTTGGGTTCGTGTGTTCGACGGCAATACGGAGTCAACCAACTCTGCGCTGGCAGGACTCTGAGTTCGAACTCGACCGATTGCCCGCTCGACTGCCTGCTCGGAGTCCGGGATCCGTCCACCTGCACCGGCCCGGACGACATCCGCCAGGCTGGATGACCGGCTCACCTCGTCAAGTTGTGTGTATTGTCTATCGAGTGCGTCAATGATCCGAATGGTCGCCGGGTCAGTTACATCGCGACCATCCAGGACTACGAAAACAGCATTGCCACGGTCATACGTTTCTTCGACAGACGCCCAGTCCTCGGCTGCTTCAGAATCATCGCCCAAATAGAGGCCGACGCCCATATCCAGCTGTACTGATGAAGCAGCGAGTCCACCACTAAGCAAGAGAACTACCAACGTGAGGATGATAACGGACCGTCGGTACTGAGCGGCCAAGCCGGCGATTTGGGCAAGCAATGTACCAACGTCCGAACGCTGTGAATTCACGACGATCCCCCCGTGTCAGCAAGCCGAGCGGAGAATCTTGGGTCCCCGCCGCCGACCCAGCAGCTAGATGCGGCCCCATCACGGCCCCCGGCATTCCGACCTCTCATCGCCCCCACGTCGCCATTCCATTGCCTACGCAAACAGTTAAATCTGATCGCGCGTTTGGCTCAGCCGCCGCTTACCGGGGGCATCGCCGCGAGTTCATCATCAGCATCAACCGGTTCATCAAGCTCATCGGGGTCGAGACTGCGCCCATTCTTGAGGATGCGCACATGCTCATAGATTTCTCCATCCTCATCGAAGACATGGTCAGCAATCGGAGGCGCCTCAGCGACGAGTGCCTCGAGAGCATCGCTGACTGTCGCCCCCGATCGTACATCGACACTGACCGTATCAGTCCCTGCAGCTTCCGATAGTGTCGCGAAGAGCCGCCAGTCCATAGGTGAATCAGGGTGCGAAGCGAAAAGAGACTTACTCGTCGGGTGATCCCGCGGGTACCGCTTCGGCTGCGGTGGTGAGCCGCCGTAGGGCCTCCGGGCGAGCGATCGCATGGACGACATCACCGGCGGCAATGACTCGTGTCGGCGCCGGCAGTGCATCGACCTCAGCGTCCGGTGGCGTGATGGCAATTACCGTCACGTCGAGGGCACCAATCGTCATGCCGTCGAGCGGGCTCCCCGGAGCGACGGTCACGCTGGTATGTGTCTCGTCAGCTGATCGTAACAGAGCGGCAAATTCCCGGTCGGCACGCTCGCCGAGGGGGAGTGTCACCAGCCGATGTGTGGTGGACGGGTCAACCCGCCGGGCATCCGCGGCGTCGACGGCGAGTGTCACGGCGTCACCGGCGACGCCGCGTAGTTCCCCGGTTAGGATGCGCTCTGGAGGGTCGCCGGCCCAGACTTGGACGAGATCGCCCGAGCTCGCGGCGAAAGCCGGGTCAGCTCGGATGGCGATCGCCGCCATACCTGGAGGAAGCGTCGGGCCAAGCCCTGCCGGTCTGCTTCCCAGTCCCAAGTAGCTCACCGAACCATCATCTTCGATCTCAACATCCACGTGGCCGACAGCATAGTCGGTCCGGAGGCGGGTGACCAATCGTTCTCGGAGCTGATCCACCGTCAGGCCACGAGGGAAGACGAATCGCCGCCCCGAGAGTGCCTCCTTCGTCTCCGTCGGTACCGGATCATAGCCGAGAACGTCTTCGATTTCATCGGGTAGCTCGACAGTGATAACTCGGCCCACAGCCTTCACGACACGTCCGACGCCGTCATCGATCGTCGCGACCGTAACCCCCTGGAACACGGTGGCGGCGCTTCCATCACCGACACGTGCGCCAATCCGGGCCCCGACCCCGGCCATGACGAAGGCGGCGATATTGAACAAAGCTTCCTGCGCGCGAGTGACATCCTCTGACCCGCTGATCACTTCGCCGAGAATGCTTGTCGTATTCAAAACCAATGCCACAGCAGAGAGGCCGAGTAGTATGGCAAGGAAGCCAGGAATGCGATCTCGTGCATACCACCGAAACACGACGGCACCAACAAGAGCAATGACCGCCGCAAGCAGGGCCAGCCCTGTTAGCTGACCGGCAAGTGTGACGGCCCGCTCTAGCGGCGTCATCGCACCGCTGGCGCCGATCATGCAATCGCCTCCTGGAACCGGCGTAACGCGTCGAGACGGCCGGCAACGAGGAGATCGTCGCCAGCGGCCACGGTCACGTCGCCGCGCGGTCCAACCGTCCAGCCGGACTCGTTTCTGTGAGCGAGGACAGCGACGTCCCAGGCGGTCCGAACACCGGCTTCGGCAAGCGTTTGCCCGACAATAGACGCATCCGATCGGACGGAGAACTGTCGGAACCGCCGCCCACTTCGGCGGAGCAGCGAGATGACTTCGAACTCACGTCGGGTACCCTCTGGTTCGACGACGACTGGGGGCCGGCCTGCCTTGAGGAGGCGTTCAACGTCACCCCGCGGCACCGCCACGGTCAGCCGGCCTTCGCCGCCACTCGTCGTTGGCGCCATCGTTGGTCGCATCGGCGCGACGGATTCATCCTCAGCGTCGTTTGATTCGGTAGGTTCCGGGGTGGAGGAACTACTGCTCTCACACCGGGCGCTCACAACCGTGCCGCGAATGTCACCATCGGGAAGACGACAGGTCACTTCGTCGCCCCGTGCCAGGCCAGTGGGTAACAGCGCTGGGATGGAAACCGCACGTCGGTCGTCCGCGACGCGCCGAGAGAGTCCGGATGAGGGTGGAGCCGCCGCGACGGCAGCACGGCCCCGTTCGTCAACGCTGACCTGGACCGCCCCGAGGTCGTATTCCGCCTCCAGCCGAGCTGCCATGCGTTCCTCGAGCTCCGCCAAGGTCAGATCCGCCGGAAACGTGAACTCGGCCTGGCGGAGCTCTGCGCGAAGTTCAGCGGAGAGTGGGGGATACCCCTCGACATCGGCGACCTCGCCGACGACCCTGATTCTGACTTCGTTGCGGTCGGCGACCACATCCGCAAGATCGAGGGCGAGGGTCTTGCTGCGAAGGCCCTTGAGCGTCAAGCGATGGGGCACAGTCGCCCCCATTGCGTCGCCTTTACTGTGTGCGTACATCGCCATCATGCCGACGACGAGAATCGCGGTCACGAGGCGTGGTGCGGCAGGATTCTTCGTGATCGATGTATCCGTCAGCGAGAGCAATCCACCGTTCACACCGGCCAGGGCGATAGCCAGGACCATCGCACCGAGGCCGGGAAGTGTGACCTTCGTGAAGTATTTGAACAGGAAGGCGAGGAACCAGGCCATCAGTGCGGGGATGATACCGACAAGCAGGCCCAAGTAAACGCCCAAGAGGATTTCTACCGGCAGCGCCGCCATTGCCCCGGGAAAGCGGGCCGGCCGTCAAAGGCCTATCGACCCAGCGGGAGGCTTTTTGCCAGTGGTCGCGGTACGGCGGCCATGGACTGGGCAAGCCGCCGGCAGTGGCTGGGTACGCGGGCGGCGATCCTGCTGCCGTCGGTGGTCGCGATTTTGTCGCTCGCCACCGGTCTGGCGAATATCACCGTCCGGCAAGCCACTGGACCGCTCGCGCCGATCGTGCCGCCGGAGATTGCTCAGGCCGCTGGCTTCACTGGCACACTCACGGGGTTCGTGTTGCTGATGAGCGTGGCAGCGCTCCGGCGTGGGTACCGGGTTGGCTGGTACGCCACCGTCGGGCTCATCCCCGTAACGGCGATTCAGGGATTGGTGCAGTCGAGTGCATTTTCCCTGCCGCTGGTGATCCTATCACTTCTGTCGATCCCAACCGTCCTCCTGAATTTCAATCGATTCGATCGATCGATGCCACTTTCCGTCGCCCAACTGGGAGCAATGACCGCCCTCGGTGGGACACTCATCTATGGAACGGTCGGCAGCTACGCCCTTCGGGAGTCCTTCGATGGAATCGACACATGGGTCGATGCGTTCTATTACACTGTCGTGACAGCTAGTACCGTTGGCTACGGCGATATCGCCGCGGAATCGGCCCAGGGGCGGCTGTTTTCCGTCTCACTGGTCGTCATCGGAACCGCTTCATTCGCGCTCGCTCTCGGCTCGGTACTCGGCCCAGCTATCGAAGCGCGACTCTCACGCGCACTCGGAACCATGTCGGACACGAACTACCACTTGCTCGAGGATCACGTGCTGGTCCTCGGCTACGGCGACCTCACAGAACCGCTCGTCGAAGAACTCGCAGCCCATGACGTGAGATTCGTCGTCGTCACGGCGGAGCCGGAGACGGCGTCGGGGCTCCGCCAACAAGACATCGACGTTTTGACTGGCGATCCAAGTGATGAGCGGCCACTGGAAGAAGCCGGTATCGGGAGTGCACGGGCGGTCATTGCAGCCACAGAGGAAGATGCCGAGGACGCGTTTAGCATCCTGACTGCACGCGAGCTCAACCCAGACATCCGCATCGTTGCGGCAGCGACGCATCGCGAAAACGTCGATAAGCTCCGGCGCGCTGGTGCAGATGTCGTTATCAGCCCGGCAACGATCGGCGGCCGCATGCTCGTTCGATCGGCCCTCGGCAGCGAGGACGTTGAAACGATAGCCGACACCCTCCTCGAGGCTGAAGATTAAGTCCGGTCGACGACGGCGATGTCGGTCTCGACGTCGCGGAGGCGTTCGAATGTCGGTGGCGCGATCAGTCGCGACGCAGCGCTGCGGTCCCGGCTCGCGCCCACGAACACAAGATCGTAATCGCCAGCATTGCGTTCGAGAAACTCGTTTATCGGGGCGCGGGCGACGCGGGTTTCAACACTGCTGTCGACCGGCTCGACAAGCCGCTCAAGCATCCGCATCGCCCTGCGGCGCCTCGATTCGTCAGCGATACAATGACACACGGCGACCCGCCCGATGTCACCGGCAAGGCGCGTCGCAAAATCCACCATCGCGTGTGCGACATCACTCGCCCCGCGCACGGGAACGAGAAGTTCTCGCCACCCAGTCCGACCATCATGAGAGCGGTGAACGAGCACATCCGGACCGGCGCCGAACAACGAGCGTACGAATGACGACAACGTGCCATCGTCGACTTCGTAGGGAACTGCAATCATGTCGCAGTTGGCGGAGTCGGCTGCAGCAAGGACCGCCCGTGAGGGTGAGCCATCAGCCGCAGCCACGATCGTTTGGCAGGGTACATCTACACGAGATTCGATCCGGTCGGCACGCGCCTCGAGTTCGGCTGCTGCGGACTCCGCGATGGCTTCCTTGGTATCGAGTTCGACCGACCGTTGCGGATCAGCCGCTCGCGACTGGCTGGCCCGCAATCGCTCGCGCTCGGCAGCAGCGACCCTCTCATCGTCCACGATGTCGAGAAGGACGACTTTTGCGGCCTCATGGGCTCCAGCGAGGCGTGCCGCCAACATGGCCGTGGCATCGGCTGTCGGACCGCGCATGGGGACGAGAATACGGTCATCGCCGCTGACAGACTCATAGAGGTATGTTGCTCGCCGCTCGTAGAGTCCACGGCGCCAGGCGACAAAGATGCCGGCGACCACACTGGAACCGATAAACACGCTCGCAACAAAGGCCAATTGACGACCGGGCGGGACGAGCAATCCAAGCAGCGCAACGGCGTATGCAGCGGGCTCCTCGACGTCGAGTATCCAGGTGGTTGCCGCGGTGAGGAAGACGGCGAAAGCGGCTCCCGCCGCGTCCACCTCGAGTTGAGCCGGCGGCAAGTTAGGATACACCACGGTGAGCGCGACTGCGACTGCGATCCACGCACAGAGTGCACCTATCGTGAGGCCGCCCACGAAGCGCCGCGGCGATGATTGTTCGCTCCGGGGATCGTGAAATAGCGAATACGAACCTGCTGCGAGTGGCGGAAAAAGAAAAAAGGAGAGAGCCGAGACACGTTTGGAAAGAAGGGTCAATATACCGACAACTAGCGGCACAAGAATGAGAATGGAGAGGTGCAATAATGTACTCGTTTCCTCAAGCCGGCGACGGAATGCCCGCAACTCGCGGCGTTCCAGACGCCGGAGGCGCCGAAGGCGGGGATCGAACGGCCCGAGCATGTCCCCGGCCAATGTCCGATCAGGGGAAAAGGTTAGAGCATCGTCGCAGCTTCGAGGGCAATATCTATCGCGCGGCCAACATTATTTCTGGCCTTTGGTGGGAGCTCTTCACCGTCATCCGCCAAATCGGTCTTTTGGGTCCCCTCAACGAGGTTTCCATCGACTGTACAGATCGCGCCGGCACGGAGATCTTTCCGGCGAGCGAGGGTGAAAATAGCAGCAGCCTCCATCTCGACAGCCTGTAACCCAGCTGCCTCCCACGCCTCGACGTAATCAGGCGTCTCTGCATAGAACGCATCATCCGTGGCAATGGCGCCGCGAACGACATCAGCTCCGGCTCCCGAGGCAGCATCAGCCAGCGCAGTGACCACGTCGTGACTTGCGACCGCGGGGATCTCCGCTGCTTCGTACCGTTTCGTCGTGCCTTCGTCTTTTGCCGCCGCCGTCGCGATGACCATGTCTCCGATGGCGACATCGGACTGGAGTGCCCCGCAGGTGCCAACACGGAGGAAGGTCTCGACGCCGACCGCTGCCAGTTCCTCGACAGCGATCGCGGCCGATGGACTCCCAACACCGGTCGAACAAATCACGAGTTCGCGGTCCTGGTAGGTGGCCTCAACGACCCGGTACTCGCGGTTCTGGGCGAGTGTCTCAGCGTCGTCACATTGTGCGGCGATCCGGTCCACCCGGTCAGGATCCCCGGGAACGAGTGCGAGATCGGCTACGTCCCCCTCAGCGACCTGAATGTGTGGTTGCATGCGCCGGTCTTTGACCGGCCGGCACAAAACCATTCACACGCCGAGAACAAAGAGGAAGAAATTGTTGAGCGCGGGACCAAGCCCGACGGCCGCGACGGCCGCGAAAAGCAGGTTACCCCGGCGTGGCCGATCGATCACATAGTCCGCGAACAGGGCGACGATGGCGAGTGCAAGAGCGAGCTTGACGACAACAAAGAGCCATCCCGCTCCGATGTATGGATACGTTGGGAGATCGCGCGCGATGTCGAGTATCAGCCGAGGAAGGACGGACCGCTCGGTAAATCCTGGCAGGAATTCTGCGCCAATGGCGGTCGTGATGCCATCGAAGGCATGGGCGAACACGACGAGGAAGCCCGCCCATCTGGCCTCGGCGATGATGTAGGTTCGCCAGGCACCGAGCAGCAGGTACGCCGCGGCCCCGACCACAAACGATGCAACAAGCCCGCCGACCGGCAGCACAATCTCGAGGGGTTGGAAGACCGGTGAGATAGCCTGCCAGGCGAACAGCACCAGCAACGGCAGCATCACACCGAGTCCAGTTGCAGCCAGGTAACTGGCGACGCGATCTCGGGTCACAGCTGCAGATTGGAGGCTCACAACGGACGCGACCAGCCACATCGCGCCCATCAACAGAAATGTCGTCAGATAAACTGCCGGCGCACTGAAGAGGGGTTCAGCCCAGATCGGATAAATGGGGACATCATAGAGCTGGCTCACCTGGTAGAACACGTGAAGGATGGCGCCACAGACGACCCACGGCACTGTCGCAATCACGGTGCGCTGTGTGACCGCCGGTTGAATGCCATACAGGAGAGCAATGAGGATGCCCGCTCCGGCAAGGAGAAACGCCGAGTGGAGCAGTGGGGGAATGACAAAGTCCGCGAACGGCGCGGGCATGGAGCCAGCGTACCAGGCTGCCGACAAAACAGTTCCGCCCTGAGTATCGCCAGTTGAACTCAGGGCGGTGATGCCGTCCGGTTAGTGGTCCGCTGGACCACATACCGCTCGCCGAGCTGTTCTGCCAGCAGGCTATCGACGGGCGCGTAGTCGTCAGTGAGCAGCGGGGCGTCACCGGTCTCCACCTCAGCGCGGTAGTGGCGGATCGCGTTCCCAAGATCGAGCCCGATGTGTCGCCGTTCGTTCCGCTGGGATAGCGTGGCTTCGTCGATGCGCGTCGCGTTTCGAGTCGCGACGAGCATGATATTCTGGAGGCCCGTCATTTCGGTGGTGGGAAAGCTGTAGACCTGCGGGAATACCCGGTCGACTGTGCGGTATTGGGCCCGATAGAAGGCGCTCGCGCCACCCTCGCGAGCTGATATAACGTTCGCTACCAGGACACCCTCATCGTCCAATCGCTCGCGAACGAGCCGCATGAATTCGACCGTCGTCAAGTGGTATGGTACGCGGTCGGCGCGATATGCATCCAGTATTACCACGTCATACGTGGTGGATGTATTCGCAAGGAAGACTCGACCATCTTCGACCGTGATGTCGAGTCGCGGGGTCCGGGGTACGTCGAAATACTGTCGCGCTGCATCGACCACGGCAGGGTCGATTTCGACGACATCGACCTCGACACCAGGGTACTCTCGGAGGAATCGTTTTGGCCCGGAGAAGCCCCCACCGCCGACGAACAGTACGCGGTCGATATCATCACGAAAGAGCCACGGCAGGTGGAAGTAGCGGGTATATTCGAACACATAGCGGTCTGGATTACTGCGATCCATCGCGCTGTGGCGCACTCCATCAAGATAGAGTGTGCGGACATCACCGCTATCAGCGACGCGAAGGTGTTGATAGGCCGTCTCAGTCTCATATATCGTCGTTCCACCCCCAGCGATCCCCCCAACACCCGCAAGGAGCGCCGCGACGACGATAACAAGCGTCGCACCGACGGCAGCCACCCGCGGGCCGAGGGCTCCCCGGGGTGCGACTCCGAGGCCAGCGAGTGTTGTGAGCAGTGCATAGGCAAGTCCGATCCACACGACATCGAATGCAGGAATCAGCAGGAATGTCGTACCAAACGCACCGAGTATACTGCCGCCGGTCCCGATGGCATAGACGCGGCCGGATGCATCGCCGGTACTGCGGGCCTCGATCAATTCAGCGGCATACGGACTGACGAACCCCAGCAGCAGCGTCGGCGGCCCAAAGAGAACGGTCGCTGGCACGAGTGGAGCGAAGCGCGCGGGGAGTGGCAGCGCCTGGGATGCGGTGATAAGGCCATCGGCGGTCGAAATCACCACTGCGAGTACGGCCCCAGCACCGATGAGGGCGAGGGCGAGCGCGCCGGCGGAGGCATGTTCAGCGGCGCGACGACCGGCTACCCAATAGCCAGCCGCCAGGGCTGCAAGAAAGACGCCGATGACACTTCCCCACACAAACACGCTGCTTCCGTATGCCGGAGCGAGCAAACGACCGGCCAGGATCTCGATGCCCATGCTGGAGACGCCAGATACCAGCACTGCAACCTCGACGACCGTCGGCCGGCGGCCGGGGAGGATCACGTACGTGGTTCGACGGTACCTCGGGCCATAACCCTGGCGCGATCGCGGGGCTTTAGGTCACCGCCGGCCAGAATCAGGCCGATGGCCCGCTACCACATCGAGACGTACGGATGTACGTCAAATCGCGGCGAGAGCCGCGCCATTCAGCGGGCCCTCCGCGACGCCGGCCATCGTCGGGTGGAAGGTCCGGATGCTGCAGATGTCGCAATCCTGAACACCTGTACGGTCGTCGAGACCACGGAGCGGCGCATGATCCGGCGGGCCCGTGAACTCGACGCAGAGACCCCCGCCGACCTCATCATCACTGGCTGCATGGCCATCGCTCAGGATGACGCATTCCGCGAGGCTGGCATTGATGCCGAGATTCTCCATTGGGATGATGTTCCGGAGCATGTGACCAATGGAGAATGCCCGACACCCGCAGCCGACACGACGCCGATCGTCGATGGGGTGGTTGGCATTCTGCCGATCGCAAGGGGCTGTATGAGTGACTGCTCATACTGCATCACGAAGCATGCCACCGGACGAATCGACTCGCCGTCGGTCGATGAAAACGTCGAGAAAGCCCGCGCGCTCGTCCACGCTGGGGCGCGCGAGCTCCGCATCACCGGGCAGGACACTGGGGTGTACGGGTGGGACGATGGCGAACGGCAGCTACACACGCTGCTCTCGCGGATCTGTGACGAGGTCGAGGGGGAATTTCGTATCCGCGTGGGCATGGCGAATCCGAAAGGCGTGCACGGCATCCGCGAGGAGCTCGCGGCTGTCTTTGCCGCAGAGGACAAGCTCTACAACTTTCTCCATATTCCCGTCCAGTCCGGCAGCGATGCCGTGCTTGGAGACATGCGCCGGCAGCACTCCGTGGCGGAATTTCGTGAGGTCGTCGATACCTTCAACGAAAGACTCGACGAGTGGACGCTCGCCACGGATTTCGTCGTCGGGTTTCCGACAGAGAGCGAGCGAGACCATGAAGCTAGCCTCGATCTCCTCCGGGAACTCAGCCCCGGGAAGATCAACATCAC
>JBDGPQ010000191.1:11788-12074 GCA_042219595.1 Haloarculaceae archaeon
AAAGCGACCCGGGACCGATGCGGCTGGCCTCGACGGCCTCGGTGGGACGATCAAAAAGAATCGCTCGAGCAGTATGACGGATCTGAAGATGGAAATCGTCGGGGATGCCCATGCATCGATGGTCGACACGACCCGGTCCGTCCTAGTTGTCGAAGACGGCACCGAGGACTCGGTGGTCGGCTACGATCGCGCCTACCATCAGGTGGCAATCCCCGGAGGACAGACCACCGGTCTCGAACCCGGTGACGTACTCGTCCGCGTCGCTCGGAGTCATATACGAGTTGGT
>JBDGPQ010000191.1:12084-12631 GCA_042219595.1 Haloarculaceae archaeon
GTACTCGACGTTCGCATCACTGGCCACAATACGGTCTACGCACTCGGCCAACCGGCGAAATAGCGGCCGTGGAACCCGAACGGGAGGTGATGGGGAAGCGCTGCCCGTCCCCGAAGTTGGAGTGATCGCTGATCGAAGATCAGCAGGTCGGATCGTTTTTCTGATACATTGAGTGCGGTCACGAGCACCACTCCGGGATTTTCGCTTGGATTGCCTACCGGCACGGGCTCTTCGACAAACATACCGGATTCGGACCACGTCTTCGTTTCACCGGTCTCCGTGTCGACGCGGACGAGGTGATTCCCGTCTGCTGTGGCGCTCCCCTGCGCGTATACCCATCGGTGGCGGCGGGTCCGGTTGCGAGGCGTGATACGAGGCAGCTCGAGTCCCACGTAGAGTACCTCGCCGGAGACCCGTTGCTCGTCGTCGATTGGCAGCCGAAAGCGACGAAGCCGGCCGTCAACCCCGTCACGGAGCCAGTCGGCAAGTCCCTCAAGACGGAGCCCTTTGACCACATCCGCGTCCGGGTAATCCACAAGGTCGACGA
>JBDGPQ010000191.1:12641-23717 GCA_042219595.1 Haloarculaceae archaeon
TTTCTGGCCGTCAGCGACGGTCTCGAAGGCATTGACGTGGTGAAAGACGAACAATGGGGCTGCTTCGTGTGTGGCCACGATCCGACCAGACTCTCGGTGGATGACGTAAAATCGGGTGCCACGTTCTGGCTCCCAGTTGACGTGATCGATGAAACCGTCTCCACCGGGGGTTAGGAAACTAACTGGATCGATGCGGAAGGGGTGCTCGGTCAGCACGATATGATCGCCGGCAACAGCAATGCTATGGATATATGCCGGTTTGGTGGCAGGGATCGATGCGATTTCATGACGCGTTCGACTCCCATCGGGGACTCGGAATAGCCGATACTGACTGGTCCGACCGAAAGCAGTCAGCAGCCCAATCGTTTCAGACCGGTGCGGGTCAGGCACGAGATGCGCCATGGACAGGTGGCCATCGAGATCGTCATCAAAGGTGAACGAACCGCGCGTTTCGAGTGTGGATGGGTCGATGGCCCGGAACGTCGGCACCTCCGTGAGAGCGATAAGATCGCCCGCGATGCGGGCGACATGCACATTACAGTTGTCGGTGTCTTGTCCCCTGAGAAGGCTCCAGAGTCGGTTCAGATAGCCGCCGCCGGTTGCAAATTGACCGTCAATCTCGCCAGTTTTGTTCGCGCGTTGATATGCTTCCGACCGCAAAAGTCGATTCGTATACCGCACGGTTTCGCCGTCAAAGCCAAACCGCTGGAGCATTGCGAGGCCGTCAAACCAGTGGTCGACGCGGCTATCACCAACAGCAAAGCGACCGGGGCCGTTCCGAACGAACATCCCAGTTAACCAATCCGGAATCGTTCCCTCGAGAGGAAGCACGCGGTCGCTGACCTCCGATTCGACATCACGGAAGCCCAGTTCAAGCCCCGCGTCAGCGTGCATGAGTGGAGGTTTGGTCGGAGCGCCAAAGACATAGCGCCACCGTGCGACGCGTGTCCACCGTCGCCTACGTGTCCTCACCGGCTAACCGTTCGACATCCGCATCATCCTTCCACTCGCCTGCCTCCTTCGGGTCGACGTGCACAAAGACGTCATCAATTTGAGGAAGCTCACGGATAGCATCCGCCACGGAAGTCTCGATTTCGTGGGCTTCAAGCAGCGTCCGCTGACCTTCTACCTCGACATGGAGGCTCACGTCGATCTCGGGACCGACGTAATGTGCGATGACATCGTGGGCCCCAGCGACGTCGGGGTGATCGAGAGCACGACGGACGATCTCGACACGGAGGTCTTCTGGCGGGGCCGCACCGAGGAGGTAGTCGACGTTATCCCGGACGACTTCGACCCCGGTATAGAGAATCCCGACGGCAACGACCGCCGCGGCAATAGGGTCGAGTACCGGGTATCCAACCCCGGCGCCGACCACCCCAATCATCGCGGCAACTGCAGTGAGGATGTCGTTACGATTGTCGATCGCCGTCGCGACGAGTGCCGGTGAGTGCTGTTCGCGGCCGATCGTCAGACAGTATCGGTACAGGCCAAATTTGACGGCGGCGGCCACAGCCAAGACGGCGGCGGCTACCGGACCGCGAGCGACCTCAATGGGTCCAGCCAGCAGCGTCGACGCCGATCGCCAGAGGACAAACCCGCCGGCTGCGAAGATGCCCAGGGCGACGAACAGCGAGACGAATGGCTCGATACGTTCGTGGCCGTGTGGGTGCTCGAAATCCGGTGGCCGTGTCGTGAGGTAGAGGCCACCAACGATGACTAGGCTGTACGCGGTATCCGCGAGGCTGTTGACAGCTTCGGAGCCGAGTGCCAGGCTGCCCGTTTCGAGATAGACTGCCCCTTTCAGTATCGCCAGACCGAGGTTCACCCCGAGGACGAGGAGGCCAACCCGTCGCAACGCCTGGCTCCGGGACACGGCGGTCGCTTCGCCGGCCCCAACCTAAGTGGCTTCGCCCGAATTAAAGCAGGACTGCGGCGTCCTCGCCCTGATCAGTCGCATCATCTTGGGCGGCAAAGGCCTCTCGCAAGCGGTCATAGGTGTCTGCGATAGCCTCGACAATCACCTTTGTATCGCCGATGACGGGCATGAAATTCGTATCGCCACGCCACCGAGGAACGACATGCGCATGGAGGTGGTCGGCGATCGAGCCGCCAGCCGCCGCCCCACCGAGATTGTAACCGATATTATACCCTTCGGGTTCGAGAGCGGCATCCATTGCTTCGATGGTTCGTCCGAGGAGTCGCTCCTTGGCAAGCAGATACTCGTCATCGAGGCCGCCAATTGATCCCTCGTGGGTCGTTGGTATCACCATCGCATGGCCGGGATTGTACGGGTAATTGTTCAGGAGAACGTACGCATGCTCGGAGCGGGCGACGACCCGGTGCTCACGATCATTACTGCCCGTTGCTAAGGTACAGAACACACACCCATCGACCTCCGCGTTGGGCTCGTCACGCTCGACCCACTCGATCCGCCATGGGGCGAACAACTGGTCCATGAGCGTGCTCCCTGTCGGCCGGGCAAAGAGTTGACTCCCTATATTAATCTTGCGGCCGTTTCATCGCCGATCGAGGAATGAAGCTATCTCGTGCCGCGATGAACGGTCTACGGCGCTCTCCGCTCGTGATCGGAATGATTCTGGCGCCTTCCATCGGTTGGAACGTTGAACTCCTTTCAACGGTCGGCCCTTTTTATTCGAACTTGGGACGTCGATTGTAGTGATGGCGACGCACGACGGCGGCCTCGGCGACATGACCGAGGAGTGTCCGAACTGCGGGCGGCTGACCAACCACTCGGTCTCGGTCAAGATCCTTACCGAAAGCCGCAAGCAGACCAATGCCGAGTTCTCTCGCGAACCCTATCGAGTCAGTGAGTGTTTGGACTGCGGCGAACGGATCGCACGGCGAATGAACAACGCCTAGGCGGTTGTCACTTCACAGCCGTCCGGTGTAACGATCAGGGTGTGTTCCTTCTGGCTGACTAATCGGCCATCTTCTTCTTTGAGCACCGGATAGCCATGGATGACATCCTGCTGTTCGAGGCGGCGAAGCGTCATTTCGGCGCGGTCAACATCGAGCCACCGAGTGGCAAACGGTAAGGTCCGGAACTCCTCGGTGATCTGTTCCAATGCCTGCCTCGCCTGGCGGTTCCGGACTGATCGCTCGCGCTCGAGGGCCCAGATCTCTTCGTCCCCACCCTCGCCAACTTTGCCACCGCCATCGGTGGCGAACGGTTCGAGTGCAATCACATCCCCAACTTCGAGGGCGACGCCCTGGGAAACGGCACGATTCGGGATGTTCGGCTCGGTGTGTTGCTCCCAATGGCCGAGGCCGTGACCGGTGAGATTCACGACCGGATTATACCCGTACCCGTCGATGGTTTCCTCAACAACGGCGCCGATCTCGCCGGTTTCAACGCCGGGTTCGACCGCCTCGATCGCTGCGTCGAGCGCCTCGGCCGAGGCCTCAACAAGGTCCGGCGTGCCGGAAAGGTCGACAGTCACGGCGGTGTCCGCCAGCCACCCATCGACGTGAACACCAATATCGAGGTTAATCATCTCCTCACCGAAAGTCGTCTCATCGTCGATGCCGGGGGTGGCATGGGCAGCTTCTTCGTCGACGGAGATGTTGACCGGAAAGGCCGGTTTGCCGCCGAGCTCACGAATCCGGTCCTCAGCCCACGCTGCCAATTCGAGATGGCTGGCGCCAATCTCAACGCGCTCGATGGCCTCATCCCGGACTTCTGCGAGGATCTCCCCGGCGCGTCGACACTTCTCATACCGCTCTGCCCCAAGATCCACGTCGCTCATACCGGCGGATTCGCCCGAGTCACCCAAATCGTTTGTCGTTGGTCCTGTCGGCGTATCGGAAAGCGGCACCCCTATAGACCCACAGGGGAAAGGGCGCGCATATGGCATACGAGAAGGTCGAGGTACCCGCGCACGGGGAGCCGATCGAGGTAGTAGACGCCGCCAACGATGAGTTGTCGGTGCCGGACAATCCGATCATTCCAATCATCCATGGTGACGGGATCGGATCGGACGTTGGTCCGGCGGCCCAGCAGGTGCTTGAGGCAGCAGCGAACGCCACGGGGCGTGACGTTGCGTGGATGCGCATCTATGCAGGATCGAGCGCCCGGGAGCGCTATGATGAGAACCTCCCAGATGACACCGTCAACGCAATTCGAGAGTTTCGCGTCGCGATCAAGGGTCCGCTAACGACTCCCGTCGGCTCCGGTTTTCGCTCCCTGAACGTTGGGCTTCGACAGGCACTCGATACCTACGCCAATGTCCGTCCGACCTACCACATCCCCGGAGTGCCCTCGCCTGTATCAGAACCGGAACAAATGGATATGGTGTCGTTTCGGGAGAACACCGAGGACGTCTATGCGGGGATCGAGTGGGAGCAAGGAACGGACGACGTGGAGAAGGTGAGGGATTTCATCGAGAACGAGATGGGGTACGACGATACCATCCATGACGGGCCGGTCGGTATTGGGGTAAAGCCAATTTCAGAATTCGGGACGAAGCGGCTCGTCAGGCAGGCCATCGATTACGCGCTCGAACGGGATCGAGACTCCGTAACCCTTGTTCATAAGGGCAATATCATGAAATTCACCGAGGGGACCTTCCGGGACTGGGGGTACGAAGTCGCCGAGGAGGAATACGGTGACGAGGTCATCACTGAGGATACGCTGTGGGAGGAACGGGATGGCGAACAACCCGACGATGCCGTCGTCGTCAATGATCGCATCGCGGACAACATGTTGCAGCAAATCCTGACCCGGACGGATCAATACGACGTGCTAGCGTTACCGAACCTGAATGGCGATTACATCTCTGATGCCTGCGGCGCACAGATCGGCGGTCTCGGGATCGCGCCGGGGGCGAACTTCGGAGACGCACTCTGCCTCGCCGAGCCCGTCCACGGATCCGCCCCGAAATACGAAGGGCAGGACAAGGTCAACCCCACTGCGATGATCCTCTCGGGGCGAATCATGTTCGAATACATGGGCTGGAACGATGCCGCAGACCTGATCGGAGAGGCTGTCGAGGACGTCATCACCTCCAAACGGGTTACGTACGACCTCCATCGCCAGATCGAGGGTGGCGAAAAGCTCGCTACGAGTGAGTATGCCCAAGCGATCGTGGACGCGATCGAACGAGCTGCTTAAGCCCAATCCGGGTTTGTCCGTGGCGGTGCGAAGATATCGACGCCGGTGAACGGTTCGTCGCCGCGGTTCTCCACCGAGTGCGTTTCGTGGCCCGGGATGACGTAACTCTCCCCCGCTGATAGGACCAGCTCCTCGTCATCAAGGACAAACGTCGCCGTCCCGGCATCGACGTATCCGGCTTGCTCGTAATGATGTTGATGCGCTGGGACCGTGGCCCCGGATTCGATGTGGAAGTGCTGAATGCTGGTGCGCTGGCCGGCAACGAGTTGCGTGAGATATACGCCGTCGACTACCTCAACGGTCTCGCCCTCCGTGGGCGCCATGGTGTCCATGGCGGGCGGACCGCGGCCAGCGGCATAGAACCCCCGGAAGCGACACTCGTTTTGGGTATGCTCAACAAGTCAGCACCATGTACGCCGTGGTCGGCTGCAGCGAGTGTGGCGCGTTGTGGGTGCTGGAGGGGGATCCAGAGCGTAGCGCCTGCCCGCGATGTGGCAGCCAGCGACCACGGGAGCAACGCCGCGAGTTCTTTACCAGCCAGGACGCCGACGCGGCTCGTGAGGCCCGGTCACGGATGCTCGCGAAGCGCCACGGACTGTCTGAGGACGCGGATGCGGTGACTGACTTCGCTGCCCTTGCGGATGCGATTGACGATGCCGGCCCTGATGACGAAACCTATCTCAGTGAAGCCGGCCTCGATCCGGAGGAGATTGCAAGCGTCGACGAGCGCAGTACGGTGTCTCGAAATCGGCAGGCTGAAACGGAAATCGTCCGCGATGCCCTCCGGAAGCTCGATGCACCGGACCAAGCGGCAGTCGTGGCATATTGCGCCGATCGAGATGTCGATCCGGAAAGGACACAAGAACTTCTCGGTCGATTAGAGCGCGCCGGAGTCGTCACCAAAACGGCCGGGTCGTACCGCCTCCTCTAGCAGCCGAGTGCCAACCGAAGCACAGTGAGAACGACTGCAAGGAGGAGGATCAGGGCGCGCCAGGGTCCAGCATTGGTCGAGCGGTTCGACCCGTGATCGATTTTTCGTGGATCGTACATAGTGACAGCGTCCGCCGGGCCTCCCCGGTCGGACGCCACTATCCCAAACTCCCTCTACGGGAAAACTGCAGGCCGGGCGACGAGCGCGAAAGTGAGCGGACGTGCTGGTTCCGGTCGCCGATACCAGCAGGTATTACCGGCCAAGTTCTTCGTGGGCCGTCGACAGGTGTCGGGAGGTAAACGCGGCGCCTAGAGAGAGTTCGCCGGCGAGGGCGCCCACGGCGATTACCTCAGCAAGCGCATCGGCGTGCTCGCCGGGCGGGTCTCCGCCGCCAGCCAACCCCAGCACCTCAAGCCCGGCGGATTGAGTCGGGAGACGCGTCCCCCCGCCGACGGTGCCAACCTCGAGTGAAGCGAGTGAGATGGAGGCGTAGAGGCCATCCTCTCGCTCATCCATCGTCACGATCGCATTCGCCCCCTCGACCACCTGGGCTGCGTCTTGACCAGTCGCGAGAAAGACAGCCGCGACCGTATTTGCGGCATGGGCGTTAAAGCCGAGACTCGCAGCCTTTGCGCTCCCCACGTAATTTTTGCGCGCGTTGCCCTCGGCCATCGCCGCTGGCGTCGTCTTGAGGGTTTCATCGAGAACCGAGCGCGGCAGCTCGACATCAGCCGTGACAGATCGGCCGCGGCCTTCAACGGCGTTAATCGCTGCGGGCTTCTTATCCGCACAGAGATTGCCCGACAGTGCGACCAGATCCGCAGGAGTGCGTGCCTCGACCAACTCGGCGGCCTCTCGCGTCGCGATCGTGGCCATGTTCATTCCCATTGCATCCTTCGTATCATACGCAAATCGCAGGAAGACGTTGTCCCCAACCACATAAGGGACGATCCGAACGAGCTCGCCGTGACTCGTGGTCGATTCGGCAGCCTCCCGAAGGTCATCCTCGTGATCGCGCACCCAATCGAGGACATCCTGGGCGGCGGCCACATCGGGGACAGTAAATACCGGCGCCCGTGTCATTCCGGATTTCGTGACGCGGGCCGTCGCGCCGCCAGCCTCCCGGATCGCCCGCATACCTCGATTCACGCTCGCAATCAGCGCGCCTTCGGTAGTGGCCATCGGCAGGTAGTATTCGCCCTCGGCTGCCCCACCGTCGACAGGCACCGGCCCCGCCACGCCCATCGGAATCTGCGCGGCGCCAACAAGGTTCTCGACGTTCGGGTCTGCAGCCTCGGCGTCAAACGTGAAGTCGCCAACCGGCCCGAGGTCGGCACTCGTCTCCATCTCCAATAGATGGCGGCGGGCCGCGGCGGCAGTGGCGTGATCAACATGATCCTCGATTTCATGCAACCGCAGGTCGCCATCACGCACGCGTGTGGCGAGCTCCTTCGAATCGGACATAGCCCTGACTCCGGCGCCTGGGCGCCTAATGCTTGCCCATCACGAGTTCGCCGTGATCGACCGGCGGGACTACACGAAGTCGTCGAGGGTCGGCCGACGATAATCTCCGGGAACGTCGGCGACGGGTACCTGTACCTGATCACCAGACGACATGTCCTTTACCGTCACTTCATCGTTCTCGAGATCCCGTTCGCCGACGATAATGACCGTCTCCGCCCCGATGGTATCGGCGTAATCGAGCTGTGCTCCGAAGCTTCGCCCGCTGACATCCGTTTCGACGACGTGTCCCCTGTCGCGGAGGTCCCGAGCGATGCGCGCGGCAACGGACCGCGTCTCCCCGACCTGGAGTACATAGTAATCTGTCTCGATCGACTCGGCGGGCCAGACACCGGCTCGTTGGCACAGGAGTGACAGCGTGGCGTATCCAGGTGCGACGCCAACGGCCGGCGTGGATTCGCCGCCGAAACTCTCGATCAGATCATCGTATCGACCGCCACCGAATACCGAGCGGGAGACTTCATCCGTCGCGTCAAAACACTCGAAAACGACCCCAGTATAGTAGTCGAGTCCGCGGGCGGTCGTCAGGGAGACAGTGCAATACTCGCGAACGCCGAAATCATCCGCAGCATCGAGCACGGCTTCGAGATTCTCGATGGCGTCAGCTATCCGCTCGGTGCCAGCAAACTCGACAAGCTCGCTCAGGTCAGTCACCGGCGTTTCGAGCGCGGCATCGAAGTCATCGATCTGCGCTGACGACAACCCGGCCTCCTTGAGAAGATCCGCATATTCATCCGGTTCGACCTTGGCTCGCTTATCGACGGCCCGGATCGCTGCGGGTATGTCGATCGTGCCGTCCAGGCTCTCGAGCAACCCGCCCAGGATCTCCCGATGTGACACTCGAACCTCGAAGTCCTGTTGCTCGAGGCCCAGTGCCCTGAGCGCATCGACAGTGACCGCGAGGACCTCCGCGTCCGCCGTCGGTTCGCTAGACCCGAAGACGTCGATGTTCGTCTGATAGAACTCTCGAAAGCGACCCTGTTGCGGTTCCTCATATCGCCAGAATGGACGCGTCGAATACCATTTGATCGGCTTCGTCAGTGCCTGGTTCCGCGCGACCACCATGCGAGCCACGGTCGGTGTCAGCTCCGGCGTCAATGCCACCTCGCGGCCACCGCGATCGGTAAAGGCATAGAGTTCGTCAAGAATCTCCTCCCCACTTTTGTCCGCGTAGAGCGCCGCAGGCTCCAGCGCAGGCGTGCCGATCTCTCGGAACCCGTAGCCAGCCGCGACGCGTTCAATAGTGTCCATGACCGTCCGCCGGGCGGCCATCTCCGGCGGGTAAAAGTCACGGAAGCCCTTCACGCGGTCCTGCATGCGCCGGTATTCGCCGAGGGCGTGTTTTAAGCTGTCCTTCGGCGGCCAGAGAACAGCTCTGAGTCCTCGCGGCGGACCAGGTAAACATCGTACCCAAGATCGGTCGCGACACCCCCGCCGACGCTACTGAGTGGCGTCACGACCCGGCCGGCGTTCTCGCTTCCGATCACGACGAGCTCGGCACCCTCACTGTGGGCGAAGCGGCGCAACCGCTTGGCAACGGCGCCTTGAGAGAGGCGAGCATGTTCGCAGATTGCCGTGAACTCCGCCGTCGGTGCGATCCGATCCACCATCGCTTCGAGCCGCCGTGTGACTCGCTTTTCATCAAACCGCTCTCCCTCATCGAGCCACCCGAGTCCGACCGGATCCTCGGCGCCACGATGAACGACAGTGACGGTCACCAGAGAAGCGTCGAAGTGATCCGCCAAGCTGGCCCCCCGGTCCAGCGCTAACTCGGCTTCACCACTGCCATCAAACGGGACGAGGACACACATTTACTTGCAAAAACGGCCCGGAGCGCTCAAAGGTCGTCCGATCCAGCTCAGCGACGCCGGATATTGAAGCTCTTCGAGTCGGGCGTCAGCTCCTGAAGTAGCTCCTTCATCTGGTCCTCGTCGATGCGCTGCTGAATCCGTCCACTCTGTGCCAGCGCGACGAGTTGCTGTTCGACCTGTTCACCGACCTCGGGTTTCGACATCTTCACCGTGTTGAGACGCTTTCGAGCACCGTCGGTGAGATTCTGTCGGAGGATAGCCTTTTTCTGGGCCTCGGCCTGCTCGCGTTGGGCCTCCATGGCCTCCTGCTGCTCCTCACTACCCTGCTGTTCCTTGAGCTGCTCCATTTTCTCCTCGCGGAGCCGCTCGAGTTCCTCTTCGGACGGGTCGCCGCTCATGGGCCAACTTTGCGACTCGGCGGGAAAATGATTTCGGAGGGGCGCCTCACAACGACGCGACGGCCGCCTCTATCCGTGACCGTGGAGCCGGTGAGATCCAGTCCGTGGCCACCCAGGAGTCGGTGATCCGCCGGTCGGCGTTTACGACGTAGATCGCGCGCCGCGCCGTCCGAACGCCTGCCATCCCGTCACGGTGTTCGAGCAGGTCATATGCCGCGGCGATCGAGCCCTCTATATCGGCAAAAATGGCGAATGGTCGGTCGTCAGACCGGAGGAATGCATTCACCGCATATGGGCCGTCACGGTGTACGCCCACAACCGTGACGTCCTCGAAATTTGCCCAGCCCGCGTTCTCGTATCGAGTCCACCAGTTTGTCGCAACCGCCGAAAACACAAAGCCGCCAAACACCAGCACAGTGCCCCGATCGCCGGCGATGTCGTCAAGCGATCGCGTACGGAACGTCTCTCCATCACAGTACAAGCCCTCGAAAGGCGGGGCAGCGGCATCCTGCTGAGGTGGCATAGCCGTCAATCGTGTGCGGCACGCCTAAGCGTGGTGCACGGCCGGGCAAGCTTGATGGACACGCGGGTCCTGTCACCCGACATGAGCCTCACGCTATACCGGCTCGAGGGCTGTCCGTACTGTGAATACGTCGTCGATGCGCTGGAAGAACTCGATCTCGAATTTGAGAGCATTTGGGTCGAGGGGTTGCACTCGAAACGCAACGAAGTGAAGCGTGTGTCTGGACAGCGCGCCGTCCCTGTCCTCGTCGATGACGAGCGCGGGATCACGATGGCTGAGAGTGCGAACATCATCGAACACCTCGAGCGAACCTACGGCGACGGTCCGGGCTCGCTCGAGGGACGGGTCGAACTCGCAGCTTAATCCAACGCGTGGGGATCCCGGCCGGGATCGTCCACCGGTGGCGCGCCGAGAGCGAGGACCGCGCCGCGTTCCTCGCCGACATAGCGGTGACCGTGGCCAATTTCCGGTTTGGCAACCCAGAACGTCCCCGGCCCTGCCTCGACATATTCCTCTTCACCGGACCGCCCGAGCTTCAGTGAGAAAGTACCCTCGAGAACGTAGAAGAGCTCTTCCTGCTCCATATGTGCGTGGTAGCCAATCTCTTCGCCGGGGTCAAAGTACCACACCGCACCACGGAATGATTCCAGATCGAGTGCGTCTCCGATATCCCGAATATCGAGATCCGGGGGGACTTCGTCGACGGTCGAGAGATCGGTGATCGGCACGTCATCAAGGTCCACAACTTCGTAGCCCAT
>JBDGPQ010000191.1:23727-25680 GCA_042219595.1 Haloarculaceae archaeon
GTTGGGACCGGCGCATTCAAAAAGGTGCGTTGAGGCTACTCATCGTAGTGGTGGGCGTCGCCCTCGACCGGCGGCGCACCCATACCCACGACGACGGTTCGACTGTCTTCGGCGTCGACGTACGCTCGGTGCGCACTGCCCGGTTCTGCGACGAAGAACTGGCCCGCCTCGATCGTGAGCGTGTCATCGGGCGTCTCGATCGAAAGCGTCCCTTCGACAACATAGAACGCCTCTTCCTGCGTATCATGGTAGTGGAGGCCTGATAGTGGAATCTCTTCACCAGGCTGGACCCGATACAGCCGCAGGCCCATATTCTCCATTCCGATTGCTTCGCTGATGTACCGCATATCCGATGGACGGTCCGGGACGGGCTCGAGGTCGTCCGGATCGACAACGTGGTATCCCATGCGCCGAGCCACGAGTGAGCGGGGGATAAGCGTTCGCTACTGGCAGCTGTAGCCGCCATCCACGACGAGTCCATGGCCGGTGATCCAGGCAGCTTCATCGCTGGCGAGAAACGCCACCGCCTTCGCGACGTCCTCTGGCTGCCCGAGGCGGCCGAGTGGATATTCATCGGCCATCGCGGACCGAACATCCGGCCAGTCGCCGTGCTCGGCAAAGTCCCGCTTGACGAGGTCCGTCTCGACGATCCCCGGACAGACCGCGTTCGCCCGCACGCCATGCGAGCCGACCTCTGCTGCAACCGCCCGGGTCAGATTCAACACGGCGCCTTTGGCCATCGAATAGGCCGCTTGACCAGGGCTTCCGATCAACCCGGCAAGGGAGGCAGTATTAACGATCGCTCCCTGCCCCTGCGCTTTGAGTGGCGGAATCGCCGCCCGGCAACCATTCCAGACACCGATAACGTTCACCGAAACGATGCGTTCGCGGGTCTCCGCGTCCGTCTCCTCCATCGGCGTTGGCTCCTGCCCGATGCCCGCATTGTTCACAACAGCCCCGAGGACGCGATCGTCCGCGACGCTTTCCACGACACTCTCGACGGCTTCAGCGTCAGTGACGTCCAGGGAGCGCACGCTGGCACTGCCCCCCTCATCTTCGATGCGCTCCGCAGTCGCTGTCGCGCCGGCCTCATCGATGTCCGTTACCACGACATGGGCCCCATCGTCGGCGCATTGCCGACAGATCGCCCGGCCGATGCCGGCCGCGCCCCCAGTGACGATGACGGCCTCGTTATCGAATCTCACTCATCCGTCATGGCTCCACGGGTCGATAAAGCCGGCGCTGCTGAGAGCGTCCACGCGGGCCGGTCCACGGTCGTCTCACCAACACTCGTATAGGCGATCGACCGCCGGACACTACCCTCGTCGCCGTCAAACCGAGCCCGGTACCGGACGTCGTGAGAGCGGACCATGCCGGCGCCGTCGACGACCGCCGTCACTTCAATATGCCGATGATCGGAGCCAGCGAGTTCGGATGGCGGTGAAATCGGCTCGGCGCTCTGTCCGGTGAGCCAGTACCGTTGCTCGTCCTGGGTTTCATGCCGGTCGACCAGACGCAGCGGCACGGCGGCGAACAGCGAGCGAAAATAATCCTCCGGGGCACTGTCGATGCGCCCACCGAACGCAAAGACGTGCGACCAGTATCGCCACGTGCCCACCCACCCGCGCAAGGGCCGAAAGGATGAGACACCGGCCCAGGCGTCGGGTTGGTGGTCGACATAATACTGCTCCCCATCCGACCAATAGACCGATGTCGCAGGGGGACGTCCAAGTACAAGAGGTGCCTCCGGCCCGGCGGTACTTACCACCGCTAGATAATCCCGGTCTGCGGCAAGCGAGAGATCTAGCGCCAGCGCGGACCGGAGTTCCAGCGAACCATCCCGACGGATGTCTTCGAGTTCCATCGTATACGAGCGAGCCTGTGAAGCTGCGGCATGTGCTTCAGCGAGGGCGGCCGGATCGGTCACCCCGTCGGCAGTGATCCCTGGGCTCG
>JBDGPQ010000188.1:0-24898 GCA_042219595.1 Haloarculaceae archaeon
TCGCTCACAATGTCCCCAGATTCCCAGAGATCGGGTGCTTCACCCTCAAGATCCCGATAGAGCTCAGGACCAAGGTAGAGCTGTTGGAAAACGTCGCGGATCCGCTCCCGATCCCAGGTTGAGAAGACTCGCTCACGTGACGCCGGTGTCAGCTCCTCAGCGACGATTGCCTTCGCAGCTTCGAGGCCGCCACCCATTCCATGGATCGCGTCGGTAAACTCCGACACTGGTAGCGTGAGACCTTCGCGCTGCGCCAGGATATACAGCGCTGCGGCGTCAGTCAGTTCCCAATCGTTGTTGAAGCCGCCAGCGTCCTTGAACTCCTGGATGTGTGCGTGTTCAATTGTGTCGCCATACAATCGCTCAACAGTCTCCACGATCGCTCGACGATACGAATCCGCCACGTCGACGAGGACGCCGTCGACGTCGAGCACCACCGCATCGACGTCCATGCTGGCGAGGGAAATGGCATGGGGAAAAAAGCCGTTTGCGACTCAGACTCGGAAGAGAGTGTCACCCGGGATGACCTCCCGATCCACAGGGATCACTGGCTCCTCCATCCCGAGTGTGGTGAACCATAGCGGCGTGTCGATGGTCCGCGCGAGATCCCGGGCTGGCGACTGGAGCTCCGCCGGGAGATTCCGAGCGTAGAGAGCATCGGCATCCGCGTACACCGTCGTGTCGGGATCCGTGAGATCGTCACGGACGAATTCGACGTTCGACGGCACAGCCCGCTCCCGAATATCCGTCACACGAATCTCGATGCCCCGAGCTGCGAGTATCGCCGCGAGATCGGTCCGGGTACCAACAGCCAGCTCGACCAGCCGGTTGGCGCCGGCCAACCGAGCGGCGAAGGCGTCACGCGCAGTCGTGTCCACGGCGGGATGTTTATGCCACGGGCTCGCTTATCGCTTCGCATAATGCATGTCGACATCGTGCCGGTCGGCGACGTCGACGCCGTCGTCAAACGGGAAGCCTCGGGGGGATTACGGAGCATATATGACTGTGATGTGACCGTCCACGATCAGCAACCGGTTCCTGCGGGCTCGTATGACGCGGACCGCGACCAGCACCGGGCCGAGGAGTTCATAGATCTCGCCAAACGGATCGGGACGGGCGAGAAGAATATCGCGCTAACTCCGAAGGATTTGTTCTATCACCGCCGGAATTACGTCTTCGGGCTCGCGTATCTTGGGGGGAACGGAAGCGTGATTTCGACCTACCGGCTCAGAACCTCCTCTGACGGCGGCTTTTCGAACCGCTCGGCCGGCGAAATCTTCGCCGATCGCGTCCGTAAGGAGGTCGTGCACGAGATCGGCCATACCCTCGGTCTCGAGCACTGTAACAACAAACGCTGTGTGATGAATTTCTCACCCACCGTTCGTGAGGTTGACGTCAAAGAGCAGACGCTGTGTGGCTCCTGCCGGCGAGACGTCGTCTAGTTCCAGGTTCCGGCTGCGCAGTTATTCGGCCCAAGCTCAAGCTCGAATGCTGTCGCCGCATCCGCCGTCTCGGTGCCCCGGTTGATCGCGACGATGCGCTCCGCATTCGCTGGTGGGGGCGGAAGATCCGCAAGCACTCGTTCAACAAACGCCTGCCGATCGAGATCAAATGCTGCCAGCTGTTTTCGAAGAGTGCCCAATGGTGCCGTGAGATCTCCACCCTCGGCAGCGACTTCCTCGCTCGCATGGCCCGGCGCAATAAGGGTCTCGTCCGTGAAACGAGAGAGCCGATCGGTGAGTGTTGCATAGAGTTCGCTCGCCAACCCCTCCCGCTCGTCGGTGCCAGCGACCTGGAGGTCCGGTCTCGCAACCCCGTCGAGAAACAGTGAGTCGGCCGTAAACAGCATGTCTCCGACAGTGAATCCGGTCATGCCGGTTGTGTGCCCAGGTAGGGCGATCGCCTGGAGATTCGCGGAACCAATTTCGAATTCGTCTCCGTCTTCGATCCCGGTGACTGCATACTCAAGCCCGCGTTCGACGCTTTCTGTTGGCAGCAATGCGGGTGCCTCGACTGCTGCTGCGAGCTCGCGGAGCCCACTGATATGATCGGCGTGCAGATGGCTATCGAACACCGCGACGATGTCGGCATGTCTGTCCCTCGCTTCAGTCACGTATCGATCGGTAAACGCGCGAAGGGGATCGATGACGGCTGCCTCCTCGTCACTGACGATCATATAGGAGAGGCAGCCACTGGACGGCCGATGGCACTGCAGGACCGTTGGATTTGTTTTGATGACATTTACGCGATACACCTTGGCCCACCCCTCCATACCCTCAGCGAGATTGCTGGCCTCGAAGCCAGCATCCGCTAGCACGCCTGCGACGTAGTCGCTGGCCTCTCCTTCGGCACAGACTACGATTATTGGACCATCACCTTCGATCTCACTTTCGAGTTCAGGTACAGCACCGGTAACCTCAGCTTGGAGGACCCGCGACGTCGCCAGCTGGGTGTGAGTTACGTTTGGGCCGTCAATCCGCCACGCTTCGACCGCATCGCGGTCGCGAACATCGAGGATTCGGACCGGATCGCCGGCGGTAATGCGTTCATATAACTCCGCCGCCTCGACTTGATCCGTGTCAGCCGGCGGGTCCCGGCTGCGGGCCGCACCCCCATCGCTCATAGTTCTCTGTATTCGGCCGGCGCGGATAAACCCGTCTCAGAGCCAAGCGGCCCTTCTGGTTACGCCGGGAATGAGCGCCCGAGCGGCCCCGGTATCGATGACGAGGCATTGATGGGATCGTCGACCAATTGATGGCTATGACCACGCCTGTGGACCGAGTCGAGAAGGCAATGGAGACGGAATTGTCCCGGCTTGGCTCGGAGAAACTATTACTCGCGGCCACCGGCGCGGATATTCGTGATGCTACCGTCGCGGGTGTGCTTGCGGCGACACTTGCGGTCGGCGCCGAGAACTGTATAGCCTGGGCCGACGCGACCGATGACAGCACGCTCAGTGCACTGCTGATGGACGCTGGGGAGTGCTACCGTGAGATCCGAAGTGAAACGCTTGAGGCCTGGCCCGACGCTGAAGACTCGGCGGATCCATTGGTGAATCCCACTGACCCCGGCGAAGATTCCCGCCGAATCGGAATAGGCCTGCTCGGGCTACCGATCCTCCTCGACCGGCTGCTGCTTCAGGCCGTGAGCTACCATGTGAACGAGGCAAATACCACAGCGGCTGATCGGCTCCGGGAGTTTCGGACATCGATTCGGGAGCTTTCGGATGGAGCCGCGGACAATCTCGAAGACGAGGCAGTGGAAGAGCCAGCTGTCGAGTCTGCGGGTGCGGTGATCGAGGCTGCGTACGAGCGGTACGCCGACAGGCTTGAGGCGATGGGCCTGGATCCAAAGCCGCTCTGTTGAACGGCGGTATTTTAGCCGATCCGGTCGTATCGAACCAATATGCGCGTCGTCTCGCTGCTCCCCTCGGCCACTGAGATCGTGTTTGCTCTGGGTGTCGAGCCGGTGGGCGTTTCTCACGAGTGTGACCACCCACCGGCGGCTCGAGACATACCAGCGGTCAATCGGTCGCGGATCGATGCCGACGCCAGCAGCGCCGAAATCGACGCGCAGGTACGCGAGGCTGCCGATGGGGATGGCGTCTATTCGATCGACCGCGAGCGCCTCGCACAACTTGACCCTGACATCGTGATCTCACAGGGGATCTGTGATGTCTGTGCTGTTGATGAGGTCCGTGTTCGGGAGGCTGTGGCGTCCCTGGGTCTCGACACCGAGGTGCTTACGACCGACCCGCACAGTCTCGAAGACGTCTTGACAGACATCGAGCGTATCGGAGCGGCGCTCGGGCAGGAGGACCGTGCCAAGGTGCTTCGTACGGACCTTGAAGCCCGAATCGACGCGGCGGCCAACCGCGCGACCGGGAAAGCGCCCCGGGTGGCCGTCCTGGATTGGCTCGAGCCACCGATGGTCGCCGGCCATTGGATCCCTGGGATGGTGCAACGGGCTGGGGGCATCTATGGATTGGCTGACCCAGGGGAGCGCTCCCGGCCGCGCGAGTGGACGACAATCCGCGAGTATGATCCCGAGATATTGATCGCAGCTCCATGCGGATTCGACGTTGAGCAGACGCTCGCTGACCGGCACTATTTAACCGACCGACCAGGCTGGGGCGACATTGCTGCCGTGCGTCGGGATAATGTCTACGTCTTTGACGGGCATCACTATGTCAACCGTCCGGGTCCGCGCCTTGTGGACACACTCGAAGCGTTCGTCGAGGTATTTGACGACCAGCCGGCGGCTTTCGACACGGCCGTGGGTCGATCGCTCGAGCCACTCGGTCGGGCCTAGACAGACAGTGCGACGGCGATATTGTTCGAGACAACGATCGCCCCCGCAGTGACGATGGCGGTGAGCCAGAGTCGCCAGCCCGGCACGGTGCGGACGATATCCCGGCACGCGAGCAATACCACACCCGCGTACAGAACCACGCCGGCCTTGAGCGCGATCACCAGCAGCGGTTCTGTTTCTAGCATGAGCGCGACGAGTGGGTTGAGTTCTCGTCCCATCTGCCCCGCCGCAGCATGAGCAGCAAATGTGGACAGGACGTCGCCAAGGCCCCACACGAGCACGAGAGCGTACACCAAGGTAACGTAATCAGGAAGATCGGGAACGAACCGGTCGGGCAGCCGGAGGGCCTCAGCCATTGGGGACAGTGCAACAACATGGGTGAGGGATCGTAAATCCACCCCTTGTATTCTCAAGATTGATAACTAATCATGTTGAAATCAGTTACTATAACGGTTCAACTTCTATTTTACTCGGTATGACTTTTACATTATCAGAAATTAAAAACCCATGTCCACTCAGCGTAACCGGTGCGGGTCGGATGGTGACACTTCAAGTGACCGACGGCCGAACGCTGGACGATGCCCGAAGAGTTCGACACCACGATCGCTGAGTTCGATGACTCAACCGGCGTCGGCCACTTGACATTAAACCGCCCCGACGCCCTGAATGCCCTGAGTGATCAACTCCGCACGGACATCGTCGCCGGGCTCCGGTGGCTCGCCGATCATAATGATGACTCGATCGAGTGTCGTGCGGTGGTCATGGAGGGCGCCGAGGGGAATTTCTGTGCCGGCGCAGATATAAACGAGTTCGAGGAGGGCCCCCGCCGGCCATCGGCCGCCAGGGATCACTATCGATTCATCATGGATTTCCCCCTTCCCGTGATCGCGAAGATCCGTGGATATGCCCTCGGTGGTGGGCTCGAAACCGCGATGGCGTGTGACATTCGCTACGGAAGTGAGGACGCCCGTGTTGGCTTGCCGGAGGTTGACCTCGGGATCCTTCCAGGCGCCGGCGGCGTCCAGTTTATCAGCCGGCTCGCGGACCCCTCGATCGCCAAGGAAGTCGCAATGACTGGCCGGCATATCCCCGGGGAGGAGGCCGCGGATATGGGAATACTCACACGAGCGTATCCAGACGACGAGCTTGACACGGCCGTCGCCGATCTGGCGGCGGAAATCGCAAGCAAGCCCCCGCTGTCGGTCCAAGCGATCAAACAGTCCGGCAATCTTGCCTCGCAAACTGGTCTTCGTGAGGGCATCGAGTGGGATCGAAAGGCGATCGAACCCCTCCTCGGCACTGAGGACCATGAAAAGGGTGCCCGCGCCTTCGCGGAGGATGACTACGAACCAGAATTCAAGGGTCGGTAACTAGATCGCGCACCGCCCCTCGTACTTGACGTCGTCTACCGCCGCGATCGCCGCTTCGCGAGAGCAGACGGGACAGTCTGGATCCGGCGCCAGGTCGACGGTATCGAACGAGAGGTCACGAGCATCATAGATGAGTAACCGGCCTGCAAGCGAATCCCCGACTCCAAGCAGCAATTTGATCGCTTCGGTCGCCTGGATCGCTCCGATCGTCCCGGGGAGCACACCAAGCACGCCCGCCTCCGCGCAGTCTGGAATCGTCCCTTCAGGTGGGGCTTCCGGGAACAGACATCGATAGCACGGTCGCCCTCCTGCGGAAACGGTTGTCGTCTGGCCTTCGAAGCGATAGATAGCCCCGTGTACCAGTGGTATATCGGCCAAGACGCAGGCGTCATTCAGGAGAAATCGGGTAGGGAAATTGTCACTCGCATCGACGACCACGTCGTACTCGGTCACGAGATCCATGACCGTCGCACGCGAAACCTCACCATGCGTCTCCACGCGTACGTCCGGGTTCAGATCGGCGACAGTCTCCTCGGCGCTGTCGACCTTTGGCCGCCCGACATCTGCAGTCCCATGTACAACCTGTCGGTGAAGATTCGAGAGTTCGACCGTGTCGCCGTCAGCGAGCCCGAGCCTCCCGACGCCCGCGGCCGCAAGGTACTGAATCACCGGGGATCCGAGCCCGCCTGCTCCAACGACCAGTACGGAGCCATCGAGTAACCGCTCTTGGCCATCTGGGCCGACGTCTCCCATTATGACGTGCCGGGAGTACCGATCGAGTTGTGTCGCGTCGAGCCCGTCCATACCATTACACCGGCGGGGATAGCAATAAGGGGCCGATTAGTCCAACTGATAGAGTTCCCCGTACTTTGCCTCTGCATACTCGAGGAATGGCTCAGCACGCAATGGCTCCCCGGTCGCTCGTTCGATCAGTTCGGGGGTCGTAAACCGCTGGCCATGACGGTGGATCCGCTCACGAAGCCAATCGACCAGCGGCTCGAACTGTCCACGACGAACCAGGGAATCCACCGCCAGTT
This sequence comes from Haloarculaceae archaeon, assembly GCA_042219595.1. Classification (GTDB taxonomy): domain Archaea; phylum Halobacteriota; class Halobacteria; order Halobacteriales; family Haloarculaceae; genus CAYLJD01. The sequence goes on from JBDGPQ010000188.1 coordinate 6,719, forward strand.
CCGATCGGACCGCGCTGTCGAGTTGAGCGGAGAGTGCGCTTCCCAACGAATAGGTCGGAAAATACCCGAAATCTCCGTGCGCCCAGTGGATGTCCTGAAGGCAGCCCTCGCCGTCATCGGCTGGCCGGACGCCAAGATACTGCTCCATTTTCTCGTTCCAGACGCCCGGCACCTCACTCACGTCGAGATCGCCTCGGATGAGATCCCGCTCGATCTCGAAGCGCAGTACGATATGGAGGTGATAGGTCAATTCGTCGGCCTCTACACGGATGACGTTGTCCGGATCGACGCGGTTCGCAGCCTCGTAGTAGATCGCGGGATCCGCCACCGTTCCGAGCCGGTCCGCAAGGACCGGTGTGAAGTGCTCGAAGAACGCCTCCGTTCGTCCGATGTGATTCTCCCAAAGGCGAGATTGGGATTCATGGATGACCATATTCCGGGCGGATCCAAGCGGCGTTCCGTAGTGCTCGCGCGGGAGTCCGAGTGTATATCGTGCATGGCCAAATTCGTGAATCGTGGATAGCAGGGCATCGAGAGGGTCAGTGGGTGTAAAGCGTGTTGTGACGCGGGCATCGTATGGTGTGCCGCTGGAGAACGGGTGCGGTGCCACGTCGAGCCGGCCATGCGTACGGTCGTACCCGACTGCATCGAGTGCCGCCTCGCAAACGGCCCGCTGAGCAGAGTTGCTATACGCCCCCGTGAAGGGATCTGCTAACACGACATCACTGTCCGCAATCCCGTCGATCAGTTCGACCAGACCATCTCGGAGTTCAGAGAGAACTCGTTCGGCGGTTTCGAGTTCGAGGTATGGTTCGTACTCCTCAAACAAGACAGTATATGGGTCCCGATCCGGGTCGATCGCAGCTGCGTACTCCCGGCGCAGCTCGACGAGTTCCGCCAACATATCCTCGAAGCTCGCAAATTCACCGGCGGCTTTGGCGTCCTCCCAGACGGGGATGGCATCGCTGGTCGCCGCTGCAAGCCGTTCCGCGAGCGCGTCCGGCACTCGGCTGGCGCGCTTGTGACGCCGCTTGACTTCACGAAATACCGCCGTCTCGTCGGGATCCAGATCAGCCTCCGTGATTGCCGAGAGGCGATTCGCTACCTCCTCCCCGCCGAGAAGTTCATGGCGAGTACGGGACAGTGCCGCGAGTTGCTTTGACCGAGCTGGAGTTCCACCTTCGGGCATCATCACCTCCTGATCCCACCGGAGGTGTCCAGCTGCGTCATCGAGATAACCGATCCGCCGGACGACCTCAAGCAGCCGTTCGTAACTGTCGGCCATCACTGGCCCTCCGGGCGCCAGTACCAAAGATCCGCTGCGCTCAGGAGAGTACGCGGCGGGCTGTCCTGCGGTAAATCTCCGCACACCGCTCGAGGACGGCTATCGAGACGCTTTCATTGGCGGTATGGGCCTCGCCAGGTTCGGCTGGACCGCAGACGACACAGGTCGTTCCGGCCTTTGCCAGCCACCCAGCATCAGTCGCATGAGGCTTGACCACCTGCTGGGGGCTGTCCTCCTGGGCATCGGAGGCGGCAGCGAGGACTTCGGTCGCGAATGCGGGCTCGTCGCAAGCCATCGGCGGGAGGTCTTGGTCGACTGTCCAGTCGACACCATCAAGCCGTTCAACCGCACCAATATCGGCACGATCGCCGGGAACTGTTCGCTCGTCAACGGTCACGGAACATTGCTCCGGAATGATATTCCACGCCGATCCCCCTTCGATTTGAGTGACGGCTAAGCTTCCAGCAACATCATGGTCGAGGACTGTGGCTGCCGGCGGCTCGAGATCCCGACAGATGTTCACGGCATCTGTCGCACGGTAAATGGCGTTTACGCCGGCCTCCACTTCGCTTGCATGGGCCGATTTTCCGGTCGCTGTGATTGTCGATCCCCGGCGCCCCTTGTGGGCAACCGCCACGTCGGTTACACTGGGTGCGGAGTAGCCGGTTGAGCCTTCGACGACAACTGCCTGATCGGGCACGAAGCCTCCATCGACGGCTGCTCGGGCTCCTCTCCCGCCGGTCTCTTCACCAACAAATGACGCAAAGGCCAACCCATCACGTTCGACGTCCCGGAATGCGTGCAGTGCCGCCGCAAGGGCCCCTTTCATATCGGCAGTCCCCCGGCCATACAATCGGCCATCACGTTTGTGGATTTCATACCCGGAATCCGTGAGTTGCCCTTCCTCTGGCGGCACGACATCGTGGTGTCCAATGAGACAGAGCCTTGGAGTATCGCCACGAACCGCTAGCACGTTCCCAGCGCCATCACGCTCAACGTGAGCGTCAGTTTCCCTCAACAGCCAGTCTTCGATGGCGTCGCCAGCGGCGGTCTCGTCCTCGTGGCTTGGGATTGCAACGAGGTCCCGCGTCAGGCTTTCAATGCTCATGCCCGCCTCTCGCCCCGCGGGGACTGGAGCCTATCGCTTTGAAATTTGGACTGTGGAGGCGTCGGAGCGGAATGTCCACCCCACCCGTAACCACCTTACACCGGGCCATGGAACGGGGGGATATGCACCGCTTCGCTCGGAGGCCGTCCGCGTGACCGCTACCGTGTTCGGCGCTCTAGCCACCGCCGGGGTCCTCGGTGTCACTCACGCGCTTGAACCTGACCACATCGCCGGTATTTCTTCGCTCACGGGTCGATATGGCGATTCTCGCCTCTCAGCCATCGTCGGGGCTTGCTTTGGCGCTGGTCACGTCGTCCTCGTCGTCGCCTGGCTCGGTCTATCATGGCTCATCCTGCGGCGCACTGGCTACCCGGCAGTACTGGACACCGTTGGCAGTCTGATTGTGGGGGTCGCGCTTGGCGTCCTTGGTGCCATTCTCGCGATGAAGGGCTATCGAGTGGCCGCCCGATCACACGGCCAGGCTGGGCATGCGCATACCGATGCGGATCCTCACTTGCATCTGCCATTCCTTACAGATGGCGACCACCGCCATTCCACCCGGACATACCTCAAGACCGGTATAATCGGCGCGCTCTTTACCCTCTCGCCGCCTCTCTCGATGATCGCATTTCTCGGAGCGGTGCTCCCCTCGCTCGGACTGGGCATCGCCGCACTGTCCGTACTCGCATATGCGGCTGGTATCACGATGACGATGGCGACGATCGGAGCAAGTGTCGGTTCCGCCTTCGGCCTCGTGAGCGGGCATGATCGAGCTGCCGGCCTGTTTCAGATTGTCGCCGGCCTTGTCGTCATGGGGTTCGCGAGCGTTATCGTTGTCGGGACACTCTGAACGATCGGGAGTGCAGTGTCTCCACTGGTCTTGCCCATTGTGTTCGAGGATTCACTGTTCTCAGCGATGTCGCGCGGTTGCCGAGATGGGCACCGGAGTGGTCACCACCGGACGCCCTCACCTATCTTACGCGCCCCAATAGTCGATCGACCGGAAGACGACGTACAGGACGGCGTTGAGGAATCCGGCGGCGACCAGCGCCGTTCCCAGCCAGGCCCCCGCTGCGGGGCCAAGTGCTCCGGGCCGACCGAAACTTCCGATCGCAAGTGTAACCACGGTACCGGCGAGACTCCATACCAGCATGATGGCCGCGATCCGGAGCCCCTCTCGGAGATAATCGACGAGCGAATCCATGTCTGTCGTTGCAGTTCCGATCGCCATATCAACGGCATCCGCAGCGCGGGCTCAAATCCGCTCCGGTCGAGTCAGGGCCCTTATGCGTCCGCCTGGCCAACCGTCGGTATGACTCTCGTCCCGGACACGAGCGTCGTCATCGACGGGCGCCTCTCGGCCCGGGTCGACGCCGGTGAGTTCGCCGGCGAAACGATCATCGTGCCGGAGGCCGTCGTTGGCGAGCTCGAATCCCAGGCAAATGACGGCCGGGCGACCGGTTGGGAGGGCCTCGCCGAACTCCGCCGATTGGTTGATCTCGAGCAGGATGGCGTTATCGACGTCGAATATGTCGGTCGGCGGCCGGACGCCCTCGAACGGCGCGAAGCTGGCGAAGGCGAGATTGACGCTCTCATCCGGGATCTCGCCGCCAAGCACGATGCGACACTCGTGACGAGTGATGACGTCCAGGCCGAGGTCGGGAGAGCCAAAGGGCTGTCAGTCGAGTTCGTCGAACCGAAAGGCCGGGACGTGGAGCGGCTCGCGCTCGAGGACTATTTTGACCCCGACACGATGAGTGTGCACCTGAAGGTCGGTGCGGTTCCGAAGGCAAAGCGGGGAACAATTGGTGACATGCATTACGAAGCACTCAGTGATACACCGACGGAGGAATCCGAACTTCTCGATCTGGCTGCCGACGTGGAGGAAGGGGCGCGTGCCAGTCCGGATGGGTTTGTCGAGCTAGATGAGCCGGGCATGACGATCGTTCAATTCCGGGCATATCGGATCGCCATTGCCAGGCCGCCATTCGCAGACGCTATGGAGATTACGGCTGTGAGGCCGATCGTCAAAACGGACCTTGATGACTACGAGTACGCGGATGAACTCCGTGAGCGTTTGCTGGAGCGCCAGCGGGGCGTCCTGATCGCGGGGTCACCTGGAGCCGGCAAATCCACGTTTGCCCAGGCCGTTGCGGAATTCCTCACCGGTTCTGACTTCGCCGTGAAAACCATGGAGAAACCCCGCGATCTCCAAGTCGGTCCGGATGTCACCCAGTACACCGCATTGGGCGGAGATATGGCGAAAACGGCGGATTCGCTGCTCATGGTTCGTCCCGACTACACCATCTACGATGAGGTCCGGAAGACTGAGGATTTCGAAGTCTTCGCTGATATGCGGCTGGCGGGCGTCGGGATGGTGGGCGTGGTGCACGCTACCCGAGGCATCGACGCGCTTCAACGGCTCGTCGGGCGCGTCGAACTCGGATTGATTCCTCAGATCGTCGATACTGTGGTCTACATCGAAGCCGGGCAGATCACCACCGTCTACGATGTTACCACTGAGGTCAAAGTCCCCGAGGGCCTCATGGAAGAGGATCTTGCCCGGCCGGTGATCATGATTCGCGACTTCGAAACCGGCGAGCCGGCATACGAAATTTATACCTTCAATCGCCAGGTGGTGACCGTTCCGCTGGGCGAGGGCGGCCCGAGTACGGGCCGGGAATCAGGCGTGCAAGGACTCGCCAGACAAGAGATCGAGCGAGCCATTCGATCGATCGCCCACGGTGATGTCGCCGTGGAGGTCCGCGGCAACGATCGCGCCGTTGTGTGGGTTGAGGAATCCGACATTTCCCGGGTGATCGGCAAGGGAGGCGGCCGGATTGCCGATGTAGAGTCCGACCTTGGGGTGGATATCGATGTCCGGTCATTCGACGAGCGCGGCAGCCGCGGAGCGCCAGGAAGTAGCCATGGTGGCGGCGAGACGGTCGATCCCGATATCACTGATGGTCATGTCGTCATTCCACTCGAGGGTCACGAAGGGGAGACCGTCGAGGTCCAAGCGGATGGCGAATATCTCTTCACGGCGACGGTGAGTCGGGGCGGTGAAATCCAGGTCTCCAGGGGCAGTGCGATCGCCGAAGAGCTGGAACGGGCGATCGACCGGAACCGCCGCATCACGGTCTCTACGGCGTGAAATGCCACTTCCCCGAGTTTTTTTGATTCCCTCATCCAGAAATCGTAAGGATTGACGATCAGCGTGTCAACCCGCCTTGAGTTGTACGCGGGACAGATACACCGAGATCATGAGCTATCACTCTACTCGGAATGCGTACCCGCGATAAAGGTCGATCGAGACCTAATCCGCAGTGGCCTCAGCCTCGACTGCTTCGTCGGCGATCTCGTAGAGATTTTGTCGGGCATCCGCGAAGTAGACGTCCTCATCGACCACGCCGACCTCGTCGAGACGCTCGAGGGCGTATCGGACCGTTCGGGCTGAGAGCATCGACTCCTCGACGATCCCTTTCTGGGTGAGTGGCCCGTTGTACTCTAACACCTTGTAAACGAGCTTCGCGCTTGGGGGCAGGTCCGCGAGCGACCCCCCGTCGGAGTCTGTCATCGCCTCGGAGGTTGGTCGCCGCCTGTATAAAGATTGAGGGCCTGCAAATATCGCCGTTCGGCGGGCGCTGCCAGTTACGATCGACCAGCCGAACGAACGGCTTTTGGGCTCGGCTGGGGAATTGTTCCCCATGGCAACGGACACGGGCGAGGGATTCAGCTCGCATTTGCGGGGCGTCACGGTGACGACGATCGCCACCGTGAGTGGACTCCTCGCAGGAGTTGGCTCGGCAGTGCTCGCGTCCGGGCCGGGAGATACGGTCGGCCTGATCGTTCTCCTTGCGGCCATTCTCGTCCAGTTCCCAATCTACTACGCGGTTGGGATCGACGTCGGTGACTTCTCCGCGAAAGACCAGCTCTACGTGGGATTCATGACTTTCACGATGTGGTTCATTTCGTGGGGCATCCTGCTAACCGTCGGCGCCTTCTAAGATGGCCGAAGATAGCATTGCCGTCGTCGATTTGGACCGGTGTCAGCCGGACCGCTGCAACTACGAGTGTGCGAACTTCTGTCCCCCGAACAGAACCGGGAAGGAGTGCATCGTCACCCGGGAGGAGCACTATGAGGATGATGAGCCACACCAAGGGTCCCCCGACCAGATTTGGATCTCGGAGGAGATTTGCCTTGGTGAAACGTGTGGGATTTGCGTCGAGAAGTGTCCATTCGATGCCATCGAGATCATCAACCTCCCCCAGGAACTGGATGATGACCCCGTTCATCGGTATGGCGACAATGCGTTCGCCCTGTACGGCCTGCCGGCACCCGCTGAGGGTCGGGTGACGGGCATCCTTGGCCCCAACGGCATCGGGAAAACCACCGCCGTTCGGATTCTTGCTGACGAACTCGCGCCGAACCTTGGCCGCTCGAGCGAGGTTGACGAGCCGGACTGGGACGAAATCCTCGCTGCATACCGCGGCACTGCCCTGCAAGAGTATCTCGAGGCGATGCGCGAAGGTGACCTCAAGGTCGCCAGAAAGCCACAGTACGTTGACCGCATTCCTGATCGATTCGAAGGCACCACTCAGGACCTTCTGGCCAGTGTGGACGAACGAGATGCCATCGATGACCTCGTCTCACGGCTCGGGATTTCAGCCGTCGTGGATCAGCCAATTGGGACGCTGTCCGGCGGCGAGCTTCAGCGCGTCGCGCTTGCCGCCACTCTCGTCCGTGACGCGGATTTTTACTTCCTCGACGAGATCACACCCTACCTCGACATCGGACAGCGAATTACCGCCGCCCGTCTCATTCGAGAGCTGGCAGAGACCGAAGACCGGTCAATGTTGGTCGTCGAGCACGATTTAGCGATTTTGGATCTCCTTGCAGATTCGATCCACGTTGCTTACGGACGGCCGGGCGCGTTCGGGGTCATCACCGATCCCAAATCGACAAAGAAGGGGATCAATGAGTATCTCGCAGGCTACCTCGAAAACGAGAACATGCGATTCCGGGAGTCAGCCATCGAATTCGAGGAGCACGCGCCGCGGCCGGCCGCTGCGGGGGACGTCGTTGTCGAATACCCATCCCTGCGGAAGGCCTACGGCGATGGCGAGTTCAGCCTCGAAGTCGAGGCGGGCGCCATCCGGGAGAACGAGGTGCTAGGCGTCGTGGGGCCCAATGGCATCGGGAAGACAACGTTTGCTCAGCTGTTAGCTGGGCGACTCGAACCCGACGAGGGGACCGTTCCCGGACAGATCGATATCGCATACAAGCCGCAGTACATCGAAATCGATCAGCCGATGCGGGTCGATGCATTCCTTTCATCGATCACCGACGACTTCGGGACGTCATACTGGAATACGGAAATTGCGGCCCCGCTCGACCTGTAAGATGTCATGGAGCAGCATCTGACCGATCTGTCTGGCGGCGAGCGCCAACGGGTTGCAATAGCGGCCTGTCTATCGGAGGATGCCGACCTCTACCTACTAGATGAGCCCTCGGCCCATCTTGACGTCGAGCAGCGGGTGACAGCCACGTCCGCGATCCGTCGCTACGCCGAAAACCACGATGCGACTGCCCTGGTGATCGACCACGATATTTACATGATCGATCTCCTCTCGGACCGGCTCGTGGTGTTCGATGGCGAACCAGCCGAACATGGCCACGCACGAGCACCCATGGAAATGCGCGCCGGCATGAACGACTTCCTTGCAAACCTCGACATCACATTTCGTCGCGACGAACGCACCCGTCGTCCTCGGATCAACAAGCCAGGGAGCCAGCTCGATCGCGAGCAAAAGAATGCCGGCGAGTACTATTACGCGGAGTAGGAGAAGCGCCTCAAGCAACCGAGAATAGGGGCGAATTCTCCTAACTACAGCGGATCCTGATCCGTGTATGTGGACGGCGGCGCATAGGCTGGATCGTCGAGTAGGATAGAGCGATGGGCTCCATCCGGACCGAAAATCGCCCCGAATGCGCACCGTGCGCCTGGCTCTCGAAGTGAACGGTACCTGACAGCAAAGCAGGAATCAGAAGGGAAGGCGCCGGCGTAGTGCTGCCAGGTATCCGCCGGATTCATCACGGGTTTCCGGTCCAACGACTCCCTCATCAGGGCGGATGACGGTCCGTTCACCGTCCTCTGCGGCCTCGATGAGATCGTCGCTTTTCAGCGCGGCGAGCGCGTCCTCGAGCGTGTCAATGTCTTCATCGACATGCGTCCGGAGCTCGAAGATCGTCATGCCCTCCTCCGCGCGATCCGCGAGGGCATCGAGTACGGCGACCTCGGTTTCATCGCGGTCGCGGTACTCCGGCTTGACCCGCATGGGAGCGCGTACTCGCCGCCGGGTCTTACCGTTATTGGAGGCAATCCTTATGTTCGCCACGCGGGGAAGTCCGGACAATGAGTCTGAAGTGCTCGGTCCTCGGGCACCGCTTCGGCGACCCGTCGGTCGAGCGATCCCGTGAGGAATCGGGGAATGAGGTGGTGATCACTGAGCGGGAAGTCCGGACGTGTGAGCGTTGTGGTGAGCAGCGTGTCGTTTCGGAGAATACGGAGGTGACGACCTTGGAGCCGGCCGACACGGGAGACGATGGTACGCAAGAGACGGATTCGACAGCTGCTGGCACGGATACAGAGGGAGCATCACACGTCGCCGAGGCGGAGTCGGACCCACCAGCTGGGGACAGCATGGAGCCTGATGCGGATCCAGCTACTGACGACGGGGTGATTCTGGATGCGGATGACGAGTCAGAGGCGGACCGTGAACCTGGCGCCTGGCCAGAGGAGGATGATGACGATGATCCAGAGTGGACGCCCCCAACACTCCACGAGGAACCCGCGGAGGAACCGGAGCTGACTGTCGAGCCAACTGGCGACGCCATTACGGTTCCTGACGGCATCTTCAGGTGCGGTTCGTGCGGATTCACAACACCGGTCGAGTCCTCATCGCTCCGCGAAGGCGATTTTTGTCCGGAATGTCATACTGGGGCTCTGGCTCACGAACCTGGACCGGAGTAGGGGCAGCACGAAACACGTAAGACGGGGCTCGGCAAACCATCGATATGCGCGAGTATAAGATGCGCCGGGGTGAGCACCTCGAGGATCGTGTTCCCGATATGGAGGCATTCGTCGAGGATCACTTTGGTCGCGTCACCGGTACTGAGCCATACGACAATACGGAATTGCTTGTCGTCGATGAGCCCGAGAATCCCGTCTTCGACAGGGTGGTTGCGGGACGAGTCGAATATGACGGGAAGAAGGATACGCTCGCGCTCCATATTGACGAGCGACCGGCTGAGGAGGTCATTGCAGAGGGGCACGTTGATGCCGCTGAGGATGCGGTTGAGACGAAGAACGATTTCCTCGAAGCGGCCACCGGACGAGACGCTAAGGCTAGGCGGGATTCGATGAAGCGGGACGTCGAAGACGACGCCGAGACGCCTGAAAACGTCTAACCGGAACGGTTCATCTCTGGCGCACCTCAATTAGAAGGTAATAACCGGTGATAGTTGGCCTGTTCCGCTCGACGTTCACCGGCTACCGAGTCGTTCGCGACTAATTGCGACGCCACCTGGCGTGATGATCAGCTGGTCATCATCTTTCTGTACGATATCTCCATCAACCTCCCGTGCGACCTGCTTGAGCTCGTCCGTAATGTGTTCCATCGTCCGATCCTGGGTCGTATGACGAGTGATATCGGCGACAACGATATCGCCATCGTAAACGGCGTCCTTGATCTCGATCACATCGTTCTTGTCGCCGATATTCGCGATGCGGACCTGCCGAGTGGCTTCGGCGCCATTGGTCTGTACATCCCCAGCATCAAGCTCCACGTAGTCAGATGTGGCCCGACTCCCGGCGGCGTCCCCGAAGATCTTGCTCATCAATCCCATATCACCTGACACCGCCGCTGAGGGTTTATGTGTTACGTCAGACGCAGTATTTCAGGCCGACAATTGGTAGAGGTCATCGCCAACGTGATGAACTGAATCCACCACCTTGCCTTGCTCGCCCTGGAGATCCTCGCCATCCACCCGGGAGCGACCGATCGCGAGGACCTTTCCATGGCTTTCTTCAGCGATCACAACGAGATCGCCAGCCGTAATCTCCTGGTCGGCGTCGACGATCCCTGGGCGCATTATGTCCGCGCCGTCGGAAACGAATTGAACGGCGCCGGCGTCGACGGTCACGATGCGCCGGTCAGGAGGGTACACGTTGGCGCCACGTACCGTCAAGAAGGGTTCGCCCTCGTGATAAAATACGAGTGGTTCGCCGTCTACGAGAACGACATCACGATCACTGTCGGCGAGTTCGACCTCCTCGAAGGTGTCTGCATCGAGTTCGATGCCGAGCCCATCATGTAGCGCTGCACGAATCTCCTCGATAGCATCGGATCGGAGATGGTGCCGGGCGGTAATTTCCATGGCCGCCGTTCCACCCCGGCCAAGTTAAGCCGCCCGGAGGATTCCAATCCAGGCGGGCTTTCCCTCGTACTCGACACCGCCGGCATGACAATCGATCACGAGGGTCCCTCCGTCGGCATGACGCCCGTCGAAGCTGGTCCTCAGCGTCTCACCCTCGGACGGGGACGCCTCGATCAACCGATCGAGAACGTTGTCCATCTCCCTCTCGTTGACGACGAGATCCACCGGGGATGCGCCGACGAGTTCCGTTTGGCTCCGACCGAAGAGGTCAGCGAGCTTTTCATTCACGTAGACGAACTCGCCGTCCTGGATGACGAATACCCCGGCGAGATCCTGCTCTACCAAGCGCCGATACCATGACAGCGCATTCCAAAATTGTCGCTGTGTCCGATACTGATCAACCGCATTCTCGATTCGATTCACCAAGACCTCATATTGCTCCGGCGGACGACCTTTCTGGACGTAATCGGTCACACCGGCGGCGATTGCTTGGCTGGCTACCGCCTCGGAGCCTTTTCCAGTGAAGAGAATGAACGGCAGATCTGGCCATCGATCCCGGACGATCTCGAGGAATTCGAGCCCGTCGGTGTTGGGCATATCATAATCGCTGACGACGCAGTCGATTTCGGTCTCTCCGAGGCGGTCGAGCGCGGCGACGACGCCGGTTTCTGAGAGAACTTCGAAATCCTCGCCGACGTGTTCCAGATATTCAGCGGTGACCGCAGTCACCTCTGGATCGTCGTCGACGTGGAGGACACGAATCGACTGGCGTTGTTCGGCACCAGCAACTGGTACCGGTACGTCAAGCACATCCTCGTCGGCCGTCTCGGAAACACCACTCCGTACCACGGCCGGTTCGGCGGTGCCCGCCCGACTCCGCTGCACGGCCGATCGCTTTAGTTTCACGCGACCAGTGCTCGACACGGGGTTCGGTCGACTCATCGGGGACATCCCCGCCGTGGCAGCGGCACCGGTCCTTCCATTTCACAATATTCTGCGGTAGCGATCGTCAAAAAGGTGCCCCGCAGCTTCGGAACTCGAAGCTACCCGAACCCTCGTTTCAGGTGGACTCCCCGCGCAGTCGTGGAGTCCTTTAGACGCTACTCGCGTCGACTGGGGCACCCGACCATCACCTTAAGCTTTTTGGCCGTTACGACCATCGATACTCGGAGGGCGGGCATCATGCGCCGACTGCGGATAAAATGTCTTATGTCAAATATTATCAATAAATTTTAATTACCGCCCCCCGGATAATTCGGTCCGTACCATGTCAGACTCAACCATGGCGGCGTACCTGAAGGAAAATCCGCGACTGATGGGCGTACTATTCACGCTCGTGCTGCTGCTCTCTCAGACTGGGACGGTAGCAGCCGGTGGCGGCGGAATGACGATATTCTGAGGGCCTTCAGTTTTCCGAGGATTCTTCCAGTCCAGCAGCGAGCAGCTCAGCCGCAACCTCATCGCTCCAACGAACTGCGCCGTCGATACGGACCGGGACGTCCTCCAGCTGGAGGAACTGAAGCAGCTCCAATCCTGTCAGCTCGAACCCGGAAATAGTGCCCGAGGTGAGGTAGTAATCGGTCGCCGCGTCAAGGCGCGGCTTGAAGACTGATCCGAGGCCAGCGACGTCAGTTGGGTACGTCTGTATATCGACCGCATACGCATCGGTCTCATCCCGGATTTCGACAAGATATGGCGTGCCGCTGGCCGGCTGTGCGACCGTCATCCCACCGTCCCCAGCCACGATATATTGTCCCCCCAGGATGCTTTCCTCACGTGCAATCGTCAGTGCCGCACGCAGCGGGAAGCCCGCGTTTAGGAGCCGTGCCATCGTCTCGCCCACCTCGATGGCGCCATCATTGATCACGTCAGAAAGGGTCACGACACCACCGACAGCTCCTGCTTCGATGAGGCCCAGTCCCTGCTCGTACGAGTTGCAGGCATTCAATAAAAACGAGCGGATACCGGTTGACTCGAGCGTTCCCGCATCAAGTGTGCCGTCTGGACACCGAAAGCCCTCCCGCTCGGTGTGACCGATGTAGTGTAAGAAGGCCGTCTCAGACCCAAGCACATCACGTAGTTCGTCGGTCGGCACGTCGCGGCGGACGTTTACGTCGAACGGGAGGTTCTCACGGTTGCCATACGCTCGATCCGCGAGATCCCGCTCCTCGTCCATTCGTGGATCGTTCAGCACGATCGTAATCGAAATATCCCCGTCGACCGGTGCCCGTTTCAGACGGTTTTCGAATGCTTCCCGTGTAAGCTTACTTGCACCGACGGGAATGTCGTCACCGATCCATGCCTGTTCTAATGCATCCGTCGCTTCGGGTTCGATGTAGTCGACATCTCTGCCGCCCGCGCCGGTGCCGACGGATCGAGTGAACCCCCCGTCTGGTACTGAGGGTGAAGCGACGACCGCCTCAGCCCCGCCGGTGGAACGGGTCCGTACAACCGCGAGATCGTCGACAACATACGGTAACTGCTCGACGGTCTTCGGGACCGGTTCGATGTGAGTCGTCAGCCGCCAGTTCGGAACAAACTCCTCGAGCGTTGACCAGGGTATCTCGAGGTACGCAGCGAGCCGGTCTGCTGGGCTCGCCCGGTAGAGCGCATCGAAATCCAGCGTGAGTGATCCCTCTAGCGCGGCCCGCTCGTTGAGTTCGATTCCGTAGAGACCCTCGGTTCGCGTGATACAATCGAGCAGGAATACCCTCTTGAGTGTTCGCTCGACCGTGGTTTCGTACCCCGCCGGCCCGTTCAGGGCATAATCGACACCATTGCCGGTGCGGATCCGAGGCGTCCGGCCCGCTTCCACGGTAGCTCCCAGGTAATATACGAGCGGTGCGGCGACGAAGACAGATGCAAGGTCGGGCGGCAGTTCCACATGAATCTCCGTTTCCGGTTGCTCGACGGCGTCAGGAATGTGGAGTTCGCTACCGAGTTCCACTGCTGGTGGATGTCCGCGGAGGGATGGGAACGCCCGGTCCGGTGCTGTCGTCTTTAGTGCCGACCCAAAGGTTTCGATCGCTGCCATTAGATCCAGCGGATCGGACGTTGTTGTGACAGTCGCTGCCGGGCGTTCATGATTGGATCGCGCACCGAGTATAACCTCAGTTTCAGTCCCAAAATCGATTTGAAATGCGGTTGCATCCGCCTCGATTTCAACCGGCCCCTCGACTCCGAGATAGGTCTTGAACTGCGTCAGAAGCTCCAAATCGTAACAGTCCCGCGGCAATTCTTCAGAATCGAGTTGTTGGACCTCCGCAACGATATCTCCGGAGCTGTCCCGGACCAGAACGCCGGCGACGTTCGGTAGTGAGACGGTCTCTGCCTCGATAGTCACGGCCCTGTCGACCGGAAAGCGAAATCGCTCGGGATCCGCCGGTCGGGGATCGACGGGAGATTCTGTCCGACACTCACATCGTTCCTGCTCGATCCGGTCGACAAACGCAAGGCCGGGGCCGTTTGGCCTGGCGCGTACCGCCATCGGCCCCTCTGGCGCAGGCATACCGGGTCTACTCGCACGTGATTTCGGGGCGAGCAGAAAAAAGATACCGGCCGTGGCTGGCGTCGATACGCCTAACAGGGGCCTCCGCATACGGAAATCCATGAGTGATGACGCGCAGGCGGCTGCCGGCACGGCCGCAGGCCAGGGGCCGGTCACCATCGACGAGGAGCTGGCTCGTCATCTCGCGAACAAGCGCGAGGAGCTCTTCGAGGAACACGGTATTCCCGAAGAGTTCCCGCCCGAGGTGCTTGCAGAAGCTGAAGACAGAACCGAACAGGTGGGATCGGAAATCGAAAGTGAACTCGAGGATCGCCGGGATCTCCGGGATCTAACAACGTGGACGACGGACCCGTTGGACGCTCAGGACTATGACGACGCCATTTCAATCGCCGACGCCGATGATGAAGTGGTTCTCTGGGTTCATATCGCGGACGTCACCCATTACGTTACGCCAGACACGGAGATGTGGGCCGAGGCTCGGCGACGCGGGAATACAGTGTATTTGCCGGGGCACACCGTCCACATGCTTCCACCGCTCCTCGCCGAGACGGTCTGCTCGCTGGTTCCCGACGAGGACCGGCTGGCGCATACAGTCGAGATGCATCTCAATCCCGAAACCCTCTCTTTCGAATCGATTGAGATCTATAAATCGGTAGTCAGAAGCGATGCGCGCTTGACCTACGGCGAAGCGGAGCGCCTGCTAGAGGCTCCCGAAGAGGAAGCGGACCTACTAGAGGATCGACCAGAGGATTTGGCGGAAAAGACCAACCGAGTCTGGACGCTCGCAGATCGTCTCCATGAGCAGCGGAAAGCAGACGGTTCACTTGTCCTGAATCCACGCCGGGACAGAGCCCATACGATCGTCGAGGAGTGCATGCTGAAGGCGAATAAGGCGGTCACCCACGTTCTCCAGTGGCAGCGAGGTCTCGAAGCGATGTATCGGGTCCACCCCCAGCCGACACCTGATCAATGGAACGAGGCTCTCCGTGAGATTCAGGAGCTTGATGGCGTTTCGATCCCAGCGGAATCCTGGGATGATCCTCGTACAGCAGTGAATGCGACCCTCGAAGAAGCACCCGGCAGACAACTCGACCGGATTCAATGGGCGGTGATGAAGGTAATGCCCCGTGCGCGCTACATGAACGATCCCTTCGGCGGCCATCATGCCCTCAATTTTGAGGTTTACGGCCACTTTACCTCTCCAATCCGGAGACTTTCTGATTTGGTCAATCACTGGATCGTCCATACGAACGACGTTCCCGCCGATCTTGCGGAACTATGTGATCACGCTTCTGACCGCCAGCAGGCGGCAGAGGCCTGCGAGCGCGAATACGAGCAATTCCTCGAGGAGGTTGGGTTGGATCCCGACGCCGTCACGAATCGCGGACTAACGGTCATCGGGGACGACGAGTAGTCCCGCCGGCATGCTTTTCCACTATCAGGCACCTAATCATTCGTACCTGCGCGCATGAAGCAGCTCGACTCCCTGGCGAGACGAACGCTCGATACCTTACCGATGAACGTCGCGGTACTCGATGCCGACGGCGTGATTCTGTTCACGAACCGAGCTTGGCGGGAGTTCGGGGGTGCTGGTCCCACTGAACCTGGTGATATGGTTGGACTCAACTATTTCGAAGCCACCGACACTGAAGATGACGAACACGCGAGCGCTGCGCTTGAGGGTCTGCGCTCCGTTGTTGATGGAGAACAAGATCTGTTCACTCTCGAGTACCCTTGCCACTCTCCCGACGAGAAACGCTGGTTCATGATGCGAGCGAGTCGTCTTGATGGCGATGATCGGGGAAGTATTGTGGTTGCACATATCGATATAACTCAGCGAAAACTGGCCGAACTCAGGGCGGAGCGCCGACGGGAGGAGCTCGAACGGATGACTGCCCGGCTTCATGGGCTCGTTGGCGACGTTCTCGAGGCCGTCCTCGAAGCAAGAACCCGCGAGGAGATCGAGGCGACCGTCTGCGACCGGCTCGCTTCGGTTCAGGAATACAGTGCAGCATGGGTTGGACGGACCGACCTCAGCACCGACCGAATCGTGCCTGCTGCGGTTGCCGGTGCGACATTTCAGGACGACGCGAGTTTGTCGTTGTCTGACCAGTCGGACCCGACTGTCGGGGCGGTTTCGACGGGCGAGCCGGTCATGCTAACGGTGGAGGCTAATGCCGACATCGCGCCACTCCACCGGGCGGCGATGTCTGGTTCTGGGGAGGTGATTGCACTTCCGCTAGTTTATGGCGAAACCGGCTACGGCGTCCTAACAGTATATGCTCCGGATGCCGATCGGTTCGACGAACGCGAACGGGCCGTCCTCGCCGCTCTCGCCCGTGCAGCCTCAACCGCGATTAATGCTGTCGAAGGTCGCCGAATCCTGACGACGGATAGTGTCGTCGAACTCGAACTTTCGATCACCGATGAGGGACTTTTCTACCTTGATATTGCCAACGAAGTTGGCGCGGAATTAACCCACGAAGGAACCGTTGACGATGGAGGCGGTGTCCGTATGTTATTCGTCGCGGAGGGCACGACTCCTGACGCACTCAGAACAGCTGCAGCAAACCATCCGGATATCGATGACGTCACCGTCCTTAGTTCCGACGAGGGAACCGTCGTTGTCGAATTCGGCTGTGGAGAACCGCCAGTAGTCGCCGCGCTTGCGGACCATGGAGCCGAAACGACTGCTATACACGCAGCGGATGGTCAGGCCCGTTTGACTGTCGAACTCCCGGCCGGTGCGGACGCACGAGCAGTTCTCGATGCCCTTGCAGAGGACTACCCTTCAGTCAATCTGCTGGCCCGCAGGGAGCGTGAGCGCTCCGCGAAGTCCCGAGAAGAGCTCGTCGCGGACATTCAGGAGCGTCTGACTGCTCGCCAACGGCTTGCCCTGCAGAAGGCGTTCCTGGGTGGGTTTTTCGACTGGCCACGGGACACATCCGGCGAGGATCTTGCTGAGTCGATGGATATCTCACCATCGACCTATCATCAGCATCTGCGGACGGCCGAGCGAAAGGTACTCGAATCGCTATTTGAGGATTGACCAGGTTTAGCGGCCACTCGAGCGAGTATGCTCGGTTCCTTTCCCCTTTGAGCCAAGCCCTCGATTGCGTGTTCCCGCACTTGTCAGGCCGCGCAATGCCCGGTTGGCGTGAACATCATCACAAATCCAGTTGAGATCGTCATCGCTTTCGATGGCTGGATGGTTGGGGTCAACCAGGATCACCTCATGCCATTTTTGCCGACCGTCTTCGCCGACCCAGTAGCTATTCAGTACCCGTAGATTCGGGTATACTCTTGCGCAACGCTCCTCGGCGACCCGTTGGAGATTCTTCCGACGGGTTACCCGGGTAACTCCCTGACGCTTCGAGCGCCGGCCCGCCGTGAACCGCTCCTTTCGAGCGCCCCCCTTGCGCACGCTCACCCGAGCAACGATTATCCCCTGTTTCGCCTTGTAGCCAAGGGAGCGCGCACGGTCGAGACGCGTGGGACGTTCGATCCGCTCGACACTCCCTTGTTCTCGCCAATCCTGCTGTCTCTGCCACTGTAATTCCGCTAATTTTCCGTCATCCGGGTCGGCCCAGGCCTCCCGGATGTGTGAGTATGAACTTCGAACCATCTGTCTATCACCACGGGGCTTTGTGGTTCAAACCGGCGCCGGATCGCTCCGGACGGTTCACATCCCGACCTGCATAAGCAGGCGCCCGCTGGTGCCCGCACCCCAGCGAGTTGATCAATTTATCCACAGGCCATAATTAAGCGTGTCGAACCGGCCAGAGTAGTCCACGAGCCGCGATCTAATATATGGAATATCGACACGAGCAGCTTTTGGG
>JBDGPQ010000154.1:0-8614 GCA_042219595.1 Haloarculaceae archaeon
TACGGGACAGCGTCCTAAGCGCTGCGCCGTTTCCTGGCTTGGCTACCCGCGCCCATCGCCCGTTACCCCCACCCAAGCCATCAAGCTGACGGGTTATACTTTCGGTCTCCGCGCCGAAGCCTTTTGCCATCATGGCACGCAGTCGCGCGCGTGTACCGGGCCAGCGACGAAGTCGAAAACGCGGCCTGGATCTCCGATCTCGAAGAGGCGGCTGATCAACTCGATCTCGGACCCGAGGCGCGATCGCGGGCCGCGGACGCCTTCCTTTCCTCGCTTCCTCAACCGGAGCGTTCCAAGCCGGCAGTCGTCGCTGCCGCACTGTACGTCGGCGCGCTTGTCGCTGGAGAGGAACGAACCCAAGAGGCCGTGGCCGATGCTGCCGGTGTATCTCGACTGTCTGTCCAGCAACGGTGGAAAGCGGTGCTTGAGGCTGCGGGAATGCAAGCCCCAGACTGGTAGTCACCGATCCCCGACTGCTCTCATACCTGGGTACGTTATCTTCGTGACACCCCGGTCACTTCTCCTCAGTGTCGGCTTCCTCTACGGTAATCGTAACTGGCTCATCGCCGTCCTCATCGGACCGCCGGGACCCCTCACTGAGCAATCTATCCAGATTGAATACCGCGTTGAGCTCTGATTGGACATCATCAACGATCTCCCCAACGAGGTCGGATGGCGCCATTGCGCGGTATTCGTAGGGGTTATTGCCAGCCCCACCACTTTCGCGCTTTTCGCGATCGACCTTGCCTTCTGCATGGAGTTGGGCAAGTGCCTCACGGACGGTGCTCGGGTAGAGGCCGGTTCCCTCCGCCACCTCCTCGCTCGTGCTCCATGGATGCTGGCGCAGATAAACGTACAATCGCGCCCGAGTTTCAGTGTCCAGTACCCACGATAGCAGGTCGACGATCCCTTCATCGAAGTTCTCGACTGCTCGGTCGGCTTCCCGTTCGAGCCGATCACGAACGTCATGCCCGTCATCACTACCGGGTCGCTCCCCCTGCGTGGAGTCGTCCGAGGACATGTGTCGTTTCTGTGGGGACGAAAGCGATTGCCGCCTAAAAATCCTTGGCTGGGGCCTAGTGCGACGTCAGTACCAAATCCTCGCAGAGCCGATCCAATCCTTCGTTCCCGCGAATACGACGTTGTCGGGTGGCGCCGCTCTCGCTGTCGAGTAGGGTTCGGATTGCAGGCACATCGAGCCGGTCAGATTCCGCGAAAACGAGATCTTCGACGGGGACCGTTTCGCCGAAATCTCGCGTATAGAGAGCGGCGTCGTGACCATGACGCATCGCTCGCCATTTGTGTTCATCGAGGAGTTCCCGACGCCTCTCCGTGCCCGACTCGCCATCTTCATACCGCTCGGCGAGGTCTATGACGAGCGCGCGGATCCACTCGACAAATGCAAGGACAATGTCAGGATCCCGCTGCCCATCCGGTGCACGGACCTCGACCGTGCCCAGCCCGGAGTGCGGCCGGACATCATACCACAGTTCGCCTCGATCAGCGATGGCCTCGGACTCGAGCATCCGTCGCTCGAAGCGGTCGAAAGCCTCGTAATCCGCGAAAGCCGTGGGCATACCGGTATTGGGGAGCGCTTCAAATATTTTAGCGCGAGCGGACGCCAGACCCGTGTCAAAGCCGCACCAATAGGGCGAGTTGACCGAAACCGCTAGCATCAGAGGGAGATGCCACCGAAGCTTGTTCGCCACCCAAACGGCCTTGTCAGCGTTATCGATACCGACATGGACGTGAAGGCCCGCAGTAGTATTTCGGTGTTGAGGATATTGGATGCGGTCAAGTTGAGACTGATATCGTGGCTTCGTCGCGTGCTCTAACTCCCGCCACTTCGCCGCTGGGTGAAGTCCGGCCCCGGCAATACGATATCCATGTGTGCTTGCATGCTCGATCAGGGCATTCCGGACCGCGTAGAGCGTCTCAGCGGCCTTGTCCGGATCTTCGATCGTTGGCGTCTGGGTCTCGATGACGCACTTGAAGAGTTCATGATCGAGGCGATCCTCAAGAATCGCCGGTGGGTCGGATTCGTAGACGAGTTCATCGGTGCCTGAAGTCGGTCGTCCGGCGTCGTCGACGACATAGAATTCCTCCTCGATGCCGAGGGTGCCCGTTCGGGTGAAGTTCGACGCATCACCGCGCTCCATCGGGGCGGGATTGCGGGTGGGCCGGCTAAAGGGTTCCCCTCGCGTGTCTCAGCGTGGTCGGGCAACAACGGCCAGGTGGTCCTCATGAAATGGATCCAAGCGTGCGGTCTCAAGCACCTCGAACTCCGTCTTCAGTGTCGATAGCACCCGGTCGAAAACCGTCTCTGGAGCTGCGGTTACGTCCTCGCTTCTGGCTTTTACGGCGAGGAGAAGTCGACCGTCCCCGCCGAGAAACCGACGATTTTGGATCGCGACACGGGCCTGATCCCTGGTTGCAACATCCTGGACCACGATGTCGACTGGCTCGACGACATGAGCATACGTCTCCGGGCGACGGGCGTCCTTGAGGAGTGGAATGATGGCCGGACGATCCGCGGCAACGTCCACGAGATCCCGCATCGGTCGTGCGGCGAATTCGATGGCGTACACCGGCCCGGTGAAATCTGCTACATGGCTCGTTGTCGTTCCTGCCGCCGCCCCGAGATACAACACTGTGTCGCCCCCAGTGAAACCGGTCTCGATATCTCGCTCGAAGATCGCGGCCAGTTTGGATCGCCGCGGATCCCAATGCCGCCAACCGTCTGCCGTGGCTTCGTGGCCGATAGCCTCACCCCGGGTTGCTAAGACACGCCTTCCATCGATCGTTCTGCGTTCGACGCCGTCGGGGAGGGTCATTGCCCACCCCGTTCCTGTATTGTCGCAATACGCTCATCGAGTTCGTGCTCGATTTCGGGGCGATGGTCGCCAGCATAGTAATCGATACGAGCCGCAATCGACAACTTGCCGGCAAGCGCCCGAGCGGCCGACCCGCGATGCTCCCGGGCGGTTCCTCTGACATACTCGTGCGTATAGATGACGCCGTGTTTTGGCGATGGAGCGCTACCTTGCAGGTGGGCGAAGAGGGCATCCTCAGCGCCGAGGACCTGGACCGTGCCGCTCGGCAGCTTCGCAAGGGCCTCGAGACTTCCCGCTTCCGAGAGGAGGCGCGCAGCGAGGACGGGACCGGCAATCGCGGCGAGGTTGGGCGCGATGGAGGGCATAGCCCGCTCGAGAAAGGTCCGAAACCTGGTCGCCTCGGCATCCAGTTCGACAACGCGATTTGCGAGGCTCACGAGTTGCGTTTCCACCGGGTCGTCAGGGTCTCGCTCTGCAATCTCGGCTGCATACGCGATGCCAACGCCCGCGTCTTCCTCTCGGCTGCCTGCCCACTCTGCGACCCGCTCGGCGAGTTCGTTCGCAGTCCGACGGCAATCGTCCATGGCCCGCAATGCATGGATCATCTGTCGATCGTCGGCCTGTTCGCGCTCACGGGCTGCCTCCCTCGCGGCGTGAACCGCTGCAGTGTGGAGCCGGCTATAGTACTCGTCACGATCCGCGACAAATTCCATCTCAATCGCGAGCGCGGGCCAATCCCTGGGGGTGTCAGCCCCTCCTGTCTCGATTGTGTTCCGGGCGGCTTCGAGGTCGCCGGGCTCCAAGCCAGCGAACCAAGCGGCGTCCTCGGACATGGTGCTCGCCAGGGCCACCGCGGTAAACCCGCTTTCGGTCCGGTTAGATATTCCGACCGACCTCGGCACCTTCGTGAATCGCTGTATAGAGGCCTCTGGGTCCGGCCGCATCACCGATCACGGCGGTCACGTCGGGCTGATCGGTCGAACGGAATGTTTCCGGCGCTCGTTCCGTCGCGATCACCAGCGTTGTAGCCGCATAGTTCCGTGAGCCATCCGGCGTTCGAACGCTGACGCTGTCAGATTCGATGCTGGTGACAGTTGCCTCTCGCACGAACTCGATGGAGGAATTGTTCTCCAAGCGAGATTCAATATAATTCCGCGGTACACGCTTGTCGCCGGTGTTGCGAAGTGGAAGAAGTGGCTCCGTTGCAAGAAGCGAAACATCGTGTCCGCGCTCAGCCAAGTATTCCGCCACATCGCATGCCGCTTCGGTGCCACCAAGAACGGCCACTGGACCATCGAACGAGTCCTTCATCTCAAGAGCTTCACGGGCGGTCACAACGCGGTCATCAACCGCAGCAGCCGAGAGCCCTCGGACATTGGGCATGGCGGCACGGGAACCGGTCGCGACGACAGTTTCGTCCACATTCAGATCTTCGGGGGAAACCTCGTGACCGGTCTCGATGGTGACGCCGCACGCGCGCAGCTCAGCCTCAAAAAAGGAAATGAGGTCTGCATATGCTCCCTTCGCTGGGGCGTTGGCGGCCAACCGAAGCTGTCCACCGAGATCTGCGTCGCGCTCATAAAGTGATACGTCGTGGCCCCGCTTGGCGGCCCAGCGGGCTGCCTCAAGACCGGCCGGGCCGCCCCCGATGACCGCGACCTGCTTGGATTGCTCGACCGCTTGCTCGGCCTGGCTCTCAGCGCCGACGGTCGGATTTACGGTGCACGACACCCCCTGCCCGGACTGAACGAGCTCACGACACCCCTCCATACCTCCCACACATTGTCGGATCCGATCGATATTGCCGGACTTGGCTTTGTCGACAAAATGGGGGTCGGCGATATGCGCGCGACCCATGGCAACGAAGTCAGCTTTACCTGCTGCAAGGATTGCCTCGGCAGCCTCGACATCGCTTATTCGGCCTACGATGATGACCGGCACCGTCACCTCCTCCCGTACGTGGGCCGCGAGATCGGCGTAGAGCCCCTGTTCATCATAGTCAGACAGGGTGGCGTAATTGTGGTGGGGGTTACTGGGATGCCCCGCGGTCAAATGAACGGCGTCGCTGCCAGCTCCTTCAAGGCGGGCTGCGATAGCGGCTGCATCATCGACGGTGAGCCCATCATCATGAAATTCGCACGCAGTCAGCCGAAACCACACCGGAAATGACTCGCCAACCGTGTCCCGGGTCGCCTCGAGTAATTCCCGTGCAAACCGCGTTCGACCTTCGAGCGTTCCACCGTATTCGTCATCGCGCTGGTTCGTTAGGGGCGACAGGAATTGGTTGACGAGATAGCCAGAGGTGCCATGGATCTCGATGCCGTCGAACCCGGCGCGCTCTGCCCGCGCCGCACCAGCTGCGAAGTCCGTAACGAGCTTGCTAATGTGCTCCTGAGTGATCGCCGGAACCTCGGTCCCGTCGTCGAGAGTCATCGGTGAGGGCGCGACGGGGGCACCCTCGTGGTGGTACCCGCGATGCGGGTTCAGCTGGATCGCGATCCGGCCGCCTTCATCATGAACCGCCTCAGCCACCGACGCGAGCCCCGGCACATATGAGTCTTCGAGCAACTGGTGTCGGCGCGGATGCTCGACACATGGATATGTACTCTCGAAGACGATCAGGCCCGTTCCACCCCGGGCTCGTTCTCGATAGTATGCGCGGGTTCGCTCGGTGACTGAGCCGTCCTCTGGAGCATATCGAGTCGTCATCGGTGGCATGACAACTCGGTTATCGAGCTCAAGACCGCCGATCCGGCCACGAGAGAGGAGGTGATCGAGCATTCAGTCCAACTTCACGAGTTGCTTCCCGATGTTTTCCCCTTCGAAGAGCCCGATAAACGCTGCCGGGAGTCGTTCGATGCCCTCTGTCACGTTCTCTCGGGTCACGAGTTTACCCTCCTTGAGCCACTTGGCGAGGCGTGCATCAGCCTCGTCGAATCTGTTGGCAAAATCGTGGACCAGAAAGCCCTCTTCACGCACACGACTGCGCTGGTGCATATACCGAGGGGCGGGCGGCGGATCGGGGTCATTATAGAGCGAGATCTTGCCACAAACGGCGATTCGTCCACGCTGGTTCAATCGCTCACGAACAGCGTCATAAATCTCCCCACCCACGTTATCAAAGTAGACATCGACACCTTCCGGGACCTGCTCGTCAAGGGCCTCAGGCACGCTCTCATCCTTGTAATTGATGGCCACATCGAATCCGAGGTCGTTCGTGATGAATTCGGTTTTCCTCTCCGAGCCAGTGATTCCGACAACTCGGCAGCCCGCCATGGTCGCAATTTGGCCGGCCACAGATCCAACCGCCCCGGCCGCTGCTGAGATAACGACAGTATCGCCTGGCCGCGGGCGACCGATATCAAGCAATCCGAAGTATGCTGTTCGACCAGTCCCACCAAGGACGTGTAAGATGGCCGAGTCCGCAATACCCTCCGGGACATCTACATGCTCGAGGTCGTCGCCACTCACGACGCAGCGCTCGGCCCATTCCAGTTCACCAGTGACAGTATCGCCTGCGCTGAATTCCGGATGTTGCGACTCCAATACATCTCCGACGGCATACCCAGTAACAGTCTCGCCAACGGCGACGTTGAGCGCACCTGCATAATCGGCCCCGGTTCCCAGTCGGCTTCGCTGGCCGGGATCGAGCGAGATGTATCGGACGTCAACAAGGACGTCTCGGTCACTGGGCGCTGACACATCGCTCTCGATCAATTCGAAGTCCGCTTCCGTCGGTTTCCCGTCCGGTGTTCGTTCAAGGACGTGCTTGCGGGTTCGCATGCCGACCTCTCTGCGTGAAGGGAGTTACAGCTTGCGCTATTCCAGTCCCGCCTCCTCGCGCGAAACGACGCGTCCTTCGCCGACGGCATCACCGTTCTTTCGCACCACTTCATTGCGCTGGCGGTCCACCCAGAGTGCGACCGGCCAGTTCTCTTTCGTCGCATACGGCGGATCAATATCCTTCCGCAGCTGTTCGGTTCGGCCTACAGCGTCCGGCGTGAAGATATTGAGGTGTCGATGTCGACCCTCACCAATGACCTCAAGCGCATGCCGCGCGCCGCCAGGCAGGTACATCAATTCACCCGGGCCGATCTCGAGTATTTGAATGTCACCGTCTTCACGTTCGAGGTACGCCCTGAGGTGCCCCTCGAGACAGAAATTGGTCTGCTCGATATTCGGCATGTGCGTATGCCAATCGAGGCCATCACCAGGATAGCCCTCCAACATATTGACCCGGAAGTCATTCGTGAAGATCGCCGTTCGGGACGTCATCGAGTCGATTTTGAACGCATCGGCCGCCTCCACGTCGACTGTATATCCGTGTTGGTCGGGAAGGAACTCGTAATTCAGGTCTGCCGGTTCGAGCTGATCGAGATTCTGCGGGTCCATGGTCCCCCGGCTCCCTCGGCGGGGATAAATGTACCGCGCTCAGCGCGGCCAACGACTATAGGGCGGCCTCCTGGAGGTGGTGTCATGCGACTCGATGCAGACGAGCAGGATTTTCGTAAAGAAGTCAGGACATTTGTTGACGAGCATCTCGATGTTGCGTACTGCCGGTCATGCTACCAAGACCGCGAGTACCCTCACGAGCTCTACGATGCTCTCATCGATGCGGGGCTGATCGGCACGATCATTCCGGAGGATGACGGAGGCAGGGGCCGGAGTCATCTTTGTCAAGCGATTCTCATGGAGGCACTCGGGACGTACGGCTATGATTTCGCTGTCCCCGCCCTGACAACTGCCACAGTAACGAACGTCCTCTACGATGTGGGTGATCCAAACATCCGAGAGCGGTTTCTGCCAGAGATTCTCTCCGGAGCACGGCGGTTCACCGTCGGTGTGACTGAGCCAGAAACCGGTAGCAACGCGTCCGGCCTCGCGACCCGAGCCGAACGCGATGGAGACGAGTATGTCGTCAGCGGACAGAAAATCTACCAATCCGGCGCAGGGGTAGACGGGAATGTCATTCTCACGTATGTTCGAACTGACCCTGG
Source organism: Haloarculaceae archaeon (assembly GCA_042219595.1). GTDB lineage: Archaea > Halobacteriota > Halobacteria > Halobacteriales > Haloarculaceae > CAYLJD01. Next base: position 7,832 of record JBDGPQ010000154.1, read on the forward strand.
TTCCACCGGACGTAACGGGATTTCCGCGCTGCTAATCCCGGTTGATGCCGAGGGCGTCACGGCAACCAAACAAGAGCTCGTCGTCAGGAAAGCAAGCGGTACATACAATGTCGAGTTCGATGGCGTCCGGGTACCGGTTGCAAATCGGGTCGGAGCCGAGGGATCTGGTTGGGCTATCCTTGAGGAGCACCTCATCTCCGAGCACACCTACATCGCCGCCGCGATGACTGGGACTGCTCAGACTGCGGTCGATACAGCAATCGCAGCTGCCACCGACCGGCACCGGTTTGGTAAGGAGGTCGCGGATTTTCAGGCCATCCGGCATCGACTCGCGGATATGCAGACCGAAGTGGATGCCGCCAAGCTCCTTGCCTACCGCTCCGCGGCTGAAATGGATGCCACCGGTGGCACGCGGGCGTTGACCGCTCGTGCGAAGCTCAAGGCAGGTGAGGTCCTGCATGATGTCGCCCGTGAGGGTATGCAAATCCTTGGCGGAGCGGCCTTCGACCCAACGAATGATATGGAGCGGTACTGGCGTGAGGGTGTGAGCGCGACCGTGGCAGGCGGCACGAGCGAAATTCAGCGGTCCATTATCGCCAATGACCTGTTGAGCTGATGGTTTGGAACGCTAGGTCGTTGAATCACTGTCGCCCGGGTGGCGGCGATGGACAACTACAGATGCCTCCAACGGTCAGACCGTCAGTGGCTGTAGGTGGATCGGTTGAACTTTTATGCAGGGTCTGGAGAGGCCGGACCGATAGCGCACCTACGGACCCAAACTGT
>JBDGPQ010000154.1:8624-24877 GCA_042219595.1 Haloarculaceae archaeon
GGTCTGGAAACACACGATGATCGGTTCCTGTTCTCAAATTCGCGTTTGAGTGAGCGACGTCCACCGGAGCATCAACACGTCGGTCAATCCACTGGCAGAAGCCTTTCAACCGGCACACCGGCAGATGGCACCCACCGAAAGGACTATCCTTCCGACGGCAACCGGTGCCGTCCATGCAGGACACGGGACCGCTTGCAGGCCTCCGGGTTCTCGACCTCTCAACGATGATCAGCGGAAACTGGGCAACGCTCACTTTTGCGGACTTCGGTGCCGACGTGATCGCGGTCGAGCACCCGGACCGCCCGGATCCGGTGCGCGATTGGAATCCAGCGGTCAGCGGCCATTCTCTATGGTGGAAAGCCATCGGACACAACAAGCGTAGCGTCACCGTTGATCTCTCCACCGACCCGGGACGCGAGGTAGCCCTGGATCTCGCGAAGGACGCGGATATCGTGGTAGAGAACTTCCGGCCTGGAACGATGGAATCCTGGGATCTTGGCTACGAGGATCTCAGGGCTGTGAATGAAGGAATCATAATGGTGCGGATCTCGGGGTTCGGCCAGACCGGTCCGAAGGCCGATGATCCAGGGTTTGGATCGATTGCGGAAGGACTCTCACAGTTCGCACATATAAACGGGTTTCCCGAGAGCGAACCACTCTTGCCGCCGATGCCGCTTGCCGATATGGTCGCCGGCAGTTGCGCCGTCCAGGGTGCCATGTTTGCGATCTTCGAACGGGACATCGGCCACGGAGGATCCGGCGAAGGCCAGGTGATCGACGTCTCGTTATACGAACCACTGTTTCGAATGATGCTCGCCGATCCCGAGGCATACCACAAACAGGGAATCATTCGTGATCGGACTGGCAACAGGTCAACCAATACTGCCCCTCGAAATCTCTACGAGGCAAAAGATGGCTACGTCACCCTCTCGGCGTCGTCACAAGCGATCTTCGAGAACGTAATGCGGGCTATCGACCGAGAGGAGCTCATCGACGATCCACGGTTTGCGGACAATGAGTCTCGACTCGAGAACGTCGACGCCCTCGACGAGATTATCGAGGAGTGGATGGCCACGCGGACACGGGAGGAAGTTATCGAAACGATGACCGAACAGTCGGCAATCGTCGGACCGGTCTATGACATCGAAGACATTTTCGAATCTGCACTGTATGATGCGCGCGAGGATCTCGTCGAAATCGAGGATCAGGACGTTGGAACGTTGGTCACTCATAATGTGCAACCGAAACTGTCGCGGACGCCAGGTGAAGTCTCCCACGCGGGTCCCCGTCACGGCGAGCACACTGAGGAGGTCTTGCTCGACGAGCTCGAGATGGCTGAGGAACGGTTTGCGAAGCTCCGCGAGTCGGGCGTAATCTGATCGGAGACTCACCTGTGGCCCGGTCGCGTCAGCTGGGGACGACACGCAGCCGAAGGCAGACGAGCTTTGTACTGGAAAACCCGAGTTACGTCAAAAATCAAACACGTCAGTTGCCGTGCCGCCCATGATGTTGGCGACAGTCTCCGCGGAAAAGTGATCATGGACACGGTCGAAGAGTTCCTCGGGATTGTCGAAGTCGCCATGTGGTACATCCGAGGCAAACATCAGCGAGTCAGGTCCAGCCGCTTCGATCGCATACGCGAGGTGACTCGGATCACGAGCAGTATGGCCGAGAGGCTGAGTTGTGAAGTAGAACCGTTCGTTCACGTAATGACTTGGGAGGCGATCGAGCAGTGGGACTTGATCTGAGAACTGCAAATAATAGTCATCTAGCCGCCACGTCATGTATGGCACCCAGGCAACACCGGCCTCCTGGAACACGAAATCCAGGTCCGGGAACCGAACCGGCAGCCCCTGATACAGGAACTTTGTCAGATTCCACATATGCGAAAACGGATGACTGATGACTTTGTTTTCGACATAGACTTCGTGCCAGCGGTGCTGCATCGGAAACCCTCGTGACAGCGCCGGAGTCGCACTGTGGTACATGACGGGCAGTCCATTGTCCTGTGCGGCCTCGTAAATCGGATCATACCGGTGGTCCGAGAGTGGCGGTGTATGCCCCGATGCCAGTAACTGCACGCCGACAATGTCATCCTCAGTGGCCATCCTGTCGATTTCTTCTGCGGCTTGGTCTGGCCGTTGGCAAGCCACCACTGCGGCGCCGGTGAGTGTGCCGTCGGTCTCGTCTAGAAACGTATCGAGCAGCCAGCTATTGTACGCATTCGCAAGCGCTGCCGCGGCCGGCTGATTCGTAATCGTCGCCATGGCGAGGAGCTGCTTGCCGGGGTTCAACACGGAGTGATCGATACCGAACGCCCGTTGCAGCTGAACGCGATCTCGTGGGTCATTGACGTCGATGCCCTCTCCTGGCTCAACGACGTCGCCATCTGGTCCGATCTCGCCCGCATCGACCCGCTTGTGGTACCGTTCCTCACCACCAATGACCGGCGGTGTCGGGCTCGAGGATTGGATCAGCTCGTGTCGAGGACAGTTGACGCTCTCAACGATCCGCCGAGCACCGCTATACCGGTCTTCGATATAGGGCAATAGATCTTCGAAGTCCTCGCGGACATGGGCATCTGCGTCGACCACCGTCTCTACCTCACTCAAGCTCGACAGGATGGTCGCGTCCTTGCGGTCGGCGGCGCTAAGCATTGGCGTGAGATAACGCGAGACATGGTCTTAAATTACGCGTCGGCCGATCCGTAGCTATTTCACCATCCTGGGCGAGCGGAGGGCATGCCGACCGTCGATATCGAACCCGGCTTCGAGACATATTACGAGGAAGACTATTTCGGCCCACCCTGGGAAGATGGTGAGCCCGTCGTCCTGCTCCACGGATTCGCCGAGGATGGGCGTGCGTGGAACCCCTGGGTCCCAGATCTTGCAAGGAATTTTCGCGTCTACCGGCCAGAATTGCGAGGCTTCGGACGCTCCACGTTCACAGAGCCGCATCACGATTGGTCATTCGACGAGTATGTTGCTGACCTCGCAACGTTCATGGACCGAGTCGGCCTCGCTTCGGCCCACATCGTCGCGGCGAAGATCGGCGGCGCGATCGCGTATAAGTTCGCAGCCGAGCATCCTGAGCGTCTCCGGAGTCTGAGCGTCGTAAGTGGTCCGGCAAGTTCGCGTGACACCGGAGGAAGCGCAGATATTACGACGATTCCCGAAGTCATACGCACTGACGGTCAGCGAGCATGGGCGGCAGACACAATGGACGCGCGGCTCGGGCCAGACGCTCCGCCTGAAATGCACGACTGGTGGATCGACTATATGGCGAGCGCCGATACGAATGTCTGTATCGCCGTTGCTGAACGCTTTGAGAACCTCGATCTTTCGCCCGTCCTTGGGGATATCACCGTTCCCACGCTCGTCCTCACGACGGACGAGAGTCCGCTAGCCTCGGTCGAAACCGTCCGGGAGTGGGCTGGACGCATCCCTGACGCAGAGGTGGTCGTGTTGGAGGGCGAGGAGTTCCACCCGGCGGCGGTCAGACCACAGGAGTGTCTCGAACACGTCCGGCCATTCCTGGAGGCTCAGTAGTGGTAGGACGGATCTTACCTTCCTGCACGATCGAGTCGTTCACCGCCCGGTACTCAATGCATCCGGTCGGCTCCTCGGAACTCGAAGCGAGCAGCGGACGCTTCCCCGTTGGTTGCCGTGACTGTCCACCTGTGTGCCTCAGCGATCTGCCGGACAATCGCTAGTCCGAATCTCGTCCCGTCAGTCGCTGTCGAGTGGCCAATACCGAAAACCTGTTCGCGCTGGACTACGGCTCCCGGGTGATCTGTTGTACGGATTGCATACATCACGTGGACACGCTGACTGTCCGGCGGCGTGGCCCGTCACATTCGACCAATAGGATTGCTTGCCAAGTCCCCAACTCCAGCTCGCCATCGTGCACTGGAACGGTCACGTCGGGCCCGATCAATGCTGCGCGAAGGTGAGAGTCGGCGTTGTCGTCGAGATCGTCGTGGTCCCAGCCGCTGTCAGCCACGACTCCGTCCAGAAACATCTCGAAATCATTCAGCAGTCGATCCTCGGCTTCATTGATCAGTACGCCACACGTCGTGTGTTCTGCGAATACCGTCACTGCGCCATTAGTCCCACGTGGGAGCGCCGACGTGACACGATCAGTCACGTCAACGCAGGTGAGCCGCTCATCGGTCTCCACCGTGAAGCGCGCTGTGTCCATATTGAAACTAGTGGCTTGAACTGCCAAAGCCCTGGGCCTCTTAGGCGAGCCACTCGTCCGGTTTCGTGTCGTAATCGATATCGCTGGCCGCGAGATGCTCCACTTCGGCCCAGTCGAGATCATCGACCGAGAAATCCATGCCATCGAAACTGATCAATTTGCCGACCTCCTCACCCTCGGGTTCGCTATCTCGACGCCGAGCCACCTCGACGTCGTGCTCGTCGAATACCACATCGATCGTGCGAAGGTGCACTGGCCGGCCCCAAAGTTCGAAGACCCGTTCGAGGGTCTTTTTCGCCTCACTAATATCAAGCACGACCCCATTGTACTGATACTCCAGCAGCAGTTCATTCCGGTTCCGGAAGTTGCCGTCAGCGACCACAACCCGAGGTTTTCCGAAATTGGTGAACCGCAGCAGTAACTTCTTCTTGACGTCCTGGTAATCCGTCGAAGTCACGCGATAGTCGTCGCTCGAACGCAGGTATTCGTACGTGAAGTAATCATTCTCATCGACGAACTCCTGCGTGAGAAATTCATCGATAAAGGTGACGTCATTGTGGCTCTCGCGGATCTCTCGCATTCGATCCCAGCCAATCGTATACTCGATATCCGCGATTGCCGCCTCGACGGTATCGTACACCGTATCATCGAATAGGTATCGCGAGATCCGCTCGAGTTCGGCTTGGCGGATGCGCCGGAGCGCTCCGCGATGCTTCCGTTTGGTCAGCGCATAATGTCGCTCAGCCATGCCCTCGTATGACAGCACGGTCCAAGGATAGCGCTCAAGATCAACGGTGCCGGCGCGAGCATCAGCGAGTCCATCCGGATCAACGCGCCGATCATCCGGATCAAGCGCCGCAATCGAGTCTGCATCGATCGATGCGATCAGCGGATCGGGCTCAAGCAATTCCATCACTCGGTCGAAGTCGACCCGGTCATGGAAATTTCGCCAGGTAATCCCATCAACCCGCAGAAGTTGTTCGGCGACGTGGCGGCGATTTTCCGACATCTCGACGTACTCCCAGAGCTCCTTGCCGAGTTTGTATGGGTTGAGACCGGGCGAGCCCAGAACGCGGGCCATGTGATCGGCGTACGTAATGAATTCGTCGGCATCCGCGAAATTCTCATCGGCCATCATCAGCGACTCATGATAGGCAGCCCACCCCTCATTCATGACCTTCGTCAGTTGCTGGGCCGCGAAGTAATACGCCTCTCGCCGGACGATTTCCAGGATCTCTTGTTGCCAGTCCTCCATCTCGACGGCTTGCTCCGCTTCACGGTCGTACTGCTTACCATGTTGTCGGAGAAATCCCAACACATCGGGTTCCGGTTCCGCGGGGAACGTCGCAGATTCGTCATCTCGTCTGGCCTCGAGCCACTCCTCGTCGAACACTTGCTCCCGCACCTCGTCGGAGAATTCCAATTCGCCAAGATCGTCCTCTAGTTCCTCCGCGATCGGCTGGGGAATCGCTTCGGACTCCGGATCGACCGGCTCATAGGGGCTGTGCTGATCGATGTTATCTTCGAGACAGAGACAGTGATCGATCCACTTCTCGACGGCCGCCCGATCAATCTCGGGGTCATCCATGATCTCCGCCACCGCATCCGCATGCCTGGCCAGCATCGCTGCAGCGTCCGGCTCATCGGCGAATAGTCCGAACCAGCCATTGTTCGCGAAGAAGTCAGCATGCGCCTCAACATGGGTGATGACCGCCTTCTGATCGGCGAGACTATTGGATTCCTGGAGAAAGGCGTTAGCCGGCGCGTCATTATTGACGATCTCGAACGCCTTTCCGCCCAGGAACTGTCGCTGTTTCTGTTGGCGATCGTACTGCATGCCCCAGCGCCAGTGGGGATATCGGTGCTGGAAGCCGCCATAGGCGATTAGCTCGTTCATCTCATCATAATCGACGATCCAGTAATTGACCGGATACGGGTCGAGCCCGAGTGTGCGCGCGAGCGCAGCCGCTTTGGTAACTGGCTCCTCAAGGTCTTCGGCCAGCCGTTGCATCCGAACCTCGTCGACCGGCTGTTTCATCGTTCCTCCTCCGTTCGGAGAATCGTCTCGATAGCGTCTACCACATCTTCTGGACTAGAGACATACGCCACCGCGACGTCGTCAGCGCCGCCAAAATGTTTCTCAACTTCATCAGCATGCGTCGCGTTGATGGCATTCCCGCTTGGCTGCGTTTCGACGTACGCATGCAGGTTGGCGTCGATCGATTCCATCAGGGGAAGCACATGCTCTTCAGTGTCATTCGATGAATTCTCCGAATCCCCCGCGGCGAACACGTACCGGTTCCACTCGCTCCATGGATACTCCGCCTCCAGCCGCTCTGCCGCTAGCTCATAGGCCGAAGAAATGCGCGTGCCACCGCCGGACCGAATCCCGAAGAAGTCCTCACGGTCGACTTCCCATGCCTCGGCGTCATGAGCGATATAGACGAACTCGGCATGATCGTATTTGCCCTGGAGGTACCAGTCAAGTGGTGTAAACGTCCGCTCAACGAGTTCACGTTTCTGCTGACGCATGCTTCCTGAAACATCACGGATGTTCACCACCACGACGTTCTTCTCGCGCTCCTCGATGATCTCTGGATACCGATATCGTTCGTCCTCTCGACGGAACGGAATCTGGTCGATACCTTCCCGGCGGACCCTAACGGCAGGTGATTCACGGTCGACAGCGGATTCCATCGCAGCCAAACTCGACCAATGGGTCTTTTCATCCGACGACAACTCCGCATACGTATCGTCGAGCCATGCCCGAGAAACAGGGATCCCTTCGCCACGCGCCCATTCGTATACCGATGCCGGCCCCATCCCCTCGACGCGTAGCGCTTCCCGGACGTACTCCCGGTCGAAGTCCATTGCGAGCTTTCGCTTTAAACCCTGTTTGAACAACCGCTCGAAATCAAGCGTGCTTGTTGGGCCCGTTCGAGTAACGTCCGTGAACTCGCCTTCAGTCTCCTCGATCACTTTCTTGCCTTTGGGCTCGAGATCGAGCCCAAGCTCCTCATCAAGCTCCCGCGCGAACTCTTCTGGATCCATTTCATAGTATTCGTGCTCGCCCGGCTCCTCGCCGGGCTCCCCAGGTTCATCACCATCGCCCGGTTGGGGTTGACCGACGGGGTCACCGACATCGGGCACACCGTCCTCCCCCTGGCCCACACCGCCCATGTCTCGTTGGTCATAGACGAATTCTGGGAGATCAACGATCTTGATCGGAACGCGGACCTCATCCGGCCGGCTCTCGCCGAGGTCGCCATATTGGATAAATTCCGAAAGATCTTGCCGGCGCTCCTCGCCGACCTCCCGATACCGCTCGAAATCCTCCCTCAATCCCATCGGTAACTCACCTGGCTCATGACATGTCGGCTGGTCAGCTCCGCCGATGCCGGGCTATACCCAAACAAGTCTTGGAGATTCTCGATCGTGGAGTGCTTGAGCGTCTCCGTTTCCGTTCCAGTCGGTGGATCCGCCCACTGTCGGGGATCGAAGTCTTCGAAGGTTCGCCGAACGTCATCCCAGTCGTATTGGCCAAGGATTGCCTCCATGACGGGAATTTCTCGCGGACTGACATCTCCAACACGGAATTCCTCGTCGCGTTGGGCCCACGCCTGCCGATTCAGCGCGGTTATGATCCGTTCGGTGCGGAATTCCGCTACCTCCCGGCCAGCCTCATCGCCATCATAATCGTCCTCAGCGAAACGGCCCAGATGCTCGATTTCGAAAATTTTCATTTTCAATGGATCCGGCTCGATGAGGTCGCCGCGATCGGTTTCGATCCGTTCATCGGCGTCCCATGCATACACGTGCTCGACGTATTCCTCGACGGTCGCCTCATCGACACGTTTCTCCCGCATCATCGCCTCGAGGACATCCGCCTCTTGTTGATCGAAAACGTAGTTCTTGACCGGCACGACTCGTTCCTCGTATTCTCCGGCCTCGGTGTTGGAGAACACCGGCGCCTCCCGAAGGCCTTCGGCCATCGCGTCGAGTACGTCCCTGGGCATGACGATTTCCTCCACGGGAAGCGTTTCGTGATAGCGCTCCGATTCTAAGGTGAGCAGGTCGGCGATAACATCCCGGGTATACGTTACCGGGATTCCGTGGGTTCCATCGACGGCCCCCTCGTCGAAGGCGAACTCCTCGACATCAATCCGCTCGTCACCGTCCTGTAGCCAGCCCCGATCGAACAGTAATGCTTTGTCAACGAGATCGACCTGCCCCGGCAAATCCCCGGCATCCAGGCGTGAGACGACATCATAGAGTGCAGCGGCCTCGATCGTGTGCGGGGCCAGTTCGATCGTCGAGAGTGCGTCGCCGGATCGGCGCACGTCGATGCGGACCGGTTCGCGGATCCATGTCTCTAATTGGCTCCAGGATTCGGCCGTCCAGACGCTCGTTTCGTTCGTTAACTCGCGCCGGAGGAGTTCGGCCTCGAGCGAGAGATTCGTGAGGTACGTAAACCGCCGGCGATCCAGACGCCGCTTGAGGGCCTTCAACGGGTCGCCACCCTCTGTCTCAGCATGCTGATCGAGTTGATCCCCGAGATCCGGATTCGAGATGATGATCAACTGCGTGTCGACGTCCATCCCGATCCCCTTATCGAGCTTGACGCGCTCCTCATCCGGGACATTCAGAAGCTTCCGCAACAGATCGGCGTGCTGGGCGGCGTCCTCGACAACGGTGAGGAGACCATTACCCTGGGACAGGACCCCATCGTACGAGAACGCCTGTGGATTTTTTCGACCACGGGAGTCGAGCTCTCGGAGCATTCCTGGCATCCATGAGCCAACGAGCCGCTCCTTCGGAGTCCCATCGTCCTCTGAGTGCAGCACGCCGATGCCGCGGCCGACATCGACGACAATGTTCTTGACGCGGAGATGGCGCGGATCGGTCACTGCCGAAAATAGGTCTGGTTCACCCTCACGCCGATATTGTTCCTCGAGGTATTCGTAGGCTTCCCGACTGAATGGATCCAAGTCCGGCGGGGGCTGTATTGGGATGTGATCATCCAGCCGATCGTTGAGTTCATCGATTAGCTCGTGGCGGGTTTCAGCCGGAAAGACCGACAGTGGCGGGATCTGGACCGGGCTTTCGTACCAATCATCCTCGTCGGGGACGGATTCATCACCGTAGGTTAAGCCAGGACTGGCCTCCACACCAGCAATGTTCCATTCGATCGTATATCGCCGACCCTCGGCAGTTTTGGAGTACTCGCGGAGCCCGTTAATGAGGCACCGCTTGAGCTCTGATTTGCCGGTAGCTGTTGGGCCGTCCAACCAGAGGATTTTTTCTTCCTTCGCACGCCCAGCAGCGATCGCCCGGAGGTCATCGACGAAGGCGTTCAGTGTTTCCGTGTTTCCGAGAATGGCATGCTCGCCATCGTTCCAGGGATCGTCGAAGAACCGGTACCGCTCGGTTTCCTCCCCCTCTTCGATTACCGTTCGCGTGCCGGCGTGCTCGATTGCAGACAGGAGGTACTTGGATGCGTGTGCGGCCAGCTGTGGCTCCTCCAAAAGGAGTGAGACGTACTCATCGAGACGCATCGGCGCCTCATAAGCCCCCTCGAGTGCTCGATCGGCGCGATCGATGAACTCCGTGCCGTCCATTCAGTCCTCCATCTCGCTTTTCGCCACCTCGGCGCCGGCGAACTCCAGCACTTCCTTCGCCCCAGCCTCCGAGTACCCCTGCTCGACAAGCGCATCGATCCAATCGTTGCGCTCCTCGTCATCCATATCCCCGCTCGAGACCAACGCGGAGAAGTTGATGTTGTGCTTCTTGTCCTCCCAGAGCTTTCGCTCGAGGGCACGGCGGAGGCGATCGTTATCCTGGGGGTTGAACGTGTCACCTTCGCGGGCCCGGCGTGACACCCAATTCGAGACCTCCTGCCGGAAGTCATCCTTCCGGTCTTCGGGAATCTCGAGATGTTCCTCAACGCTGCGAAGGAATTGCTCGTCGGGCTCCTGTTCACGACCGGTGATGTCGTCTTCGACCGTATCGTCGTCGATATAGGCCATGACATGATCCATATATTTCTCGCCCTGTCGCTGAATCTCATCAACATCGTATGCTAGCGCGTGCCGGACGTCCTCGATCGCCCGATCCTTGTACTCCTCGCGGACCAGTTCGAGATACCGGTAATAGGTCTCGAACCGATCCTCGGGGATCGAGCCGTGATTTTCGAGATTTTCTTCGAGATGGTTGAACGTGGTCAACGGTGACAGAAAACCACGATCGCGATGCATCGAGTCCATGATTGCCTCCGCGATCTCGTCACCGATGAATCGAGGCGAGACGCCTTCCATCCCCTCGCCGATCTCCGAGGTTTCCGCAGCCTCGTCGCGGAGTTTTTTCACGTCGATGTCGTCGGCCTCATCGACTTCCCCGTTGTATGCTTTTGCCTTCTGAAGGAGATCCACCGTCCCGGAGTCCGGTTCGCGGACCCGCGTGAGCACGCCAAACAAGCCAGCCATCTCGAGCGTGTGTGGCTCCACGTGGATGTCCGGCAGATCCGCGTTACGGAGCATTTTCTCGTAAATGCGGGCTTCATCCTCGTAGGCCAAGACATACGGAAAATCGATCCGCTTTGTTCGGTCGTTGAAGGCCTCCATCTTTTCATCTCCCTTCTTGTCCTTGTACTCCGGCATGTTCGTCCGCCCAACGATCAGCTGATCAATGTCGATCCGTGGGTTGTTCTTTGGTTTGATCGTCTGTTCCTGGGTCGCATGGAGGAAGTCATAGAGGAATTCTCGTTGGAGCTTCAACAGCTCCTCGCCGGAGAAGATACCTCTATTCGCATTACAAAAGGCGCCTGCATAGTCGAACGCTCGGGGATCGGACTCACCGTAGATTGCAATTTTCGAATAATTGACATCACCAGTTAGTTCGGTTTCGTCCTGATTTTTCTTGTCCTTGGGTTCGAAGGTCTCGATGCCCCGTCGCTGGTTTTCGTCGGCGACGAGTCGGACGATCTCGACATGGTTTTCGAGGACTGCCTTGAGATCGTCGTCATAGTGAGCGAGGAGCCGGTCCATGTAGAACTCCGAGGCCGGATCCAGTGATTGTTCGTTTCTGATCGTATATGGGGCATCTAGCCCATCATTGATTTCATCGATAACCTGTTCACGCTGCTCCTCCGGGAGAAGAACGATGGGGTCCTGGTTCATGGGCGACCGGACCACATCATCAGCAGGATCTTGATCCGGAATGATATCACACAGATTTGTCCACCGGAAGGTGTACATCCGGCCGGCCTCCCGCATCGTGTAGTCCTCGTAATACCGGCGGATTTGCGAGTCGAAATCTGACTTTCCCGAGCCGACCGGGCCAAGCATAAGCAGGATCCGCCGCTCCGGACCGAGGCCGCGCGCCCCAGATTTTACCTTATTGACAAATTCATGCATCGCCCGGTGAACGACACGCCCATAAAAGGTATTCTCGCCATCATTGAGCGGATCCTCGGATGCGAGTTTGTACTCTACAATACCAGCATCCTCGTCGTATTCTGTTCCGTAGTAGTCAAACATATCAGCGATCCGCTGGTGAGCTGACCGGGCGATTTTCGGGTCCCGATAGAGCTCGTCCAAGTACCAATCGAAGGGATGTGTCTCGCGGAGGTCCGACGGGATCCGGTCGCGGTATTCCTCGCTGAGCGCCTCGAGGCTGTGTCTGTCGGCTGTCATGCTTTCACGATTCGTGGTCGACGGTGGATCGGCACCGCACCGGCGGTCGGTGGCGTGGGGAAGTCGCCAGGCAGAACGCGTGGCTGAACGACAGAGCCGGCAACCGCCCCGAATCGGAGTGTCCCGGATCCGAGGCGCGGCGACGGCCCGCAACGGGCCGCGATCGTTCGTGGCTGTGCCATGTGTGTGCGTACCACCCGACGGCACCCAGACGGGTATCGCGGGGGCACTTGTCGAGGGTGGCCGTCCCACCGAGTACAATTCATTCGGGCCCGGAGCACCATAACCCTTGTCCGGATTTTGCACCGAATCCGACCCGAAAACCGATAGACGGCGAACCGTTTGAATCGTGGACGATGAGATCAGCGACCTGAAGGGTATTGCCGGCTCAGTAAGGGTATGGCCTTTGCGGACCTACCTGATGGGTGGGAGGTATGGAGTGATGAGGCGACGCGGGTTGTCCTCGTATTCAGGCCTGATGTGTTCGATACTGATGCTTTTCCGGCGCCGTGCTTGCCGACGATTTACATTTCGAAGGGCCAGCGAGGTCGGCGGCCGGGTCCGCACGATCCAGCACCGGATGATCCGTGGTACGTGACACTATACCTGGAGCCTGATGTTAGTCGTGCGGCCGACGTGGCTGAGACACGGCGTCAGGCCGAGGCGACTGCAGAGGACCTCGCGCGACGATTTGCCACCGGAAAACTCGAGCTACGGTCACTCTATCAAGTGCCCCGTGAGGACTACCTCGACCGTCTTGAGGAATTGATCGGTTAATCGATCGTTTCGAGATACTCGGCAGTATATCCAAACTGGCCATCATAGCCGTTCGCCGACAGTAAAACAGGGTAAAAGTCCTCGGCGGCTTTGACTGGCTCGCCGTCAGCGCTCGCAAACACCTGGCCAGCTGCAACTTCTTCGAAGTTCTCGACGTGGACGTCATACCGATCTGCTGGCTCCTTCGCAACCTTGTCAAGCAGCCTGTAGACCGGCAGGGGTCGGCGATCGGCCATCGTATCTGGGGTTGATCCGGGGTCAATAGCCTCGACTACCTGAAGGAATGACCGCGCAACGGTAATGGCATTCTCGGCGGCCTGTTCGGACCCCTGAAGCCCACATTCTACCTCGATCGTGTCCGGCACGCCTTCGAAGATCCGACCACGATCGAACTCACCGGCCTCCACGAGGGCATCCAACGAGAGCCGCGGTGTGATCGACCGCGCGAGATCGTCGACCGTATCCACGATTCCAAACGGCCGACTGTACGACTGTGTTGAATGTAACGAAAGTGTTAGGCAGTCCCCGATCGCGTCGACGATCCGGCTCGCGAGGCGTCCCTCATGGGTGTCTGCCGTGGAATCGCCGGGAAATGCCCGATTGAGATCTTCATCGACGAATCGCACCCCACGATCGATGGCGCGTTCATTCGCGATAACGAGTGCAACCGGGCGGATAAACGACGGCGGATTCTCGAGTAACGCCTCGATGGCTCTGACGCCACACGGCTCATCACCATGGATACCGCCGATGACAGCGACTTCGGGCTCACCGTTTCCGAACCGCTCAATCCGCATTCGAAATCAGATTGACGGTCAGGGCTCCTAAGGCCATTGGAACGCGCCGCCGATGACCAAACCTTAACACTCGACCGCGTTTCGGGTCGGCGCATGGTAGACATCAACTACCAGAACCTACCGCCACAGGAAGGGTACAAGATCGATGTCAGAGAGCTGGAAGCATTTACGGTGCACCCCGAAGGAAGCCGTGATCCAGACACACCGAAGCCGCCGAAATTCCTCAGTCGAGCATTCGGCTCGAATGAATTTCATATCACCTATATAGAGGCCGACCCCGGCGAGATGTTGCCCTGGCACACGCACACGCCGATAATGCAGCAGATCTACATGCCGCTGAAGGGGCGGGTGAAGGTTTCGTACAAGGACAACGAAGGCGAAGAACACCACGTCGAGGGCGGGCCATATGAACTGATTTACTTGCCACCCGGAGCCCACAATCAGATCGAAGCCGTCGGCGATGAGACGCTTCATATGCAAGTGATCGAACGGGAAACGTTGATCACCCGCGTCGAGCACCTCATCGATGATGATACGGACGCGGATGACGTCTACGATCCAAAGGAGGATCCGAAGTACGGGCTCGAAATTGACACGCTCCGCGGCCGCGTGTTAGAACTCCAGGAACAAGCAGTCGAACCGTATTAATCGAGGGCTGCAGCATACTCGCGATCCACGTCGGTGGCAGTTGGAGTCTGACCATCCAGTCGGATACGCCAGTCGTCGATTGCCTCCGGATCGCTGAGGGCGTTGGTCAGCGTAGATCGCACGTCTCGAAGATCAATACCATAGAAATCCATTGGAACACCGTAGAGATATTGTAGTGCAGTCTCAAAGAGGCTGTACATTCCGGCATCGTCATCGAAGTCCGTGTGCTTGTACGCCCCAGCCGCGACTTGAACCATGCCGTGGGTGAAAGCGCTCTCCGTCGTCCCCCGGCCGTAATTGAACCATTCGTCTTCGAAGCAATCGTGAGCTGCATGGTAGTCCCCTGCATTATACAATCGCACACCGTGCACCACCGCCCGACGGAGGGTCCCATGCTCCCATTGGCCAGCCTCCGGTTCCCAACCGGTCGGCGAACCCGTCGCAGGTGGGCCAACAGTCGGGTCGCGGGTGTGCTCAGACACATGTTGGCTCCGTCCCCGAGCAGTGAAAAGGCCCCGGCTAGATACGGAACCGAACCCTTGAATTAACCCTCTACCGAAGTCGCTATCGGTGCGAGGGTAGCCAAGCCCGGAAACGGCGGCGGACTCAAGATCCGCTCCCGAAGGGGTCCAAGGGTTCGAATCCCTTCCCTCGCACTGGAGACGGCCGCCTCGCGGGCGTCTCCGAACGGGCGAGCGGCGACCGAGTACGGCCGTCGCGAGCCGAACCGACCCCGGGGAGCGATCTTCCCTCGCGATTTTCACACGTCTTCGTGTAGAAACTCTTCTCCGAACCATTCCAGGAAAGAAGGCTCCGTGTCTGAATGTTCGGCAAACAGTAAGCCATCGACATCACCTGCCGTCTGAAGCTCTTCGAGACGATCTCGGCAATGATCCCGAGTACCGGCGATGGCATAGCGTCGGGTGAGATACTCACGGAGTCCCAGCTCCTCGACGAGTGCGACATTGGAGCCCTCGCCTGACTGGTGGGCATCGGAATCGTACCGATCGACGAGTTCCCAAAGCGCGTCGCGGTGTTCCTCAGGTACAGCCTTGCCCTCGAAGGTGAACTGCAGTGAATGATGCGCAGCACCCGCGAGGCTCTGCAGGATTTGGTCGACGGCATGCTCGCCGTCGTCATCGATATTGCCCTCGAGGAAGAGCCACGTCTCGATCTCGGAGGGATCGCGTCCCGCGGCACGAGCCCCTCGCCGAACCGCTGCTAACGACGCCTCACGGACCTCCGGGGTGATGCCAAGACCCATGATGGCGCCGTCTGCCACCCGACCAGCAAGTTCGAGTGTTTTCGGACCCTCCGCCGCGAGTAGCACCGGTATATCGGGCGGATCGTCCGGGTCGATCCACTGAAGTTCAACGGGTTTTCCATCGAGTTCGATCGTCTCACCGCGCCAAAGTGTCTTGATGTGACGAATCGTGGTCTCTAACTCACCCAGTGTTGCCGGGCGTTCACCAAGCGTGTATACCGCGGAATCGCCGCTACCGAACCCCATGAACGCCCGCCCACCAGAAAGATGATTGACGGTCGCCATTGCGCTGGCTGTGACGACCGGGTGACGTGTGATGGCGTTCGTAATTGTCGAACCGATGGCGACAGACTCCGTCTCGCGCGCAAGCGCACCCAGCGTGGTGTGGAGCTCGTGACCAAGCGCCTGTGAATCCGCCACGCCAAAGAGGTCGTATCCATACCGGTCGGCGAGCGATGCCTCCGCATAGGTTTGTTCGTATGTTTCACGTAGGTACCCGGTGCCGTATTTCATGCTGCCGGGCGTACCGTGAGCCGGCCCTTAACTCCCAAGGGAGACTTTACGAACATTATTTAACATTAGACTTATCCAATGATGTGACGTCGCCACCGATACAGTCACCCGCCCGGTGGCATTCGAGCCCATGAACGCGGACTTCACCGACGCGGAGAACACCGGCGCACCGATCGTACCAATCGCGGATTCCTCGGCGGCGCAATCACAACCTAAGTCCCAGTTTCTCGAGGAGGGCGTTTGGAGCCACAGGCTCTAAAACTGCTGGGCCTCCCGCCCGTCGAAAGGAGCTTTCTTCACGTAAACTACCCCACCCTACTTCGCTCACCCGTCGGGGGGTTCGCTCGTGGAGGGTGGGGCTTT
>JBDGPQ010000107.1:0-24466 GCA_042219595.1 Haloarculaceae archaeon
GCTATACCGAGCGCGCGGCTGCCGAGACACCCAGATATGCCGTCCGTGGGGCGTTCCCCCCGGAGGAACGCGACGAGCTCATAGATGTCGACCCCGGAAAATTACGGTACGCGATGGCGAATTTCTACCAAGAAATGGACGCCTACGACGAGGGCCCTCCGGAGCTTTGAGACCCGCAAGACTGCTGCGCTGGCCGTGCCGTTACCTGTGCTGATGGATCGGGACGCTTGAATGGCCAGCCCGTGAATCACTGCTAATGAGTATAGTCGCCTTCGACTTCGACGGGACGCTTTCGGATTCAGAAATGACAGTCCTTCTGGGGAAGCGGATCGGGGCGGCTGCCGAAATGGAGCGTATTACTGCTCGAGCGATGAACGATGAGATCGACTATGCGACGAGCCTCCGGGAGCGCTGCGCCCTTCTCGACGGCCTGTCGATCGAGGATGCGGAGGCCGCATTCGACGATGTCGTACTTCGGCCTGGCGCGGCGGACGTCATTCGCTCGCTGAACGCAGCTGGTGTCCACACAGCGATCCTGACCGGTGGGTTCGAACGTGGGGTGGAGGCCGCATTGGAGAGGGCGGGCGTGGCGGTTGACGATATCGTCGCGAATCGCTTGCCAGTAAAGGATGGGGCCCTCACGGGGAATGTTGAGGGAGCGCTGGTCGATGGGACAAAAGATGCAGCGCTCGAGGAACTTGCCGACGACAAGGGCGTTCCTTTGACCGAGACCATTGCGGTCGGCGATGGTGCAAATGATCTCCCAATGCTCGATATTGCTGGCGTTGCGATTGGGTTCGCGCCAAAAGATGCGGTTGCGCCGGCGTGTGACGTGATCGTCGAAACCATGGATGAATTGGAAGCCGAACTCCGGAAGCGGGGCGTCCTCGAGCAGTGAGGGGCCTGGCGGTTCGTGCTATCGTCGGCGGGCATTCGTCTGGCGTACAGCCATTACACGAACTTTCGTATCGTGAGCTCCAGCGTATCGAGGTCGACGATAGGCGCATACCCAGGATCAGGGTCAAGATTAACGCTCTCCTGAAACGCTGTTTGGCCCTGCCAGCATCCGGAGTTAATGGTGAGAACGCCATGATATTGCCCGTAGCCTAGTTTGTGGACGTGTCCAGCATGGAAGACGTCCGGCACGGATTCAATAACCAGATGGTCTTCTGACTCGGGTGCGAGTCGCGTATGGCCGCCGAACTGTGGTGCGAGATGTCGCTTCCGGAGTAACTGGGCCATCGCGGCTTCAGGGCTCTCATAGGAAGCCGCATCGGACGGCAGTTCCGCAATCACTTCGTCGAGTGACACCCCGTGGTACATCAGTATCGAGACGCCCTCAATATCGACGACTGACGGATTCGAGGCGAACCGAGCATCGTGGGCGGCCATCGTCTCCCGAAGTTCCTGATCGAAGGCCGGCTGAGGCTCTGCAAGCCGGACCGCATCGTGGTTCCCCGGGATCATCACGATCTCGAGGTCTCCGGGAACCTCCTTCAGGCGCTCACTAAAGGCGGCATACTGATCATAGACGTCGACGATATCAAGTTCTTCATCTTGATCGGGATAAACGCCGACGCCCTCGACCATATCACCGGCAATAAGCAGGTACTCGACGGCGGCAGCCTCGTCGGAATGGAGCCAATCGGCAAACCTTCGCCACGCATCGTCGAGAAACTCCTGACTGCCGACGTGGATGTCGGAAATCAACGCGGCGCGGACATGCCGATCCGCAGTAGAGGGCTCGTGGGTCCGCGGAATGTCGGGATGGTACAGCGTGTCGGCGAAAAGAACGCCAGCGTCATCAGCCAAAGTCCCCTCCACAGCAATCACTTCATCGAGCATGAGGTCCTGGACTGCGTCCGCGATGTCCCGATCGGAGAGCACAAGACACGGAAAGGTGCCGGTCGTATCCTCAAGTTCGATCAGCCAGTGGCCCCCAGCAGTTGATCTGATATCAGCAACCATTCCGATGATGGCCGCCTCGCTCC
Organism: Haloarculaceae archaeon; assembly: GCA_042219595.1. GTDB lineage: Archaea > Halobacteriota > Halobacteria > Halobacteriales > Haloarculaceae > CAYLJD01. The sequence goes on from JBDGPQ010000107.1 coordinate 1,992, forward strand.
CCGGTGCCATTGATTGAATGGCATCGGCGGGCCGGTGGTTCACCCGTCCACGCAGCATCGCTGCAATCCGCTCATAGCGGTCCCTGAAAACTGATAGGAAGTCCCCGTAGCTCCCCGTCCCAGTGCTCCAACCGGTCATGTCCCGAGCAATCTGCATCCCCGCCAACCCCATCGTTTCATCTGGAGGGGAGCCGCCACTCCCAGGCGATTCTACTGCTTCCGCTCCACCCGAAATTGAGGGGTCCGTCGCCTCTGCAGGAGCCGGATTCGCCTCGAGTGCGGCGCGGACATCATCGGCACGGAGTGTCGTACCCGCATTGGAAGCTGCCGCAACGGCGCGATCGATGGCTGCGGCTGAATCGTCTGCGTCCGCTAGGAGGGTTACTGCTTCCCGATCCGCGTTGTATCCCCGCTCGGCGAGGGCTCGGACAACCTCGACCGACGTCTCAAGCGGCACAATTGCCGAAGGCGTGGCCACCGCAAAAGGATGCCGGCGGAGAGCAGAAGGTTGAACCCGCAACCACCGAAAGGTAGCCTCGATGGCCGGTCCGCAGCCCGAAGACCGGGATGCCTCAGAGGGGTCCTGGCGTCCCTTCATCCGGGACCTCATCGCAAGCATGCTCGCGGTCGCGCTGGTCGGTGCTTACCTTTTCGCAGTGAGCGGGGTATGGCCACCGCTTGTCGCAGTTGAGAGTGGGAGTATGGAGCCCAACATGCAGCGCAACGATCTTGTGTTCGTCATGGAAGAGCACCGGTTTGCTGGGCCGGGTGCCGTTGGATCGACCGGGGTTGTCACCCGTGCCAATGCCTTGGCTTCCAATTATAGTCGATTTGGAGCGCCCGGGGACGTCATCGTGTATCGCCCTGACGGAAACGGTGCAAGGACACCGATCATCCATCGAGCGATGTTTTGGGTCGAAGCGGGGGAGAACTGGGTCAAAGAGGCCGATGACTCTCACCTTGGCACCGCACAAACCTGTGCAGATATCGAGTACTGCCCCGCCGACCATGCCGGGTTCATAACAAAAGGCGATGCGAATCGACAGTACGATCAAGTTGAGCCGAGCCAGTTAAGCCGGCCAGTGCGACCCGAGTGGGTCGTTGGGACTGCGGAGTTGCGAATTCCGGGTTTGGGCTGGCTCCGCCTTCGTGCCTAAGTAACTCTCCAGGCCAGAGATCGCTGACATTCCGGCGACCTGAGGATATGTCCTCGTCCGCAGACGGTTTCAAATCTGGAAGCAGCAGTCGTGGTGACGAGCACGACACCGATAGTAGACAGCGCCGGTTTTGTTCGTTAACAACTCGTCGGCCCCCCACCCCTTGATTTCGACTGCAGCGGCAGCAACCACCGACCCAGAATTCTGACCGGTTATAAACAACAAATTATATGTGCGGATGACAACAACCGGACCCGCAGTGGAAGAGAGCCGGTCGGGCGGGACGATCGCGGTAGAATAGGAGTTTTCGTAGCGGTCAACTAGAATCGCTTGTAGCACACTCCAAAGTGGAGAAAATGGCCGGTACAGCATATTGCAGGGATGCTGGGGGAAGAGCAGATGTGATCTCCACCTGAAGCGAGGGGGTTGGGGGGCAGACGGCTGACAATCTTTCGTCGATCATGCGGGACAACGACAGCGATTCCTTGGGTCTGACGGCCGTCTGACGCATCCTTAAGTGGATAGACTCGGCAGGATCGCCAAGCCCCACTCGGGGCCGGGAGGATAGGATGGGACTGCTCACAGACCTGAAATCCAGCATTTCGCGGGCAGCGTCAGTGCTGTTCGCGGAGGACGAACCAAAGCGCATTGGCATTTATGGACCGCCGAACGCGGGCAAGACCACCTTAGCGAACCGCATCGCCCGCGACTGGACGGAACACGGTGACGCGGTCGGCCCCGAGAGCCACGTACCTCACGAAACGCGGCGGGCCCGCCGAAAAGAGAACGTGGAAATCGAGCGCAACGGGAGCACAGTTACGATCGACATCGTCGACACGCCCGGTGTGACGACCAAGGTCGATTACACGGACTTCCTCGAGCATGACATGGACGAGGAGGATGCAGTGAGACGCTCGCGCGAAGCCACGGAGGGCGTCGCAGAGGCCATGCATTGGCTGCGTGAGGACGTCGATGGCGTGATCTACGTGCTCGACGCCGCCGAGGACCCCTTCACACAGGTCAACACGATGTTGATCGGCATAATCGAAAGTCAGGATCTCCCTGTACTGATACTCGCGAATAAGATCGACTTAGAGGACGCTAGCGTTAAACGGATACGCGACGCGTTCCCGCAGCACGAGACCACTCCCGTATCCGCCCTCGAAGGGGACAATATGGACGAGGTCTACGATAAAATCGCGGAGTACTTCGGGTGATCCCTCATGGCTGAAGCCATAGATCCTGGAGAAGGCGTGCAGATCGACCTCATCAGCGGCGCCCGGATGGAAGGGCTGACCTCCATGGAGAAAATCCGAATGATCCTGGACGGTGTCCGTGAGGGGAATATTGTGATCCTCGAGGAGGGACTCTCACCCGACGAAGAGTCGCGGCTGATCGAAGTGACGATGACGGAAATCAGCCCAGACGAATTTACTGGCCTCGAGATCGAGACGTATCCCCGGTCGGAGACCGCGGACGCGAGTTTCCTCGACCGATTGATGGGGAAACAATCCGCTCAGAAGTTGACCGTCATCGGCCCCGCGAATCAGATCGAGACGCTCCATAAGGACGAGACATTGATCAGGACGCTGGTTTCCCGCCGATAATGCCACATCAGTGTACAGACTGTGGTCGCGTGTTCGCCGATGGATCAACCGAGATGCTCTCGGGATGTCCGGACTGCGGTGGAACGACATTCCAGTTCCATGCTGAGGAGCCGCCCGACGAGCCTGAGCCGGCTGAGCCGCCCGAACCGGCGGCGCCGGACGGATCGATCGCCGGTACCGTCGGGAACGCGGCCACCACTGTTCGCGATCTGGTCGGGGGCGAGGACGCCGCCCAGGCGAGTGCTCGTTCGGACGTCGTCTCACCGAGCGAGCTCGCCGTCAGTGCGGCCGATGTAGAGTCCGAAACCGACCTCGACGACGCAGCGTCTGTAGACGATACTCAGGAGGCCGCTGCAGATGAACGGCCAGGCCTAGCGGAACTGCGGGCGGAACTCAACGAGCAGTTCGAATCGATCAAGGTAGTCGAGCCCGGCCAGTACGAACTCAATCTCATGGAGCTCTATGACCGTGAAGAATACATCATCGCTCTCCAGGAAGATGGCCGATATAGCATCCAGGTTCCCGACCGCTGGCGAGAGGACTAGCTGATTTTCCCGTACTGGTCGCTCAATTTATCGGCGGCCGCTTGCAGCTGCTCTTCTTCATACTCCGAGAGATCCCACTCGATGATCTCCTCGACCCCGTTCGACCCCAATTTGACAGGTACACCGAGACCGACTCCTTCGTGGCCGAATTCGCCATCAAGCGGCACAGATGCTGGTAGGACCTCACCCGTATCTCGGAGAATTGCCGAAACCATGTGTGCAACACCGCGGGCTGGCCCCCATTCGGTGGCACCCTTTCGCTCGATGACGTTCATGGCGCTCTCTTGGAGATCTGCAAGGATTGCCTCACGCTCATCGGTGTCGAACGAAACATCCTCCCCATCGACCCGCACTTTCGAAAACACGGGGACCTGATCATCCCCATGCTCTCCGAGGATCGTCGCCTCGACATTCCGAACGGGTACACCGAACCGCTCCGAGAGTACGTATCGAAACCGCGATGAGTCCAGCCGCCCACCAAAGCCGATGACGTGCTCGCGGGCGCGCCCACCCGATTCGTAGAGGTGGCGATTGAGCAGATCGACCGGATTTGAGGTCGTGACGGAGATGAAGTCGTCATTGTGTTCGGCTAGCGACGATTGGATGTCCTCCATAATCGGCGCATTATCTTCAGCGAGGTCGAGCCGCGTATCGCCGGGTGATCGGGGGAGGCCGGCGGTAATGACCACGACGTCGGAGCCCGCTGTATCGGCATAGTCTCCCTGGCGGACCACCGTATTCGCATCATACGCGCGGCCGTGGTTCGTATCCGCCGCTTGACCAACAGTCACGTCTTCTTGCTCGGGGATATCGACGTACACGAGTTCATCTGCGACACCTTCGAGTGCGATCGTATAACCCGCGGCGGCGCCGACAGTGCCGGCGGCGCCGACGATGCTGACCTTTGCCATAGCATACCTTCCGCTGCCGACGTGAAACCAGCTTCGGAACGCCACGTCGGCCCGCAAGCCCTTTTTCCGTTCGACTCCCTCCTTCGACCAATGAGCGATTTCGACAAGGAGGCAGAGCGGGAACGTTTACGGGAGAAATACGAGCGTGAGGAGCAAAAACGGGAAGTCACTGAGCGGATGAGCGAGTTGTTGCTCAAGGGCGCGACCATGACGAACGCCCATTGCCAGGATTGCGGCGATCCGATTTTTCGGTACGATGGGCAAGAATTCTGTGCTACTTGCGAAAAGACCGTCAGCCGGCCGGATACAGACGCCGCCGAAGAAGACCAGGACTCCGAAACGGAAACCGAGGAACTCGAGGTAGCCACACCGGAGGACACACGCGTTCAATTCGGCGGCGATGGCGAGGCTGCAGGGCACGAGAACGCTGATATGGAGGCGAGCCCGGCAGGCGGAGTATCGGATGGGGAAGATACGGCGGAGGACGCTGCGCCCTCTGCTCGTAACACTGAACCGTCAACGGTCGGCTCAGCTGCTGGCGAGTCTCGAGGTGCGGTCGGTGAATCAGCCCTCGAAAATGACCTCAGCCCAGCAACGGCGTCGCTGACACGATCCGTTAACGACCTGGCACGTCGCGCTGAGGGTGCTGAGGACCTCGGACGGACTCGGGAACTGCTCTCCGCGACGCGGGAGGCTGCCGAGGCTTTGTCGGCGGTCCGGCAGGCAACCCGCTAACCCTCGTAGTCGCTGCTAACGACCTCTCGGATGCGTTGTGCGGTCACTTCCCCAACCCCTTCGACCCCCCGCAATGCCTCCTCGTCGGCTGTCATCACGGATTCGACAGTTCCGAAATGCTCGAGCAGCGTTCGCGCGGTGACCGGGCCGACCTCGGCGATCGATGCGACAACGTATACCTGCTGTTCGTCTAGCGTTCGGGACTGTTTCTCTCCATGGATGCTAATGTCTCGGTCCCCGGATTCCTGCTCACGTCTGGCGATCGTCGCCACGAGATCTGCCGTTTCGGTTGCGTCGCGTGTGCGCAAAACGCTCGCCCCGAAATCTACCGACAGCGAGCTTAGTGCCCCATGAATTGCGGATGGATGGACGTTCCGTTCGCCGTAGAGATCCTCTCCCTCAATAATGACGACTGGCCGGGCGTAGTGCCGGCCAGCGTCCCCCACCTGATCGAAGAGCGAGCGGTCCCCGCCAACGAGCGTGTCGAGGAAATCTGCGACAGTTTTTCTCTCGATGACGACCCGGTCTGAGCAGACGTAGTCCCCGACTGCAAGTGTTTCTAGTCGGGTTTCGATGCCATCCCGCGTCGAAAGATCTCGAGCAATCGATGATTCGAGCTCACGCTGATCGATCACGATGTTGATCTTTTCCGTAGCGGCGTCAGCGGTTGCCAGCACCCCGTCGTTTTCTTCCGCTCCCGGAGCCCCATCGCCCGCCGATTCGAAGGCATCCAGCCCGGCCTGCCCGTCGGGCGGCTCTGCATCGTCACTGCCTTCGCCCTCTCGAAGTTCCGCCTCGAGATCGCCAGCGACGTCTTTGAGGGCCCGGAGCTGCTCCTCCATCCGCTGCTCGTCCTGGCGGGACTTCCAAAAGAATGCCTCATCCCTTGTTCCTTCGGCGAGCAGAACAACGACCCGCCCACTCGTCTGTCGTCCAGTCCGTCCCTTTCGTTGGATCGAGCGAATCGCCGTGGGAACCGGCTCGTAAAACAGGACAAGGTCAACTTCGGGGACGTCGAGCCCCTCTTCCGCCACTGATGTCGAGACAAGCACGGAAAATTCACCCGACCGGAACCGCTCGATCGTGTCTTGTTGCTCGGCCTGTGTCATTCCTGCACTTCCGTCCGTATCGCTCTGGCCGACAAACCGCTCGACGTCGAAGTGTTCACCGAGAAACTCGGATAATGTTTCCGCCGTATCGCGTGACTCTGTAAAGACAATAACCCGCTCCCCGTCGCGGATGCCAAGCGTCTCAGCGATCAACATCCGGCTGCGACGAAATTTCGGGTGGATGTCGTCATATTCTCGAGCCATCCGTTTCGCTCTCCGCACCGTCGGGTCCGCGGCCAGTCGCTGGTCCGCCTTTGAAGCGCCGGAGGAGCGGGCAGCTTCTTGTTGGCGGTCAAGATAGCGCTGCAAGGCCTCGACACTCTGGGTTTCAGCATACGTCACGGCAGTGCGGAGCTTGCGAACCTCTGCGAGCAGACTCATACCGCGGTACCCCTCGGATTGGTCCGCGTCCATGAGATCGCTCACTCGACCCTGAATGCGCTGAATCTCGTCTTCGGAGAGACTGGGGTCTGTCGTGTCCGTGACGCCGATTTGTTTCAAGTCTTCCATCCGATCCCGGATTACGTCATGGAGCGCGTCGCGGATATCCACAACCGTATCGGGCAGCTCGACGTGCTCCCACTCGACATTCGTTTCGTGGGTATGTGCTGCGACGTCTGCGTCGTCCTCCGTCATCACTTCGACGTTGTCGAGGCCAAGATTCTCGCACACGGTGAGGATCGCGTCGGCATCATCGCCGGGCGACGCGCTCATCCCGGTCACGAGCGGGTTGACGGCGTCGGCCCGGTACCGCTCGGCGATATAGTTATACGCGTACTCACCGGTGGCGCGATGACACTCATCGAACGTGAGATGGCTCACTTGAGCGAGGGAAATTCGATTGCCGAGCAAATCGTTCTCGATAACCTGGGGGGTGGCGACGACGACTTGTGCACTCTCCCATTGGTCGGCCCGCTCGTCGGGACGGACTTCCCCGGTCAGTACGACGACCTTCTCGTCGGGAATCGAGAGTGCCCGGCGGTAAAAATCAGCGTGTTGGGAAACGAGCGGCTTCGTCGGCGCGAGCAGGAGCGCACGGTCGCCTGTCGCCTTGAGTCGCCGTGCCGTCACTAGCAGGCTAACGGCCGTTTTCCCGAGTCCGGTCGGAAGACAAACGAGCGTGTTTCCGGAGAGGGCTGCTTCCGCGAGATCGAGCTGATAGGCTCGGCGCTCGAGGGCACCCGACCTCACGAGTGGCCACTCGACCGTCTCGCCCTCCGTCGCCATTGATGATAGTACCGCCGGCGCGCGGTTAAGGGTTCCCACAGCCCGGTGAAAGTGCCCCTACGAGGTCAGGGCAAGAATGATCCAGGACGTCAGTGCTGCACCCAGCGGGATCGAGGCGTTATCATCGATGACGAACCCGAAAACTCTGGGTTTGATGGAATCCGCGGCGACGACGACAGCTGCGGCCGGAAGTGCGGCTCGAAGTGGCAATAGAGGCAGTGCGACCAACAATGCGACGCCGAACGTTGCCGCCATTACCCACGGCGACTTCAAGCGGTCAACGCTATCCACCTCGTCGAGATCGGCCATCACACCGGCGACCGGGTCGACGATTGTAAGAAGTAGGATCGCAGGAACGGCGATGCGTGGATCGAACAACCAGACCACGATCCCCGCTGCGAGTACTGCAACTGCGTAGCCAGCCGGGTTTGATCGCTCGTACGGACGGGTCAGCCGCTCGAAAATACGCCATTCCAGGCCGACGAACAGCCGAATTACCTCGAGCACGATCGCCACGGCGGCTCCCAGGGCCAGCAGCAGCCGTACAGCATGCCAGGAGAACACGTTCACGATATATAGGAGGGGTATGAGAGACCCGCTAAGATGTAGTAGCCGCCGGGTGATCGCGAGTTCGCCCCACGTGGCCACGAGTCAACCCTCGCCGAAGCTGACGTCACCGGCGACGAGATTGGTGATCGTGCCCGCCAGGTCGTCGATCGACACCCGTTGCTGGGCAGTTGTATCCCGGTCACGGACGGTCACCGTTCCATCGTCAAGGGTGTCGTAATCGATGGTGACGCAGTAGGGAGTCCCGACTTCGTCCTGACGTCGATATCGTCGGCCGATCGCGCCGGTATCGTCATACGTCACTGCGATACCGGCGGTCCTGAGACGATCCGCGACATTGCGGGCCTGCTCGGCGAGACCATCTCGATCCATGAGCGGAAATACGCCGACGGTCGTCGGCGCGACTGTTGGCGGAAGCCGGAGGACAGTCCGTTCTTCACCGTCGATTTCGTCGGTTGCCAGCGAATGGGCGAGCACGCTGTAGACGAGTCTCCCGATGCCAAATGAGGGCTCGATCACATGGGGCGTGATGTGCTCGCCCGACTCGGTGACCTCCTCAATGGCAAAGTTCGTTGCCGATAGCGGAATATCGAGGCTTTCTCCATCGACGTCGATGGTTACGGTCTCATCGGCATCCCGGAAGGCATCCGGGTCCCGGTTGACTAGAGTTTCGAGCGCCTCGGCTATAGCGCCGGCCTGCCCTCCAAATTCGGGACCGAGCACACTCATATCGGGATCCACCGTCGGACGCTCGACGCGCACTGGCTCATCGTATGGCCGGAAGACCGAGAAATCCTCTCCGGAGTACTCCTCGTGTTTGCGGAGATCGTAGTCGCCACGGGTCGCGAACCCGGTAACTTCGATCCAATCGCCATCGACCTCCGTCTCAGCATCCCAACAGTCTGCAGCGTAATGGGCACGCTCGCCCGGCAGGTGCTGGCGGTAGCGAAATCGCTCCATATCGATTCCGATCCGCTCGTACCACGGTGTCGCCAGGCCAAGGTAATAGGCAATCCACGGTTCCGCGATCGTTCCGGTGTCCACCGCTTCGCTGACGCTGAGCCGCTCTACGCTGCCCCCGTTCTGCTGAGCTGTGCCGGAGTAGAGGCGCAGTTCGACGTCAGCTACGCGCTCAAGCGGTGGCTCATCGGTTTCCGGGTCGACGAACAGCTCGAGTTCGGCCTGGGTAAATTCGCGGACCCTGACCAGTCCCTTGCGGGGGCTGATTTCGTTGCGATACGCCTTCCCGATCTGCGCTACACCGAATGGTAAGCGATTGCGGGCATACTCGGCTAATTGGGGGAACTCCACGAAGATTCCCTGGGCGGTCTCTGGTCGAAGATACCCTGGTTGGCCGGTTCCGGGGCCAATTGCCGTCTGGAACATCAAGTTGAATTCGTCGACGGGTTCACCCGAGAGGGCCGTTCCACAGGCCGGGCAGGTAATATCATGCGCTGCGATCAATTCTCCAATGTCCTCCGCGGGCATCGACTCCGCCTCTGCGACGTCAGTCGCATTTTCGACAAGATGGTCGGCACGGTGACTCTCGCCGCATTCTGGACATTCAATGATCATATCGTCGAAACCATCGAGATGACCTGACGCTTCGAAGACGGCTTCCGGCATAACATCCGGCGCGCTCACTTCCATGTGTCCCTCACGGGTGACGAATCGATCCCGCCAGGCATCTTCGATATTGGCCTTCAGGGTAGCGCCCTGCGGACCATATGTATAGAAACCAGCCACGCCGCCATACACCTCAGCCGATTGTAGGAAGAAGCCACGGCGTTTGGCGAGCTCGGAAAGGCGCTCGCCCTCGCTTGTCATTCGGCGGCCTCCAGTAGCGCCATATCCGTCACAATCCCGATGAGCTCGTCACCACTCACAAGCGGTATCTGCTCGATGTCGTGTTCGATCATCAGCTGGGCGGCGTCCTGGACAGATCGGCGGGTCCCGATGGTGACCAGGTCTGGTGTCATGAATTCAGCGACCGTTCCATCCGGGAGCTCGACATTACGGGTCGGCATGTATCGATTCCCGACCGCCTTGATGCCCTCCCATGCCCACTCGTCATCCTCGTTAGCTAGAGATTCACCCGTATCGGCCTCCCCCTCCACAACCTCGGCCACGTCGATGATGTCGACCTCGGTGAGCATGCCCGTGAGCTCACTCGATTCATCGAGCACCACTGCGTAGGGCACGCCGGCGAAGGAGAGCTCACGTTCGGCGACAGATAGCGGTGTCCCAGCGTACACACAATTGACGTCCCGGCGCCCGACCTCCCCAACCGAGACTTCAGCTTTGAGAACGCCGTTGGCAATGGCGCGAACGACATCAGTGATCGTGACAATGCCCTCAAGCTCCCCGTCGACAACCGGGACGCGCCGAGCCGACTCCCGGACCATCAGGCCACACAGATCGGCCAACGCCGCGTCCGCTTCGATCGTCGGGACCTCCTCGACAAGGAGCGCGAGTTGATCTTCATCGGGCTGCTCAATGAGCGCCTGCCGAGTGACGAGACCGCGAAACTCCTCCTGGTCCCCCTCCGTTTTGACGACCGGGACCGAGGAGAAGGCCCGGTCTTGGAGGTGCTCGAGCACGTCGTCCCGGGTGCCGGGCACCTCAGCCGTGACGACCTCGGCCCGCGGCGTCATCACCTCAGCGACCTTCATACTGCCCGCACTTCCCCCTCGCACGTACTAAGACCTTACACTTCGGCGACCGCCCAGATCTCGATAGACGAGCGATCCGGTGGCTTTAATAGGTGGGATGGTACACGTTGACAAGCATGGAGTCGGATGCCGTGGGAGCGGTCGGGCGGCCACAAGCGACGGTGATGGCAGCCGTTGAGGAGGGCACGGTGGAGGAGTTCATCATCGCCGATGTCGCCGAAGACGAGGCTTTTCTCCGTTTGCCGCTCGCGGAGGCGGCCTCGTTGCCGGCCTGGCGATGAATCGGGGGACGTGAGCCTTCCACGGCCAGCGGCGGCACCGCAAAAACAAGCGTTATCCCGGCCCACGCGCTCCGGTCGCGCATGAAGGTTCTCGTGACGGATCCGATTGCCGACGCGGGTATTCGACGCCTCCGCGAGGCCGGCCACGAGGTCGAGACGGGATACGACCTCGAGGGGGCCGCACTTCGGGAGGCGGTGTCGGATGTCCACGCCTTGATCGTGCGGTCGGGTACTGAGGTCGACGCCGCGCTCCTCGATGCCGCTCCGGAGCTGGAGATCGTCGGCCGAGCAGGCATCGGCGTTGACAACATCGATATCGATGCGGCGACTGAACACGGCGTTATCGTGGCGAATGCTCCGGAGGGCAACGTCCGGGCTGCTGCGGAACACACCGTTGCCATGGCCTTTGCCACGGCTCGCTCGATTCCCCAGGCCCATGATCGCCTCAAAAATGGTGAGTGGGCCAAGGGCGCCTTTCTCGGGACCGAACTCAATGACAAAACTCTCGGGGTCCTCGGTTTTGGCCGAGTCGGCCAGGAGGTGGGCAAGCGTCTTGGGAGCCTCGGAATGGACCTCGTCGCCTTCGATCCATACATCAGCGAAGACCGTGCCGCACAACTCGGGGCCGAACTTGTTGACGACCTCGATGCCTGTCTCGACCGGGCGGACTTTCTCACCATTCATACACCGCTGACGGACGAAACCGCGGAAATGATCGGTCGTCCCGAACTCGAACGGCTTGAGGGCGGATATGTGGTCAACTGCGCCCGTGGAGGCATCGTTGACGAGAGCGCGCTTGCCGCCGCTGTCGCGGATGACACTCTTCGCGGTGCGGCCGTGGACGTGTTTGCGGACGAGCCCGTGTCGCCGGACAACCCGTTACTATCGGTCGACGATGTTGTTGTGACACCACATCTAGGGGCCTCCACGGAGGCCGCTCAGCAGAACGTCGCTATTTCGACCGCCGAGCAGGTACTGGCAGCATTTGCCGACGAGCCGGTGGCAAACGCCTTGAACGCCCCATCTGTTGATGAAAGCGCATTTCCACGGATCAGGCCATATATCGATCTCGCGGAAACGGCGGGCAAAATCGCCGTCCAATTGTTCGATGATCGCGTCGAAGCAGTCGAGGTCGAATACGCCGGCGATATCGCTGATGAGGATGTCGATCTGGTCACAGCGAGCGCGTTGAAAGGCGTGTTTGAGCCGCTTGAGTGGCAGGTCAACGCCGTCAATGCCACACAAGTCGCTGCTGACCGAGGAATCGACGTACGGGAGTTGATGAGCCATGTTGCGGAAGATTTCCAGTCACTGGTCACGGTCCGCGTGAGCAATGATGACCACGAGGTCAGTGTGTGTGGCACCCAATTCGCCGGCGGGGAGCCCCGGATCGTTCGTATCGACGGGTTCCGCGTCGAAGCCATCCCCCACGGCCACATGCTGGTCGCACGCAATCGGGATGAGCCGGGTGTGATTGGATTCGTCGGGACAGTGCTCGGTGACGCAGACATCAATATCGCGGGCATGTTCAACGGCCGGGAAGTGATCGGCGGCGAGGCGCTGTCCGTGTACAACCTCGACGAGCCACCGTCCGCTGCGGTCCTTGACCGCCTCAATGAGGACGAGCGAATCATCGAGACCAAGCACATCCGCTTGGATGCGGAATGAACCGCCTCTCCGTCGCTGGGGAAGATGCGTGGCATCTCCCTCGACATGCTCATGTGGTCGTGTACGCCGGCGACCGACCGCTGCTTACGATCTATCGCTGTGGTGCAGCTCAGGAGCCGCCCATCGCACAACTTCGCGGCGCACTGGGCCGTGTAGAGGCGGCGCACGATCGCATTACACAACCAACCGGTTCGATCGTCAAGCTGCGCGAATCTGCCACGCTCCAAGAAGTCCGTGACGGCCACTTCACCGTCCGTCCGTGACGCCGGCTATGATGCTTCCAGGTGCTCGAGCACGCCTTCCGTCGTTCCGGGGACCGGTTCGGGCTCAGTCCCGGCAGCCGCCGCGGCTTCGGGATCCTTGAGCAAGTGGCCAGTTGTTAAGCAGACAACGCGTTCATTCGCCGCGATATCCCCCCTCTCCCGCAATGCTCGCAGCCCGGCGATCGAGGCCGCTGATGCGGGCTCGACGCCCACACCTTCTGCGGCGAGACGACGTTGAGCGTCGGTAATTTCCGCATCGGAGACGGCGATAGCGGTGCCGCCGGTCGCCCGGATCCCCGGGAGCGCCTTTGGCGCATTGACGGGATTACCGATACGAATCGCCGTTGCCCGTGTTTCGACCTCATCCCACCGTTCGATGGCTTCCCACCCTTCTTCGATGGCCTCGACCATCGGAGCCGCACCATCCGCTTGCACGCCCACAAGCTTCGGCACGTCACTGTCCTCGATCGCTCCTGCGGCGACCAGTTCACGGAAGCACTTGTACAAGGCTGCGGTGTTGCCGGCATTACCGACCGGGAGTATGATCCGGTCGGGGTAGCCACCCTCCTCGGCACGAAAGCGCTCAAGAATTTCCAGACCGATCGTCTTCTGCCCCTCGAGCCGAAATGGGTTGAGTGAATTCAGCAAGTAGGCCGCGCCGCGGTCTGCGAGATCGGACACGATATCGAGACAAACATCGAAATTTCCGTCAACCTCGAGAATGCGCGCGCCATGGAGACTGGCCTGCGCGACCTTACCAGCGGCCACCTTTCCAGCCGGGAGTAGCACCAGCGTCTCCAGCCCTGCTCGGCCCCCATAGGCCGCGAGTGCCGCACTCGTATTTCCGGTCGACGCGCACGCGAGCCGTCGGACACCGACTGCCTCAGCTGCTCGGACGCCGACGGTCATGCCCCGGTCTTTGAAACTTCCCGTCGGATTCATGCCCTCGTGTTTGACCCGGAGTCGATCGACGCCGATCTCGGCTTCGAGCCGTGGCACCTCATGGAGCGGCGTGTCCCCCTCTGGAAGCGATACACCTGCATCGAACGGTAACGCGGCGGCATATCGCCACACACCGTCGCCGGTAAAGTCCTCCCAGGTCGGCAGGTCTGCATACCGGACCTCGAGTAGCCCATCACAGGTTTCGCATGTGTAGCGGATGGCATCGAACGGGGCGAAGGTGTCACCGCACTCAATGCACGCCAGCCAGACGCCGTCGGTGGCCTCGGGGGCTACCTCGGCAGTGAGCTCGAGGTTCGTCATTGGCTATGACTGGCTCCCGTCGGGCAAAAGTGGGGCGGTCAAAGTGCCGTTATTGGTCGCGCAACCAGACGAGGAGCCCCTTTTGGGCATGCAGTCGATTCTCCGCCTGCTCCCAAACCAGGGCGGTCTCGCTTTCGAGAGCCTCATCGGTGATCTCCTCGCCGCGGTGAGCGGGTAAGCAGTGCATAAGGGCACGGTCACCGAGCCGCTCGGCGGTAATCTGGAACCCCTCGAACGCGGCGAGTTTCTCGGCGCGCTTATCCTCCTGACCCATACTCACCCAGACGTCGGTATACACGACATCTGCCGCGGCGATCGCCGCCTCCGGGTCGCGTGTCGTTTCAGGAGCAGTCCCGAGTTTTTCGGCCCGATCGAGGACCCCTTCATCGACAGCATACGGCTCTGGCGTTGCGACTGTCAGATCGAGCCCGACCATCGCCGCGCCGAGGATGAACGATTGTGCTACATTGTTGCCGTCGCCGACCCACGCGACACTCGCATCAAAGCCGAACCGTTCGCGAATTGTCAGCAGATCCGCGAGGGTTTGACACGGATGGGCATCGTCGGTGAGGCCATTGATCACCGGGACGGTTGCATACTCGGCCAGCTCCACCACGTCCCCGTGGTCGAACATCCGGGCCATCAGGAAATCGACATACCGTGACACTGCCCGTGCGGTATCCTTGATGGGCTCACCATGGCCGAGTTGGATGTCATCGGGGCCGAGAAAGATTGCGTGGCCGCCCAACTGGGTCATCCCCGTTTCGAAGGAGATTCGGGTTCTTGTCGATGGTTTCTCGAAGATCATTCCAAGCGTTGCGCCTGAGAGCGGGGCGGGTCGAGCGGCCGGACCGGCGCCGGCCTTCAGCGCAGCCGCGCGGTCGAGAACGGCCCCGAGTTCTTCGCGCGTCAAGTCGTCGACATCGATGAAATCCATCTTAATCTCCTAAGAGCCGCTCTGTGACCCGTTCTAGGACGCGGACCGAAGCGTCATACTCGGGGAGAGCGAGGTGTTCGTTTGGCGCGTGATCGAGATCGGAGTCGCCCGGACCATATGTTACCATTGGGCAGTCCCAGTGACGGGCGAACACGTTCATGTCGCTCGTCCCGGTCTTGCGCAACAGACGAGGCTCACCACCCTCGGCGCGGACCGCCGCACGGAACGCTCGCGCGACAGGCGTCCGCGGACTCATCATGACTGGTTCGACCCGATCGTGCCAGTTGACCGTGCCGTTCTCGAGCAGGCCATCTGCGAGTTCGCGGATCTCATCAGTCGTGTACGCCGGTGGGACCCGCAGCTGTACGTCCATCGTCGCTTCGACGGAGAGCCCATCCTCGGTGATACCACCATTGATACCCACCGGCTTGCAGGTGACCCGCTCAAAGACCGGAACCCACTCATCGTGGGCGAACTCTGCTTCGACGTCTTGCCACCAGTGGAGAGCGTCCTGAATTGCATTGTCGTCCGGCCGGGAGGAGTGTCCCGACTCCGATGTCGCGACATATGTGCCGGCGAGCAATCCCCGGTAGCCCAGAGTGATTCCCTCCCACCCGGAGGGCTCGCCATTGATGACAGCCTCGGGAGCAGCGTCACGATCCTCGACAGCATGGCGGCTGCCGCGAGAATCGACTTCCTCACCGACCACGCCGAGAAAGCTCGCGCCCGTACGAATCGCGACGACAGCCATGGCAGCGAGACTTCCCTTGGCATCGACGCTGCCGCGCCCCCGAAGGACATCGATCGACTCGGCCTCTGTCGGCCGATGGCCGCCGAAAGCAACGGTATCGGCCGGGGCTGACTCTACCCGCACCGGAATCTCGCCCGGTACCGTGTCGATGTGGGACGTGAGCAAGACACCATCGTCGGCCGGGGCGCGCACATTGCCGACCTCGTCGACCCACGCATTCCGACCATGCTCTTCGAAGTAGGTCACCAGCTGTTCTGCACAGGCCCGTTCCTCGCCGCTGACCGACGGAATGCCCACCAGCTTGACGAGCAATTCCCTGGCCGCCGCTGTCTCTGTCGCTTCCTCGACCTCGCTCATCCGACCACCTCACCGATCGCCTCTACGAGCCGGTCTGCATGGCCACGATCGATCGTGAGCGGCGGCAATAGCCGTAGAACGCTCCGCCCGGCGGGAAGAGCGAGTATGTGATGGTCGAGCGCCAAATCCCGAAGCAGGCGGTTTGATCCACGCCGAACTTCGATTCCGATCATCAGTCCCTCACCGCGTATCGCACGGACGTCATCGCCGAGTGCCGCAGCGAGCTCCTCCCGGAGGTACTCACCAACTGCGCCGGCGTGTTGAGCGAGATCATCATCGACGATCGTTTCGATGGTGGCATTCGCAGCGGCTGCGACGACAGGCCCGCCCGAAAAAGTCGAGGCATGCGAGCCGTGTTCGTCAGCGATCCAGTCACGGCACAACGTGGCCCCAATGGGGAGGCCGTTGCCAAGTCCCTTCGCGGCCGTAATGATGTCCGGAACGACTCCGGCATCGTCGGCAGTCCAAAAGCTTCCGGTACGACCGAGACCGGTTTGGACCTCGTCAAAGATCAACGCCGTGCCAGCGCCGTCGGTCAGATCGCGTGCAGCGTGGAGATATTCGTGGCTCGCCGGATTGATTCCACCTTCGCCCTGGATCGGTTCGACAATCACGGCGGCGGTCCGGTCGTCGACTGCATCCGCGAGCGCGTCCGCATCATCATAGGGGACGAACTCTACATCTCCGATCAATGGCTCATACGGGGTCCGGTACTCGTCCTTCCAGGTCGTCGCCAGAGCCCCCATCGTGCGCCCATGGAAGCCCTGCATCGTCGCTACGATCTTCGACTCGCCCGTGGCCGACCGGGCGAACTTCAACGCTGCCTCGTTTGCCTCCGTCCCCGAATTGCACAGCCACACCTTTCCGATCGAGCCTGGCGCAACTGTCGCCAACGCCTCGTACAAGGCCGTCCGAACGGCAACCGGGTATGACGCCTGGACATACGTCAGGCGATCGAGCTGGTCGTGGATGGCATTCCGCACAGATGAGTGGCCATGGCCGAGTGGGACACACGCATAACTCGCACCGGCATCGAGGTACTCGGTCCCGTCAGCATCGTAGAGGTGGACGCCGTCACCTTCGACGATCTCGATTGGCTTCTCGCTAAAGACGAAGCCACTCATGCAGATCCCTCCTGTACGAGGGCAGCCGGATAGATATGGGTCCCGTCTCCCTCCATGGCTGTATAGATCGGCCGCTCGAGGTTGGCATCAGCAACAATGACCTCAGGCGAGCCGCCCTCGATCGCTTCTCGGGCGGCCATCAATTTCCGTCCCATTCCGCCTGCGGCCGCCTCTTCTACGCGCGTCCACTCCGCGGGGGTATCGACCTCTCGGATTAGCGAATCTCGGTCCGTGGGATCGGTCAGAATACCTGGGACGTCTGTCAGAAACACGAGCGTCGCGTCGAGCGCACCCGCGATCGCCGCCGCAGTCCGGTCTGCGTCGACATTGACCGGTGTAACGGTGCCATCGTCTTCCGCACCTGCCATCGGCGGGCTCACTACCGGTGTGTAGCCGGCGTCCAGCAAAACCTCCAGCAGCTCAGTGTTGACCGACTGCAGGCTGCCCGAGTGATCACCGCGACGTATCTTCCGTTTACCGTCCTCAAGGACCCGCACGGCAGACTTCCGGGGGCCGGAGAGCAGCCCGCCATCAACGCCCGAGAGCCCGACAGCATCGGCGCCAGCGGTTTGCAGTTTGGCCACGAGCTCCGTATTGAGCACGCCCGGCAATACCATCTCGAAAACCTCCAAGGTCTCCGCATCCGTGAACCGGCCAGTCACACCGGACGGAGTTTCGACATAGTCCGGCTCTATCCCAAGCCGCTCCAAGGTCTCGTCGACCTTTGTGGATCCGCCGTGCGCCACAATCACGTCGCGAGCTGCATCGACGCCCTCACTGCCCCCGAGATGGTCAGAATCGGCTTCAACCAGCGAAGAAATATCCTCGATGGCGCTGCCGGGCTCTACTGCCCGGGCGCCGCCGATCTTCACCACGATCGTCATGGCGCCCCCACGGGGTGGAGGCCCTTGAAATCGAGGCCAGCCGTCTCTTCCAAGCCCAATGCGACGTTGGCGGCGTGGACGGCCTGGCCTGCGGAGCCCTTCATCATGTTATCAATCGCCGAAAAGGCGACGACGCGAGCGCTGCCTGGATCGACTGCAAAGCCAACCTCCGCCCGATTCGTCCCCGCCACAGCTTTCGGCTCGGGGTACCGGTAGACGCCACCCCCGCCAGCCACCAGGTCGACGAATGGTTCATCCTCATAGGCCTCACGGTAGGCGCTCCACAAATCGCCTTTCGAAACCGGCTCTGCGGGGAACGTATGACACGTTGCACTTGCCCCCCGGGTCATATCGACTGCGTGGACTGTGAACGCTGTCTCCACGCCGAGGAACTGTTCGACCTCGGCCTCGTGTCGGTGGCCAGTCGGTGCGTACGGCCGGACAACACCGGACCGTTCCGGATGCGAGGAGGCCTCGCCACCGCCAGCGCCCCCCTCACTCGAGCCGACCTTCAAGTCCACGACGATACGCTCGCCGCTCGCAAGAATTTCGGCGTCGAGTAGCGGCTTCAGGCCCAGGATCGTTGCCGTGGCGTTGCAGCCTCCGGCAGCGATCAAGTCAGCTCCGGGGAGTGCTTCCCGCGTGACTTCCGGCAGGCCATACACCGATTCCGACAGTAGTTCCGGCCGTTCATGACCGTCATACCACTCCTCGTACTGGGCCGCGGTCTCGAGCCTGAAATCCGCGGAAAGGTCGATCACTGTATCAGCCACACTCCGAAAATCGTCAATGCGTTCCATTGACACCCCATGCGGCGTCGCAGCAAATAGGACGTCCACGGACTCTAAATCCTCAGGATCGGTAAAGCGCAAATCCAGGCCCCGCAAGTTGGGGTGCGCGTGCCCGACAGTTTTCTTCGTTTTCGAGCGGCTGGTTGCCTGGACCACCTCGAACTCGGGGTGGCCGGCGAGAAGCCGAAGCAGTTCGCCACCGGTAAACCCGCTGGCGCCAATGATGCTTGCTGTCAGTGTCACGCTTCAACCGCCCCCGCGGTGGCCGCGGCACGCTCCTCGAGCCAGTCGACGACCCGAGCGGGGACATCGACGTCGACGACGGAATTCAATGCCTTAAACTCGACTGTGTGGTTCACCTCGTGAACGGTATACCCTTCCACTTCATCGGTGTCATCATCGTATCCCACCTCCATCAGATCGACGCCAAGCAATCCGTCTCCGACGGCCGCTGAGGCACGGGCAACCAGGTCCGCCACTTCGTCGTCGACAGCGTACGGCTCGACCTCGCCGCCTTGGGCAGCATTCGTCAGCCAATGGTCGGCCGTCCGGGTCATCGCGGCAACTGGCGCACCATCGGTTGCGACAACGCGGATGTCCCGGCCAGGCTTCTCGACGAATTCCTGGACATAGAATACCTTGTGCTCGTAGTGACCGAGAGTTTCCTTGTGTTCAAGGATCGCCTCAGCAGCGCTCCGGGAGTCGATCTTCGCCATGAGCCGGCCCCAGGAGCCGACGACCGGCTTCAATACGCATGGATATCCGAACCTCTCGATAGCCTCCATGGCCGCATCCTTCGTAAATGCGACCGTGGTTTCCGGAGTTGGGACGTCTGCGGCGGACAATGCAAGGCTGTTATCGACCTTATCTGCGCACGTCGCGGCCGTTTCGGCCGAATTGACGACGGGCACGTCATAGGCTTCGAGGAACTTCGTCGAGTAGACGCTTCGGCTCGTCGCTAGACAGCGGTCAACGACCAAATCGACGCCGTCGAAATCGTCCGGCGCTTCGTCGAGGCCATAATTGAGCCGGCGCACGTCGATTTTGGTGACGTCGTGGTCGCGGTCCCGGAGTTCGTTGAGCAGCAGCTTTTCATCCTGCCGGATACGTGAGTAGAGGACCCCGACGTTCATCCCTGGTCACCCGCCGCCAGACGCATCGGCCTACTCACCCCAGTCTTCCTCGAGCTCCGGCGCGGCATCGAGATCGACGGGATCGACCCCTACCACCTCGAGTTCCGCGCCACAGGTGTCACAATCGATGATCTCTCCGACCTCCAAATCCGCGTGTAAAGCCACGTCCGCACCGCACTCGATGCAGGTTGCCATCGTGGCCGGTCATCGCCGGTGGATCCACTTAAACCTGTCGAACTTATCAGAATACCACACTTTTAGAAATCCGGCCGATAGACTATTCGAACGGTGATTCAAGCATTTTCCGCCTTTTCCGTATCAGGATATTGGTATATGATCCCCGGGTGGGGATCGCGGGGGCGGCCCGCTCCGGTCCGGACTCATCCGCTTACACATACTCGGCCACCTCCGCGGACCGCCGGTTCGCGGCCGTCTCGACCTGTTTCCGGCGAGCATCGATCGTTTCGACATCCTCGCTGAGCGCGTCTCGTGCCCGTTCGAGTGATGCCGACAGCGCTGGCGGTGCGGGACCGCCGCGCGAGTTACGCATTGCCACACTCTCCCCGACCTCCAGTGCGTCGGCAATGGCCTCCCGGTCCGCAAACGCATCGAGAGGCTCACCGACCACCGCCCGGACGGCCGCGTCGATGGCCTCGATATCCGGCACCCCGTCTGCTGCTTCGGCCGCCTCGGCAACTGCTTCGTGAGCCTTCCTGAATGGAACTCCGGCCATGGCAAGCCGGTCTGCAACACCGGTCGCTGTGCTGAATCCCTCCGCGGCGGCGGTTTCGAGCGCCGCGGTATCCCAGTCCCCCGTCGTCATAGTACCGACGGCTACCTCGACGGCTGGGCCGATCGCATCGACTGCCGGCCAAAACGTCGCGGTCGCCCGCTGTAAATCACGATTGTATGCTCGTGGCAGGCCCTTGAGGGTGCCGACGAGCCCGGCGACGGCGGCAGTTGCATCGCCCACTCTGGCACGGGCGAGCTCGAGCGCATCCGGGTTTTTCTTCTGGGGCATGATCGAGGAGGTTGACGCATACTCGTCTGCCGGATCGAAGAACCCCCGATTCGCAAAGAGGACTCCATCCTCGGCCAAACCGGACACCGCGATTGCCGTTGTCGTTAGTCCTGCTGCGACCTCGACGAGGACATCCCGAGCCGCGACCGCGTCCGTAGCATTCTCGATGAGCCCGTTGAAGCCGAGTAGATCAGCGACCCGTTCGCGATCGATGTTCCACGGTGTTCCTGCGAACGCAGCGGCGCCGAGTGGGGACCGATTGACGCGCTCATATGCATCGAGCAGCCGCTCCGTCTCCCGCGCCAGTGCTGATTCGTACGAGGCGGCCCAGTGTCCGACGGTGGTGGGTTGAGCGGGTTGGAGATGCGTATACCCTGGCATGATCGTCTGCGCCTCGCTTTCAGCCATCTCGAGCAGCGCTTCACGGCCACTGGCGAGTGTGCCCAAGAGGTCCAGCAGATCTGCCCGGAGCCGGTAGCGGATGCAGGCGGCGACCTCATCATTGCGCGAGCGGGCCGTGTGCATCCGACCTCCAACCGGGCCAAGCCGCTCGACGACCGCGGTCTCGATCGCCTCGTGAACGTCTTCGCTCTCGGGTAGATTTTCGTGGCCTTGGTCTTCGACCATTGCCAGGGCGTCAAGGATCGCCCCGGCGTCCTGCTCCTGGAGAATGCTCTGTTCAGCAAGCATCACCACATGGGCCCGATCAACCGCGAGATCGGCTTCGAAGAGCCGCTCATCGGCGGCGAGTGACGAGAGGAATTCACGGGCAGGGCCGCCACTAAACCGGGTGCGGCGAACCACACTATCCGAGCTCTCGTCACTCATTATTACTCCTCCTGGCGGGTCGCGTCGCCCGCTTCGATCGCTGCATTGGCGAGCCGTGACTGGAACCCGTGGTACTTCGCTACACCAGTGGCATCCTGCTGTGTAATCCCTCCTGACACTGCCTCTTCATCGAATGAGGCTGCACTCTCGCTATAGACCGCATACTCGCTTTCACGTGCGACAGGCCGGCAATGACCCCCCTCCAGCTTGACGGTCACTGTACCGGTCACCCGACGGTTGGTCCGGTCCAGGAAGCCCTCGAGCGCGTCGACGAGGGGCGCATTGACGAGTCCCTGGTACCCCTTCAACGCCCATTGCTGGTCGACCTGTGATTTGAATCGCCGCTCCTCTTCCGTGAGCACGAGCTGTTCGAGCGCCTCATGGGCTGTTAACAACACTGTCGCCGCTGGATGCTCGTAGTTTTCCCGGACTTTGAGTCCGAGCATGCGATCCTCCATCATATCCGTGCGACCAACGCCATGCGCGCCCGCAATCTGGTTCAGACGCTGGATTAGAGCGGGTGGTTCCATCTCGTCGCCATCGAGCGCAACCGGATTGCCGTTGACCCATTGAATGTCGACGAGCTCAGCCTCACGGTTGGCTGGATTCTCCGTCCATTCGTAGATGTCGTCGTCAGGAATCGT
>JBDGPQ010000007.1:0-22768 GCA_042219595.1 Haloarculaceae archaeon
ATTTCCACGCCAACGACAACGGCACCGTATGTAACAGTCCCGATAAAAACGACGATCAACAGGAGCGCCGCGGCGAGCCACCACTTTTCGAATCGGTGTATATCCATGCTAACCCACCACCGTTGGGCCGTTGCCGAGGAACTCGATAAAGTACATGAAGATCCACATGACCAGCAAGATCACGAAATAGAGGACAATCAATGCTAATGTTCCGAGAGGATCGAATTCATCGTGACTGATTTCGCGGACGATCGTGTCATCGGCCTCCGAGGTTGATGCCGATGGCATGCTTGGGGAGACATCGGCCCTGGATCACTTTTAAACAACCATCATATCCCCGGATCTTGAGAATCGCGGTCGGGTTTTCATATACCCTGACCTCCTCCTTCCCGTATGGCCATCCAACCGCGTGGCATTGCGGTGGTCGGGTTGCTTGCGCTGGTGCCAGTGCTGGCCTATGCGGCCACCCAGCCCGACACCCTCAGTGCCATCATCACAGGAATCAACGTGGTGGTGATCGTTAGCAGTCTCGTGGTAGCACTCAGGCCAGTCGGCCGCGGCGTTGCCTGGGGCTGACCGCTGTCGATGCCCACCTGCACTCTCTGTGACCTCCCCACCGGAGACGACCCGGTTACTGCAGGCGATGTCGACGGGCAGTTCTGTTGTCAGGGATGCTTAGCTGTTCACCGTGAACTCGGCGATGTGGACCTCGAGTCGCCCGACACAGAGACAAAGCGGGTGGAGATCCCCTCCGACGCACAGTCCGAATATCTGAATGTCGATGGGATGCATTGCACAGCGTGCGAAGTCTATCTCGAACACATCGCCGACGAGTCCGACGGTATATACGAAGCGGATGCGAGCTATGCCGCTGGAGCCCTGAAAGTCGTCTACGATCCCGAGACTCTCGACGCTGCTGAGATTCCGGACATCTTCTCACGGTTTGGCTATCGGGTTGGTGAGAGCATCGATGGAGGTCAGACACGAGGTCCGACGATCGGCCGACTGCTCGTTGGGGGCGTCCTTGCGATGATGGCGATGGTCTGGTATGCCGTCTTCCTGTACCCGACCTACCTTGGGCTCGCACCTCCTGTCCGACTTGGTCGGTTCGATGGACTGTACCTTTATGCGCAGCTCTGGCTGTTTGCGTCGGTCGTTCTCCTCTATACTGGTGCGCCGCTGTTGCGCGGGGCACTCGTCGCAGTTCGGACCCGGAGACCGAACGTGGATCTGCTGGTCTCGATCGCTGCCGTCGCCGCGTATCTGTATAGTACGGTTGTCATGGTGCTGGGTGGCGGGGAGGTCTATTTCGACGTCACGATTGTGGTCGTGATGGCTGTATCAGTCGGAGCGTACTACGAAGAGCGAATGAAGGACCGCGCTGCCGGGCTCCTCTCCGATCTCACGGCGATCCGCGTGGACGATGCCCGTCTCGCGGAGACCGGGGAGTCCGTCCCGGTGTCGGACATCGACCCCGGAACCGAGCTCCTCGTCCGCCCGGGTGAACGAGTGCCTGTGGATGGGACGGTTCGTGCAGGTTCGGCGGCGGTGGATGAAGCACTCGTCACGGGTGAGTCGATGCCACGCCGTGTCGATCCCGGCGATGAGGTCCACGGTGGGACAGTCGTCACTGATGCACCATTGCGGGTAGAAGCCGGGCCCGAAGCGCGCAGCACGCTTGACCGCGTGGTCCAACTGTTGTGGGACATCCAGAGTACCCGACCAAGTGCCCAGCGGTTCGCTGACCGAATCGCGACCGCGTTCGTACCGCTGGTGCTCGGGCTGGCGATCAGTGTTGTCGTGATCCTCCTTATTACCGGGTCCGCCGTGCAGGCTGCGCTCCTGACCGGCCTCGGCGTCCTCGTGGTTTCGTGTCCGTGTGCGCTTGGGCTCGCGACGCCACTCGCGGTGGCCGCAGGTGTCACGGCCGCCGCAGACCGGGGAATAGTCGCAACGTCTCCAGCCCTGTTCGAGGACGGTGCCAGTGTGGATACCATCGTTTTCGACAAAACTGGGACGCTCACTGACGGCGCGATGCGCGTCCTCGGCGTGTACGTCCATCACAGCGATCGGGCCACAGTCCAGCGGCGTGCGGCAGCCGTTGAGGCGTTATCGGCGCACCCGATCGCCGCCGCGATTGCCAGTGCGACCTCGGTCGATATGAGCGACGTTGCCGACTTCGAGGACCACGGGAAGGGCGTGGAGGGCACGATCGATGGCTGCCGCGTGACAGTAGGCGCGCCCGAGTTCGTCATGGACCGTGGCCATGAGCTTCCTGCTCCGCTCGCTGAACGTGTGGAGGCCATTCGCCAAGACAGTGCAGTTCCGGTGGCCGTTGGCTGGGATGGTGATATCCACGGCGTACTCGCCGTCGGCGATCAACCGCGTTCCAACTGGGCATCGGTCGTTGGGGCACTCGCTGCCGATCACCGTATCGTCGTTCTTTCCGGCGATGACGAGGCAGCAACAACCCGGTTTACAGACCACCCTGGTGTTGACGAGGTGTATGCTGGCGTCCCGCCAGAGGGGAAGGCGGCGACGGTCGCACGACTAGCTGAGTCCGAGCGCGTCGCAATGGTTGGCGATGGCAGTAATGACGCCCCAGCGCTTGCGGCCGCAGACATCGGTATTGCAATGGCCGGTGGCACCGAGCTGGCGGGTGATGCCGCCGACGCGGTAATTGTCGGCGACGATCTCGGGGCTGTACCTGCCGTCTTTGAAGTTGCAAGCGCCACCCGGCGACGGATTCGGACAAATCTCGGATGGGCGTTCTTGTATAACGCAGTCGCGATTCCGCTCGCAGTCGTGGGCGTACTGAATCCACTCTTTGCTGCATTGGCGATGACCACGAGCAGCCTGCTAGTCGTCGCGAACTCAGCGCGAGAGATCGGTGATAGTGATATCTCACTCGACTCGTCGACGATTGCCTCCAGGGAGACGCCGACGCCTGCCTACCAGTAGGGATTCGAGCGCCACTG
This sequence comes from Haloarculaceae archaeon, assembly GCA_042219595.1. Classification (GTDB taxonomy): domain Archaea; phylum Halobacteriota; class Halobacteria; order Halobacteriales; family Haloarculaceae; genus CAYLJD01. The sequence continues at coordinate 2,979 of JBDGPQ010000007.1, forward strand.
CGTCGACCGGCGACGTGAGAGTGCAGCGACGATGAGAATCCCAACGAGGACCACAGCGAGTGTCACTACTGCCGCAGGGCCAGCCGCGGAACCGAGAAGGCCGCCGCCGATGAGTCCAAGCAGACCGCCAATGGCGAGACACAGTACGTACAGCACCGCCAGCCCACTGAGTATTCGGAGCCACCGCATGGCAGACACGGTGCGCCGTTGGCACAAAAAGGCCAAGGTCCGGTGTCCCGGAATCCCCCCATGCCCACGGTCGCCCTGCTTGCCGATCCCCCTGTCGAGGGCGTACTTCCACTTCTCGAGGAAATTCTCCCGAGTGGAACCGCACCAGCCCTGTACGCCGCTATGCTTGTTGACGTTGCAACAGCGGTTCAGAACGGTGCTGGCGAGCTATTAGTGAACTATCGACCCGACGACCAAGTCGAGGCAGCAGTCGATTCGCGGTCGCGGATCGCCTCGGTATTGGATGAGCAACTGCCTCGCCCAGATGAGGTCCGTTATGAGGTTCAGGTTGGCGAGAGTTTCGCAGCCCGCGCGGGGAATACAGCAACACATCTCCTCGGTACAGAGGGCGTGGACTCCGTTGTGCTCGTCGAACCGACAGCTGCGTTTCTCTCGCGGGAGATCCTCGGGACGATCACCATGAAGCTGCGGACACGTGAAGCCGTCATCGGACCGGCCACTCGCGGCCGCATCGCGCTGGTTGGGCTACGCGAGCCCATTGATTTCGAAGCGGCCTTCGAGCCACCGGCCATCGAAACGATGGTAACGCGGGCCGATGATGCGGATCTCGAGATCGACTTTACTGAACTCATCCCTGTTGTAGAATCGCCGAGTGATCTTCTCACTGCAGTGACGATGGTGCGTGCGCGCGTGCGGGCAGGTCGTAACGTGCCGCCCCAGCTTGCGGCATTCGTCGCGGAACATGGCCTGACTGCAAGGTCGGACGATGGATCCCTTGCCGTGCGAGCCGACCCGGATAGTTGAAGTGCGCGCGGAGACGACCGCCCGCCAGCATGTACCTCGCGGATGAGGCCTGGCCGGATCTCGAGACCTATTTCGCGGAGGAGTCGTTGGCGCTCATGCCACTTGGTTCTACGGAGCAACATGGCCCGCATCTACCGGAAGGAACAGACCACTTGATTGCCGAGGCCTTTGCCCGTGCGGCTGCGGAGCGGACCGGCTACCTGTGCACCCCAACGATCACCGTCGGTGTCAGTCCCCATCACAAGCAATTCCCGGGCACGCTCTGGGCTGACGCCGAGCCGTTTCGTGCCTATATCGAGTCGATTACACGAAATCTCGCCTATCATGGTATCGACCGAGTGATTTACGTCAATGCTCACGGCGGTAACACGAACCACCTGCGGGAGGTCGGCCGACGGGTGCGAGACGATGGGTCGATGTATGCGATCGAATGGATGTGGAACGACTCGATTCCTGAGATGGTGGACGAGGCGTTCGAACATAACGGACCGCACGGCGGCCCCAAGGAGACCGCCCTCATCCAGCATCTCCATCCCGAGTTGGTTCACGAGGATCGTCTGGCGGCGGCACGGGACGATGGACTCGTCCATTGGCAGGATAGCGGTCGGTACAAAGGCGGCTCCCGAACGGTGTACGATTTCATCGAATTTACGGAGAACGGCGTTCTCGGCGATCAGACAGATGCCACGGCAGAAAAAGGTGAGGAGCTATTCGAGGCAGCCACAACGAAACTCTGCGAACTGGCGGAGTGGCTCGCGGACACTGAGTGGGACGATCTGCGGGTGCCCGATCATCGCTGAACTGGATACCCGGGAATCGAGAGGGGCCGCGGACCCGAGGACTCGAGCTTTTTGAGGTTACGCTAATTCGAGCGTGTCCCCGACCCCAAGCTGAACAGGCTCGACGTCGACCTCGGAGTCCTCGAGTGCGGACACGAACTCAACGCCCTCATCACCGACGTAATGCATCGGGATGACCGAATCGGGGTCGAGCCAATCCGCGGCCATGACTGCCTCATCGGTGGAAAGCTCGGCGATGTTCGACGTAATCCGTTCGTCCCGTTCCGCTGCAGCGTCATACGCTTGGCCGACCCCCATACACACGACATCTGGCTCGTGCAGCTCGCCGATGAGCTCGAGATCCGAGAAGATCGACGTATCACCCATATGATAAACGGTCCGATCGCCATCGGTGATCATGAACGATAACGGATGCCCCGAGGCGACGAGCTGACCATCGAGCTCCGTGGCGGAGATGTGGCGCACTTCGACAATCCGGATGGTTAGCTCGCCGACATACCCAGTCATGCCCCAGACAACCGTCGTGATCAGTTCATCTGGGACGCCCGCGGCCTCGAGGGCATGACCGGTCGCCGCTTCCGTCAGAACAGGCACGTCGTATTCGAGCGCGATCGTCGCGGCGTCGCCCATATGGTCATGGGCTGCATGTGTGACGAGAACAGCGTCCGGGTCCTCCGCCTCGACGACCTCAGCGACGGTTACATCGCTATCATCGTTTTCGGAAATGTACGGATCGATGAGGACGGTATCCGCACCAAGGGTGACGCTACAAACCGACTGGCCGTAGTAGGTGACCGTGTCTGCCATGGCCGAGCCACCGGTGGCCGGGGCTTAACTGTGGGGGACCGGTGGCTTTATTCCCCGATTCGCTGTCCGAACGGTATGCCACGCGTCGATCGCCCGGCTCTGAAGGCCTTTGCGGCGGCGATCATCGCCGCGGAGGGTGCGCCGGATCATATTGCCTCGCCCGTCGCCGACTCGCTCGTAACCGCAGACCTCCGTGGGCACATCTCTCACGGGACCCGCCGCCTCGCCGGCAAATACCGTCGCGAAGTCGAGAATGGGCGGATCGTCCCTGACGCCGAGCCGGAGGTAACCTCCGACGGGCCGACATGGACCCAGTTTGACGGAAACAAGGGATATGGACAACTCCTGGGCCGTGTCGCAACGGAAGCGGCCGTGGAAGCGGCCCGTGAACAAGGCGTCGGAGTCGCTGCTCTGAATGGATGTTCACATATCGGCCGCGTGGGGGAGTTTGCAGAAATCGCCGCAAATGAGGGGACGATCTTCACCGCATGGGTGGCGAATCCAGGCAGCGCCTGGGTGGCCCCAGCGGGCAGTTCCCAGCGTCGATTCTCGACGAACCCGATCGCGGCCGGGGTACCAACCTACGATGCGCTTCCGTTCCCGTTTACGATGGACATCGCCACAAGTCAGGTTGCCCATGGGAAGATCACCGCGGCCCACGCTCGGGATGACCCGATTCCCGAAACATGGGCTGTCGATGAGGACGGCACGCCCCTTACCGATCCAGCCCACTTCGAGACAGACGGCGCAGGTGCAATGCTCCCACTTGGTGGACTTTCGGCCGGCTACAAGGGCACACTTCTCTCTGTGATGAGTGAAATGATGGCGGCGAACATCTCCGATGGTACGGTGTCTGGCGAGGAAGACCTCATCTGGGGGAATCACGCGATCTTTACCGCTATCGATCTCGAGTCGTTCACGACGCGTGAACGAGCAGCGGAACGTGCGACGGTCATGGCCGACTATATCCGGTCGACGGACTTCTCGGCCGAGTATGGCCCTGGGGATGCAGCAAAAGGCGAGACACTCCTCCTACCCGGCGAATACGAGCACCGGAGTGAACAAGACAGCCTCGAACATGGCATACACATTCCAGCAGCTGATGCCCGTGCCCTCACGGAGGTTGCCGCCGAACTTGGCGTCGATGAAGACCTCGTCCCGACGGCCTTCCGCGGCGCCTAAGGCGGAGGCCTGGTGATCCTCGAACATGGACATCGAGGATGTCGAGCGTGTAACGGTCGTCGGTGCAGGTGAGATGGGGCGTGGTATCGCAGCCGTTGCCGCACTCTCTGGCTATGAAACGACGCTCCAGGACATCGATTCGGAGCAATTGGCCGATGCCGAAGAGCATGCCGCGTGGAGCTTTGACAAACAAGTCGATCATGGGGCCGTGTCGTCAGCTGAGGCGGACGCTGCACTCGAACGACTGTCTACCACCACATCACTCGCCGACGCCGTGTCCGACGCGGATGTTATCACAGAGGCCGGCCCGGAAATCATGGACGTCAAGCGGGATATTTTCGCTACCGCCGACCAGCACGCCCCCAACAATGGGATCATTACGACGAACACCTCAGGGCTCAGCGTCACGGAGATGGCGGAAGCCACCGACCGGCCTGCACAGGTCGCCGGGACGCATTGGTTCAACCCCCCGATGTTGATGGACCTTGTCGAGGTGATCGAGACTGAATATTGTAGCGAGGCAACGGCTGATTTGTGCGAGTCGCTCGTCGAATCCTTTGGCAAGACCCCGATCAGGTGCAAACGTGATGTCCCGAAATTCATCGTGAATCGGTGCATGCGACCATTCCACGAGGCAGCTGGATGGGTCGAATACTACGACGATGAGGTCAGTGTCGAGGCAATCGACGCAGCAATGAAGTACCGGGAGGGATTTCCCATGGGCCCGTTCGAACTCACAGATTATACCGGTGGGATTCAGATTCGAGTCGAAAGCGAACAGGACCATCTCGAAGAGGATCGCCCGCTTTCCTACGACACGCAATACATCCCGCAAATACACGATCTGTATGAACAGGGTCACTATGGTAGGAAAACGGGTAAGGGATTCTACGATTACACAAATACGGACGAACCGGACATCGATCGGGACGCCGGCGAGGACTTCGATGTGATGCGTGTGTGGGCACCCATCATTAATGAAGCCGCAAAGATGGTTGAACACGACGTTGCCACTGTCGAAGCGGTGGATACCGGGTGCAAGCTCGGCGGAAACTGGCCAATGGGACCGTTTGAAAAATGCGACGCCGTTGGGGCGGAGACCGTCGTTCGATCGCTGGTCGATCTCGCGGATATGCACGAACGCATCGAAAACGTGGCCGAGGTCCTCCCGTGCTACCTGTTGCAGGAGCACGCGAAGACCGGCGCGGGATTCTACTGACTCGCCGACGGACCAGTGTATTGGTAATGTTCCTCGATCGCCGCAACGATCTCGCCGGCCACTGGTGTATCCTCCTCTTCGAGCACCTCTGCAACGAGCCCGCCGGCCCGGCTCACGATTGCGAATCCGCGAGCTGCAGAGGGTGAAAGACCCATATCGGAGCACGCCGCTGCGATGGCGCCAGTGATGTTAATCGGGAGATCAAAGTCCAGCCGATCTTCGAAGCCGTCCTGAATGGCACGGAGATGATCGACATGGGGTCCCGAAACGCCCGCGTCGGCGGCGATCTCAAGAACGCGTTCAGCGCGGGGATCCACGGGGTCATGAAACCGATGACCGATTCCAGGAAACGGGTCACCGGCGTCGCGATACGTATCCACGGTTTCCTGAACAGCAGCTGGCGGCGACTCGGCCGCATTCACGGCTTGAAGGACCTCTGCACACTCCGTCATCGAGCCGACGAAGTTCGAGCCAACCCCCAGCAGCCCGCTGGCAACTGCTCCTTGTAACGATGGATCCGAACGGTAGGTGAGGCGGGCGGCCGCGGCATGGGCGGTCATACCGTGGACCATCAGCGAGTCAAGCATGGCGTTTGCAAGCCGGGCTTCGCCGGCGTCAGGGAGCTCCCCGGTGACCAAGAGGAGGAACGTTGCCCCGAAATCCAGCTCGCCCATGATCTCCGTCGTCAAGTCCCTGCCGCGTACCGTGACGGATGTCTCGTCCCACGTCGAAAGCGCCGAGTGAATCTCCGGCATAGCCGGGGCTCCGCCGAGTTACCGGTTAAAGATTGGTGTACTGGTCGAAGGCAGTTTCGAGATCGTGGGGTTCGTGCCCACCGCCCTCACGGGCGCGGTCGCGATACGTCCGGAGGTCCGCGCGGTGGTGAGGGGCGGCGCAATTTGCGATGAGTCGTTCAGCCCGCTCGTTCGGCACCGTGCCACGCAGATCCGCGACGCCGTGCTCGGTGACCACGACATCGACATCGTGCTCGGTATGGTCCACATGGGGTACCATCGGGACGATCCGCGTCACGTCACCATCTCCAGCTGTCGACGGCAGTGCAACCACTGAGAGCGGGGAAGAGCGGTTGAAGTCATTGCTGCCACCGATGGCATTGACGAGCCGGGTTCCAGCAATGTGCTCCGAATTCGCATGGCCATAGAGATCGACCTCGAGAGCGGCGTTGACGGCGATAACGCCGAATCTATCAATGAGTGCTGGATTGTTGGCGATCTCCGTCGGTCTGAGGATCAAGCGGTCGGCGTACTGCTCGATGTTTGCGAGCAGCTCGTCAAGACCGGCCGAAGTCAATGAGAGGGATGTGGCGCTCGCGCCCCGAAAATGGGGAAGGTCAAGCAGGTCGAGGACCCCATCTTGGACGATTTCACCGAAATATGTCAGCGTCCGGTCCCCAGTATCGAGGTCCGCCAGCGCTGCCATCAGCGCATTGCCGATATTGCCAACGCCACACTCGAAATTGATCGTATCGGAGAAGAGGGGGTTGCGGTCGATCTCCTTTGCTATGAAAGACACAAAGTTCTCAGCGATCGCCTTGTCGACGTCGGTGAGGTCCCGCTTCGTGTAGGGCGAGTCCGGGTGGTCGGTTTGGACGACGGCCTCCAGTTTGTCGGGATCGAAGTCGATATGGTGCTCTCCGATCCGTCCCACTGGATCCTGTAATTCGATAGCCCGGCGATTTGGAGGATCCTCGAGCGTCACGACATCGTGAAGATGCTGAAGTGAGAGAGGCTGGGCCGTATTCACCTCAACGATCAGGCTGTCCGCCTCAGCCATATAGGTCGGCGTGTGTCCCACAGCCGCGGACGGGATCAACCAATCCTTACCGACCGCGACTGCTTCAACGATCGCGACGCCCCCATCGACCCAGCCACCAAAGCGAATGTCGTCACTGAATCCTCCGTAGTGCCGGCTCTGAAAATCGACCCGACCATCGTTGATGGCCTCACGCATCGTCGCATTTGCCTGACCGGGGTACCGTCGAGAAATGGCGTTGCCCTCGACCATTGCGGCGTCGATTTCGTCGCCGACGCCACCACCCGTAATAACTGTCAGTGCGAGGTCACGATCCGCTTCGGCGAGGGTCAGCGGAATGGCTTTTGGGTAGCCGACGCCGCCGAAGCCGCTGACCATAACCGTCGCTGCATCCGGAACCGCTGCAGCGGCGGTGTCAGCATCCACGACGGGAAGGTCCCCGGAGAGGCGCTCGGTGACCGGCGTATCCATACGCCGGCTTCTGTTGGCCGGGGCTTAGCTTGTATGGTACAAGGCGCTCAGCTCCCTTTCCCACGAAGCGACCCACAGAAGCGAGGGCGCGGAAATACAGCGCCGCCATCATTGTACATTCACTATACGACATGGCCATACTCACCGTCCGGTCGGAGTTGGTAGTACGATGCTCACCGCGTCTCCCATGGTGTTCAAACGCAACAAGAAGCGCGCGACGCACGTCTTGCCCGAGTATCGAACCGGAAAGAATGAGACACTCCGAACCGGCCGGCAGGGGATGACGCCCGTGGAGTCCGGAACCGCTCTGGGGCCGGTCCCGGCACGGTCCGACACCGAAGCAGGGAGCCACGACCTCGAGGACCGAGGCGCGGAGCGCCGATGGAGTAGGTCGGGGTTCTTCGCGTCTGCCGCGTGGCTGGGGCCCAACAACTAAGCCGACCGGTCGTGTCTGAGTCCGTGCACTCCATGAGCTTCGACGCCATCGTATCCGGCGACTCGATCATCACGCAACGCATCCGGGTCTGCGAGGACGACGATTTCCGCGACGTGGTGGATCTGCTCCGAGACGCGGACGTGTCCCACACTCATTTCGAGACGATCTGCCACGACTACGACGGTCCAGAAGTCTATCCAGCGGCCGAGGGTGGCGGCAATTGGCTCCGCTCGCCGCCCTACGTCGCCGAGGAGTTCGCGTGGGCCGGCTTCGATATGGTGTCGCATGCTGGTAACCACGCCAACGATTACTCCTACGGCGGCCTCCGTCAGACGTGGGCTGCAACGGAAGCTGCCGGGCTGGAACTCGCGGGGACGGGAGAAAACCTTGCAGACGCCCGCCAGCCGGTTTTCATGGACACCGAAAAGGCCCGCGTCGGGCTCGTCTCAATGTCACCGTCACTCCAGCGATGGGCTCGCGCCGGCGAGCAGCGCAAAGATGTCAAGGGCCGGCCGGGGTCGAACCCATTGCGGTATCACTGGGAGGCCGGTCCGGAGCGATTCGAGCAGATCCTCGATCTAGCTCAGGCAATGGGATATTGGACGACCCGGATCGGCGAGGACTCGCTATTTCTCAATCCACCCGGCATTCATAACACGATCACCCGTGTCGATGAGAGCGACGAACCAGGCCTGCGGAAAGTTGTCAACGAGCACGACGCTTCCGGAAATCTCGATGCGATCCGGGGCGCGTCGCTCGACGCTGATTTCGTTATCGCACACCTCCACACCCACGAGCACGACCCCGACGGTGATGTCCGTGATCCGCCTACATTCGTCGAGGAGTACGCTCGGGAGTGTGTCACCGCCGGCGCGGATATCGTCGTCGCACAGGGCTGTCACGCGCCAGCGCGTGGGCTCGAAGTCCACGACGGATCGGCTATCTTCTATGATCCGGGCGATCTCTTCTTCCAAAGCGATGCTGTCACTCGAATCCCAGCAGAATTCTACTACCGACACGAGCACGATCTGAGTGAGCGACCGCTCGAAGCGACCCCGCAGCAGGGGTATGCCGCCCGCGGGCTGGTCTATCCGTGGGGGGAATCCGTGACCGAAAGTGAGGTCGACCGTGAATCGTTCGGTGGCGGTGATAACCTCATCCACCCACCGGGTGGGTTCTTCCTCGCCCCCGGAAGCTTCGTTCCGCGGTGTCGATTCACGGATGACCTCGAACTCGAAGCTATCGAAGTTCACCCAGTTCGGTGGGTCGAATCCCCGAAATCCGTCTCGGGTGTGCCCGCTCGTGCTCGTGGCGCAGAAGCCGCCGAGATCATCGAATACGTCGATGAACGATCCGCACCATACGATACCCGCGTACATCTTGAGGAAGACACCGGTATCGTCGACGTGTAGCGCCGCCCTCCGATGCTTATAGGTAGGGGCTCATCGAACGCCGGTCCATGACCCTCCCCCTCGAGGACCTGAATGTACTTGAGCTTGCTGAGGCTGCTGCTGGACCGCTGACAACGATGCTGTTCGCCGACTTCGGTGCGGAGGTTGTCAAAGTAGAGCGACCAGGTGTCGGTGACATCCTCCGGCAGTATGAACCGAAAACCGACGGTGTTGCTGGCTACTACCTCTGGGCCAATCGGAACAAGCGCGGCATCAGTGTTGACGTGAAGTCGGAGGAGGGGCGAGAGATCATCCTCGAACTCGCGGAGAAGGCCGATGTCATCCTCGAGAACTACCGCCCGGGGGTAGTCGATGAGCTTGGCGTCGGCTATGAGGACGTCCGGGAACGCAACGAGGATGTAATTTACTGCCATGTCTCCGGTTTCGGGCAATCGGGCCCGTACCGGGATCGCAAGGCCATCGATCACTCGATGCAGGGGGAATCGGGGGTCATGTCGATCACTGGCTTCCCCGACCGACCGGCAAAAGCCGGCTTCGTCTATACCGATATTACGACGTCATTGTACAACGCGTTTGCTCTGCTCGCGGCAGTCGAGCACCGACGCAAGACCGGTGAAGGCGGAGAGATGGATATGCCGATGTGGGACGTCCAGGTGCTCAATCTGGGGCTTCACGGGTATCGGTACCTCATGACCGGCGAGGTGTCCGAGCGCATGGGTACAAAATATCCCGCGGTGGTTCCTTACCAAGCCTTCGAGACAAAAGACGGGGAGTGGGTGAACGTGTGTGCGATCACCCAGCGCCACTGGAAAGAGTACTGCGAGGAGGTCATTGACCGGCCGGATCTCGTGGACCATCCGGATTACGCGACGAATCAGCTTCGGATCGAGAATCGGGAGGATCTCGAGCCGATCCTCGAAGCCGAGATGCAGGAGCTTACACGAGAAGAGGCGATGGAGGCCCTGTGGGAAACAGGGATTCCATCCTCTCCGGTCAACTCGATCGAAGAGGTCGTCGAGCACCCACAGACGGACCACCGTGATATGATCACGACCGCCGACCATGCTGTCCTCGGTGAGATCGATATGATCGGTTTTCCGGGCCAAATGGATGCGATCGAGCCGGAGATGCGGCATGCGCCGCCGGCGCATGGCGAACACACCGAGTCTGTGCTGCGGGAGCTGGGATACGACGAGACGACGATCCAGAACTACCTCGATAACGGCGTCGTCGAGCGTCACGAGGAATGACGGCGCCCGATGTCCACCTAAGCGACGCAGAGGAGAACATCCATACGGGCTACTTCGACAATAGTCTCGAACCGGTTCTGAGCATCGAATCCGGCGATGTCGTTGCTTTCGAATGCCGAGACGCACCGAATGGCCACTTTGACGCAGACTCGACAGTTGCAGATCTGGAGGATAAGCCGGACGACGGGCATCCACTCACCGGACCGGTTCGCATCGCCGAAGCCAAGCCGGGTGACGTTTTGCAAATCGATCTGTTGGACGTCCAGCACAAGGGCTGGGGCGTCAGTTATTTCTATCCAGGGAGGGTCGAGAAGGGTCTCTTACCGGAGGATTTCGAGAAGCCGGGGTTGCATTACTGGGAACTCGATGACGACATCGGCCATTTTGTTGACGATATCACGGTTCCGCTCGACCCCTTCCCAGGGATCGTCGGCGTGGCTCCCGCGGCCGATGGACGGCACAGCTCTACGCCACCCCGACCCGTCGGCGGAAACCTCGATTGCAAGCACCTCACGGCCGGGTCGACGCTCTACCTCCCCGTTGAGGTGGACGGGGCGCTGGCATCGATCGGCGATGGCCATGCAGCCCAAGGCGACGGTGAGGTCTGCGTTACTGGGATCGAAACTCCAACAGAGATCACCGCCCAGTTTCACGTTCGGACCGATCTGGAGCTGAGCGCACCACAGTTCACGACGGAGGCCCCGTTATCGGAGCCTCAGTCCGACTTCCACGCGACAATGGGCATTGCCGACGATCTCAGGCAGGCTGCCAAGCGGGCGATTAGACAAATGATCGATCATCTCGAGTCCGAGCGCGGGCTCTCACGGTCGAACGCGTACATCCTCTGCTCAACGGCAGTCGACCTGAAAGTGACGGAAGTTGTCAATGCCCCGAACTGGACGGTGTCCGCCTATCTTCCCGAGACGATCTTCCCGTAGGGGAACGTTCAACACCTCCTCCGGAGAAAGCGGGTCATGAGCGTTCTTGACGATGATGAGCGGGCGTTCCTCGGATCTCACGACAAATGCTACCTCGCCACGGTCTCCGAGAACGGGTGGCCGCACGTTGCACCACTGGCTTATGCAACGCTCCCCGAAGATAACCGTGTTTACTTGCTGACACATCCATACCAGCGGAAGAGCCAGAACATCTTTCACGACAATCGGGTCGGAATCCTCGTCGAGGAGGGCCACGAATATCTCGAGCTTCGAGGGCTGTTCATCCACGGATACGCCACTGTCGTCCGCGACGATTCACGATACGCGGACCTCGAAGAGGCGTGGGTAGACGGATTCTACGATGGCAAGATCCCCGACGTGGTGAAGAAGGTCTATGACACTCGCGAAAGCTGGCTATGGTTCGAGATCGAACCCGTTCACGCGGTGAGTTGGTCAAACGACGTTATTGATCCCGAGCGACTCGCTCATCGCGACGTACCCGAAGGCTCGCCGTTCACGTACGACCTGCCATCGGATGCTGGCGCGGCGGAACCCCCAGCCTAGCTCAAAGTACTTCGAGTCGACCAACGCTCGACGGAAGGGTTCCAACGGTGTGGTATTCGCCCGGCCCGGTCCGATGCATGACGAGTCCTTCGACATCCGACCGCGGGGTCGGAATATCGAACAGGCCCGAGCAGCAGAGCAAGTCACCATTCGGCGCGACGGTCCAATCCTCCACGACTTGGTGGGGGTCACCAGGAAACGACACACGCTCGAATGTGCGGCCGAAGTTCGTCGACTCGAAAAGTGCGGCTTCCTGATCGTCATCGGCCCAGGCCGGTGGCGCACCGACAGCCCCACTGAAGAACAACGTCCCATCATAGGTGAAACATTTCCGGATATACGAGTACTCGTTCCCCGGATCCAACCGTCGCCATGTCTCTCCCGCGTCGACCGTCCGATACAGCCCGCCCCATCCAGTCGCGTGTCCAAGCCCCGTCTTTAGACCAACGTGCTCGAGGTCGAGGTCGAAGTACCCTGTCGCCGCAAGCCAACAGTCACCCGTGAGCGGAAGGACTTGATGGACATCGTCTTCCGGGATTGCATCGCGGCAGTCCACCCACGACTCGCCGCCGTCATCGCTGTAGTGGACACCCCCAACTTCGACCGCAATCACTAACCGATCGTGGCGGTCCGGTGGCGTTGCAATCGTACGAATTCGCGCGCGTTTGGGATCCTCCGGAGATTCCCAGTGGCCATATGAGGGTAAATCCTTCAGCGACCGCAGTTCGTGCCAGGTGTCGCCACCGTCGAGCGAGCGATGAATGGCTGGATGGTTCGTCCCCGCATAGAGGGCTCCATCCGGGGACGCGTGGACCGCAAACACGAGGCTATCCCCCTCAACCCAGTAGCGGTCACCAGCCGGGACATCGAGTGGCTCCCACGTCTCGCCCCGGTCAGTCGACCGGAATGCACCTTCGGTCGAGCAAATGACGACGCCGTCGCCGTACTCGAGATCGGTGACCTGCGTGACTCGACCACAGTCGAGAACGCGTTCGGGCGTCTCGAAGGGATAGTCTTCAGCGCGATACAGGCCGTCATCGGTTCCGGCCAATAGCACCATGGCTGGAGAGCCACGGTAGCATGCCACAAAATGCTACGGGTCCTCAAATGATACCGGCGTCGGCGAGTTCGCGAATCTCGTCTTCCGTGAGACCGAGTGCTCCATACACTTCCTCATTGGATTCCCCTTCGACCTGCGCGGGGCGGATCTCGGGATCTTCGGAGCCATGGAGCTTCATTGGAAGGCCCGGGACGCGCACCTCACCGATGTGGGGGTGATCGATCTCGTTGACCATATCCCGAGCCTCCAGATGTGGATCGAATAGAACCTCATTCCGCTCCTGGACTGGCGCAACCGGCACGCCGCCTTCAAGGAGGATATCGACGATTTCGTCACGTTCTCGCTCAATCGTCCACTCCTCGACGAGATTGTCGATTTCCTCCATTTTGTTTGAGCGCTTTTCGTGGGTGGCGTAGTCCTCGTTATCCGCGAGGTCTTCTCGGCCGAGGATCGGTGCCAGGCGGTCCCAGTGCCGGTTGGATGAACAGATGATCGCAACCCAACCGTCTGCGGCTTCATAGACGTTGTACGGTGCCAGTGCGAGGCCGCTGTGGTGGTTTCCGGTTCGCGGGGGTGCCTCCGGCGTCCGATAGTACGCCCCCATCGGAGACATCATCGTCGGGTACACCGCATCCATCATCGCCACCTCGACGAACTGGCCTTCGCCGGTGCGTTCCCGTTGATACAGTGCGGAAACGATGGCACCGAACAGATGGATCCCACCCATGAAATCGCCGACTTGGACCCCCGTTTTGACCGGTGGATTCTCCGGAAAGCCCGTCGTATCCATCACGCCTGTCATGGCCTGCACGGTCAGATCCATCGCTGGCCGATCCCGATACGGGCCGTACTCGCCGTAACCGCTTCCATGGGCGTAGATCAACTCTGGATTGATGTCCGAGAGTGTTTCGTACCCGAGGCCGAGATCCTCCATCGCGCCAACTCGATAATTTTCGACAAGGACGTCAGCCTCGGCGACGAGGTCTTTGAACAGCTCCTTCCCACGATCAGCCTTCAAATTCAACGTAACGCTGTCCTTCGTCGAATTGAGCATGCACGTTTCCGGCGTGAAGTGCCCACCGTCGTCTCGGAAGCGGAGGTTTTCGCCATCCGGTGGCTCGACCTTGACGACATCGGCTCCGAGATACGCCAGCATCAGCGAGCAATAGGGGCCATTGTATATCTGGCCCAACGATACGACGTCCACATCATCGAGTGCGCGCATCTTCTCCCCCTGTATCCACCCCGGCCCCAAAGCGCTTTCTCGCCGGACGGGAAACGCTTTTACTCGCGGCTGCCGAGCCACCGGTCATGACAAGATCATTAGACGACATCATCATCACATGTGCGCTGACCGGAGCCATTCATACGCCGTCGATGTCCGAATACCTGCCAGTGACTCCGGAGGAAATCATCTCCGAGGGGATCGCCGCCGCGGAGGCCGGCGCGAGTATCATCCATGTCCACGTCCGCGACCCGGAGACGGGTGAACCGATCAGCGACCCCGATCTCTTTGCCGAGGTTATCGCTGGTATTCAATCCGAGACTGACGCCATCGTCCAACCGACCACTGGTGGTGGACTCAATATGACCGTCGAGGAGCGCATGCGGACGATCCCCGCGGTCGAGCCGGAGATGGCATCCTTCAATATGGGAAGCATGAATTTCGGTCTCTATCCGATGGCTGAGGCGATCGATGAGTTCGAGTACGACTGGGAGGAGGACTACCTCGAAAGTACCCGAGATTTCATCTTTCCCAACACCTTCGAATCCCTCGAGACGGCCATCGAGATGTTCGACGAGGCGAACACCATGCCAGAATTGGAATGTTACGATGTCGGCATGCTCTACAACGCCAAGCACCTCTACGACCGTGGACTGCTGGAGCCACCAATCCACATGACATTCGTGCTCGGCATTCACGGCGGTATTGGGGCCGATCCATTCCACCTCGAGCATATGGCCGATACTGCCGAGCGTCTCTTCGGCGATGATGCCTCGTGGAGCGTGCTTGGCGCGGGCCGAAATCAATTTCCGCTCGCCGTCCAGGCGGCGAACATGGGAGCGAATGCCCGGGTCGGGCTCGAAGACAACCTCTACTTGGAGCGGGGGGTCATGGCCAAAAGCAATGCTGAACAGGTCGAGAAGATGGTCGACCTGGCATGGGAGATCACCGGGCGCGAACCGGCTGATCCAGCAGCTGTTCGGGAATTCTTCGATCTCAAGGGCCAGGACGCCGTCGGAGTTTAACTGTAACTCTCCTCAAGACCGCGCACGAGCGTCGTAGCGATACGGTTGGCTGGGACGTCAATGCCCACCTCGTCCGCCATATCGAGCAACGCGCCGTTGATCTCGTCAATCTCGGTCTTCCGCTCGGCCCAGACATCCTGGAGCGTACTCGAATAGTGGTCCGTGCCAGTGCAAATCTCGATGACACCCTCGGCATGGTCCCGATCCGGTAGGTCCACGTCCCGGGCGCGGGCGACTCGGACGGCCTCCGTAATCAGCTGCCGCATCAAGTCACGGCGTGCGGGCGTTGCGACGGCTCGATCATTGGTCAACCGAGTGAGTGCCGCAATTGGCTTAATGCCGATCGAGAGCAGCTGTTTCTCCCAGATGATTCGCTCCGGGTCATCAGTGAGTTCGGCCGGCAGTCCGGCCTCGTTCAGGGCCTCAGCGACGCGACGGGCGGCTGCCATATTCTCGCCGCCAAACGTCGATGGGCCCGCTGCGGTTTGCGTAATGTGTCCCGGTGCCTCAAGTATCGCGCCTTGGTACGTGGTTCCGGCGAGAGCACGGTCTGTACCCACTTGCTCCCGGAGAATCGCGTCATGTCGGAGCCCGTTCTGGAGTGAGAGTACCGCCGTCTCTGAGCCGATACAGGCTCCATGCTGGTCAAGAGCTCTCTCAGTGACGTGAGCCTTGACAAAAACGATCGCCAGATCGACCACACCGACAGACGCGGCGTCCGTCGTGGCCTCGACTGCGATGTCGAGCGATGGCTCACCGTCCACCTGGCTCTCTATTTTCAGACCGTCTGCAGTGACCCGATCTACGTACTCCTGACGGTGGTGGATGAGCGTGACGTCGTGACCAGCGTCGGCCAAACGACCGCCGAATAGACAGCCAAGCGCCCCGGGCCCGATCACAGCGACATCCACGCTGGACTCACCTGGTGCATGGACGACCTGGGGCGAGGCTCGGTATAAAACTCCACGACGGGCGAGCGGTCCCGGTCTGGATGGATGATATGCTCGGATTCACACCGAACCTACAAGCGACCCTCCGCCGAACCCAGGACATGGGCTATCCCCCGCCAACTGTTCGACCACCGTCTGCGGAGCGTGTCGCAGATCTCGCCGATCGGTTCCATATGGACCTCTCTCCCGACGAGCTCGCCGTGCTCGCGGAGGGGGTCGCCGACACGGTCGAGTCCTACGAGCGGCTTGAATCGCTTGGTCCCGGCCGGGCGCAGACTCTCGATGGTCCCGAGCGGGCGCCCGGCTTCCGTCCAGACGACGAGACGGATCCGCTGAATGCTTTCATTACTCGATGTCAGGTCAGTGGCAGTGATACCGGGCCGCTCGCTGGGCTCGATATCGGCATCAAGGACAACATTGCCGTCGCAGGCGTGGAGATGACCGCCGCCTCGCGCATGCTCGAAGGCTATATTCCACGGCGAGATGCGACGGCCGTTGCCCGCCTTCTGGAAGCGGGTGCGACCGTCGTTGGCAAATTGAACATGGATAATTTAGCGGTCGGCGGGAGCGGCGAACTCTCGGCGTTCGGGCCGGTCCTCAATCCTCGCGATCCGGAGCGCTTAGCAGGCGGCTCCTCTGGTGGCTCGGCTGCTGCCGTGGTGGCCGGTGATGTGGACGTTGCACTCGGGACGGACCAGGGTGGCTCTATCCGGAGCCCAGCAGCTCTCTGTGGGTGTGTCGGCCTCAAGCCGACGTACGGACTGGTGCCGTATACCGGCGGGCTCTCGCTTGCCGTCTCGGTGGACCATATCGGCCCGCTCGCGATGAGTGTCGAGCCAGTCGCCCGCACACTCGAAACCATCGCGGGGCCCGACCCCGAAGATCCGCGGGCGAGAGACGTACAAACCGCGCCCTATACAGATGCCCTCGGTGTCGACCCCTCGGAATTAACCATCGGCATCCTCGATCAAGGGTTCAACGACGAAGTTACCGAATCGGTAACCGAAACGGTCCACGAGGCCCTTGATGCCATAGCGGATGCCGGTGCCACTGTGCGGACCGTCTCAGTACCGCTGCACGATGATGCGATGGCTATTTGGCGGGGCATCGTTCTCGAAGGGGCAGCCGCGACGCTCGAGTCGGATGGTATCGGCCGATTCCACCAGGGCGGATATGATGAGTTTCTCGCGGAAGCCTATGGACGAGGCCGACGGGTCGCCGCAGATGACATGCCAGTCACACTCAAGATGCTTGCGCTGTCGGGAGCCCATCTCTCCGACTCGGCTCGGAGCCGATACTACGCCAGGGCCCAGACCCTTCGTGGCGACCTCCGTGCGGCATACACCGCAGCGCTTGCTGATGTGGATGTCCTCGCGATGCCCACACGACGGGATGTCGCGATCGAGCACCGAGAGGACCTCTCCCTCGCGGAACTGCTCGACCGTGGGCGTGCCGGGTTCCGGAACCGGGCCGCATTCAACGTTACCGGCCACCCGGCGGTATCTGTCCCGGCTGGCCACGTCGATGACCTGCCCGTTGGTCTCGAATTCGTCGGCAAGCACTTCGACGACGGAACGGTACTCGCTGCTGCCGAGGTCGTCGAACGCACCATCGACTGGGCCAGTTAATTGTTCGAAAGCACGCGATCACGCCGGTAGTAGATTTCACCCCGGGCCAGCGGACACGCTGTCCGGTAATACGTCGCGCTCCGGACCGCGGGACCGTCCGAGTGTGATGTAACCTCGATGCCAATCGTAACTGTGCCTTTGGGGTGGCCAATGCTCACCTCACCCTGCGGCTCTACGTCGGCCACCTCTGCTGGGATCGTCCCCGCGATGCGACTGCCCGCTGCGAGCGACATAGCACCGGTCATGCTGATCGCATGGTGGGGCTGTAGCGAGATGAACCGGGCAGTCAAATCAATATCGGCCGCGGCCACGGTTCGACCATCCGAACACTCGAATGGCTGGGGCTGAGAAACGATGCCAATCGCGGGGTTCGACCGCTTGGCGTCGGACAATTCGAGGCGTTTCCGAAGGAGTTCGCGAGCTCGTTCAAGTTGCTTCATGACCGCGGCTCGTTCCGCGAGAGTGGCTGGCTGTTCAGTCCCTTTTAGGCCGAGGTCGGCAGCCCGAACGAACATCAGCAAACTGCCACAGTCGACGACTGATACCGAAAGCCCACCGTCGATCTCAAGAACGTCCATCGGCGATCCCGTCGGCAAAAGCTGCCCTGTTACCGCCCCGCCGGGATCGCGGTATGTTGTCGCGATCTTTGCGCCCGTTCCCGGAACGCCATCGATCGTCGTATCGCCACGGACAGCTGGAAAGCCGTCGACGAGGGGAACCTGCTGATCGATGATGGTACCTGTATTCGTGTTTCTGAGCGTGAGCGTCGTTGTCTCCGTCCGTGCCTCAATGAGGCCTTCGTGAAGGGCGTATGCTCCCACGGCGCTCGCAATGTTGCCGCTGTTCTTTGACCAGTCAACCGCGGCTTCCTCAACGCCAACTTGGCCGAACGTATAGCGGAGATCGTGGGTGTCGTCCGGTGCGACAGCGACGAGCTTACTCGTGTGTGATATTCCGCCCCCGATCCCGTTCAGCTGCAGCGGATCGGGGGAGCCGAAGAGCTCCAGCACGAGCGCATCGCGCACATCCGGCGCATCGGGGAGGACCGTCTCGTCGATAAATAATCCCTTACTGGTGCCACCACGCCAAAGTGTCCCGCGGACGCTCCCGAGGTGTGGATGATCGGTCATGTTCCCTCAGACCGGACCGCCATACCGTGTCCTGGCTTCGCGACCACCGTATCGTCCTTATAGACCACAGTCCCTCGGACGATCGTCGTGTCGACCGCACCGACGAAACCCTCGCCGTCCCACGGTGTCGTTGTGCTCTTCGACTCCAATTCCACGCGGTCAAGCGTCCAGTTCACCGTCGGATCTACGATTGTGAGGTCAGCATCGGTGCCGACACGGAGGGAGCCCTTGCCAGGATAGAGTCCCCAGGCCCGCGCAGGGGCTCTGCTCGCGAGATCGACCCAACGTTCGACAGATAACCGTCCATCTGCGACAAACGTGTGCATTGCGGGAAGCGCGGATTCAAGCCCGACGAACCCGGAGTTAACAGCCCACGTGTCCTGAAAGTAGTCCGCAGCTCCTTTCTCTGAATCGCTATGCGGTGAATGGTCGGTCCCGAGGTAGTCGATCCCGCTCCCATGGACTCCCACGTCCCAGAGCTGGTCCCGCTCAGCGGCTGGGCGCAGCGGCGGGTTGATCCGCGCCGCGTTTCCCTTCTCGCGCAGCGTGGATTCATCGAACCGGAGATAGTGTGGCGCAGTTTCACCCAGAATATCGATATCGCGTGCCTTCGCGTCAGCGATGATTCGCGCCCCAGCACCCGTACTGGTGTGGACGATAGCGACCGGGCAGTCTGTGTCGCGGGCGAATGCTGCGACGCGCGAAATGGCCTCCGTTTCGGCCACAACCGGCCGTGATCGGGCATGGTCCACAGGCTCGCTCTCTCCCGCATCGCGGGCACGCTGTTCACGCCGACGGACGATCTCCTCGTTCTCCGCGTGGACCGCGAGCCGCTGGTCGGTCTCAGCAATGGCCGCCATCGCATCCAGCAGTTCGCCGTCGTCAAGCGTGGGCATCTCGTTGGCACTGATCGCCAGATATGCTTTG
>JBDGPQ010000179.1:0-21919 GCA_042219595.1 Haloarculaceae archaeon
CGTCGAGACGCTCCAGGAGTGGTTCGGCGACAACGTCGTCCGCGTGGAGTATCTCCAGTTTCGGGCGGTCGTTCGCTGAATGGGTAGAGACGACTCCGAATATCTCGTTTACAGGCAGAGAAGACCGACTGTCGGGGTCGTACAGAACTCAGAACGTTTCGCGATGACGAGAATCTTCGATTGTCGAAGTAGTTGACCCCGAGTTGACCTCCTCCCCGCCCTGAAGGGCGAAGCGTTGCGCAGGCTTCAACCTAACCACAGTCGCTTTACGGCCCGACACCCCAGAACCTCCGATGACCGCCGCCACCGACCACTCTCGGACCGAGGCCTGGGTGGTGGCAGCTAGACCCCAGACGCTTCCCGCAGGTGCGGCCCCGGTGGTGCTCGGTGTCGGATTAGCAGTGGCGAATGACGTTTTCACGCCATTACCCGCATTGGCCGCTCTCATCGGCGCTCTCTTGATCCAGATCGGGACAAATTTCGCGAATGATTACTTCGACGCCGTCAAAGGAGCGGACACTCCGGACCGTGACGGGTTTACGCGTGTGACTGCCGGTGGCCTCATTCCCGCGTCGCGTGTCAAAGCCGCGACCGCTGCCACATATGGATTGGCGTTGCTGGTAGGAGTGTATCTGGTGGCGGTAGGGGGCCTACCGATCCTGCTCGTGGGGATATCGGGTATCCTCGCGGGACTCCTGTATACTGGCGGTCCATATCCGTACGGCTATTACGGGCTCGGCGACCTCTTCGTCTTCGTCTATTTCGGGATCTTCGCCGTGAGCGGAACGTACTTTGTCCAGGCGGTGGCCGTTCGATCGGGCGGCCCACCAATGGGTATCCCTCCGGGGACGCTGCCACCAGCGGTACTTGTAGCAAGCCTAGCGGCCGCGGGTCTTTCGACGGCGATTCTCGTCGTCAACAATCTCCGTGACCGTGAAACGGATGCCGCCGCCGGCAAGCGAACTCTCGCAGTAATCATTGGGTATACGGCGAGTCGAGTCGAATTCGTCGCACTTCTCGGGCTGGCGTATGTGGTCCCACTCATTCTGTGGGTCCATTTTGCGTATGCAGAGTGGGTGCTGCTGCCGCTCGCCTCGCTGCCCCTCGCCCTTTCCGTCACCCGGACGGTGCTCACCCGGACGGACGGTGATGCACTGAATCCGGCATTGGAGCGAACCGGTCGCCTTCTCGCGATACATTCCGTCCTATTCGCCACCGGCCTCGTGGCGATACGGGTGATATGATGCGAATCGACCGATTCCAACTCGAATTGACTGCACCCCTTCGAACGGCCGGGGGGACGATCGATCGCCGTGAGGGGTTCATCGTCCGCGTCGACCATGACGGTGCAACCGGTGTTGGCGAGGCCACTCCGTTACCGGGATGGACGGAGTCGCTTGATGCGTGTCGCACCGCCCTCGAGCGCGCGGAGCGGGTGGCGAGCGAACTCGACTGGGGAATCGCGCTAGCTCGACTTGATGCGCCGGCAGCCCGGCACGGTCTCGCTCTCGCACTTGCCGATGCACGGGCCCGAACGGCGAGCATTCCCCTCTATCGCGCTCTTGGAGGTGACAGTCGAGTGGAAGAAGTGCCGGTCAATGGGACCATTGGCGACGGGACTGTGGATACGTGCCGCGACCAGGCTCGTCGGCTCGTGGACGCCGGCGTGCCCGCGATCAAGCTCAAGGTCGGTGCGCGGACGCTAGCCGCAGACCGCCGACGGATCGCTGCGGTCCGAGATGCTATTGGCAGTGATGTTGAACTGCGTCTCGATGCGAACGGGGCATGGGACTGGGAGACGGCAGCTGCGGCCACCGACGCTGCCACCGAGTATGCCGTCAGCTATATCGAGCAGCCCCTCCCGGCATCGGATCTCGCTGGGCTCGAGAAGCTCCGTGGAAGTGGTGTGGGGATTGCAGTCGACGAAACGCTCGTCGAACATGACCTCTCTGCGGTCGTCGAGGCCGGCGCGGCGGACGTTATCATCTGCAAGCCGATGGTGCTGGGCGGACCGGACCGAACAGTCGCGTTAGCTGATGACGCTCAAGCAGCAGGCCTGGAGGCAATCGTCACAACGACTGTTGATGCCGCGGTCGCACGGACAGCCGCGGTCCACGTCGCTGCCACACTCCCAGGGGTCGCCCCATGTGGATTAGCTACGGGAGATCGCCTGACACGGGATGTGTGTTCGGACCCCGCACCAATCCTCGATGGAGCTGCAGCAGTTCCACAGGGCCCCGGTCTCGGCCTGCCGGAGGAGCCACGCCCGTGATTCGGGAGTGGCCCTCCGCTGACCCGGTCCGCCATCGCGCCCGGACAACACCAAGCGCGACTGCACTGATTGACGCCTCGACGGGTATATCAAGGACGTATCGTGACCTCGATGGAGCGGTATCCCGGTGTGCGGCGACGATCAGTACTGAATTCGATCTGACCGATCGACCGAACATCGCTATCGCAGCCACGTCCTCGCCGGCATTCGCGGTCGCACTATCCGCGGTTTGGCGCGCAGGGGCAGTTGCCGTCCCGGTCCCGACAGACCCAGCGAAACGACGCCAGATCGATGTCGATACGGCGTTTGCACTCGACCCAGGCGAGCAGTTTACGTCGGTGCCTTCGGGGTATCCAGTCGAGACCGTTGAGCCGAATTTCACGCCGACGAACGCATCTCGATCATGGCCGCAATGGGAGCCCGACGAGACCGTCCTCGTGCTGTATACATCGGGGACGACGGACGAACCGAAGGCTGTGCGGCTCACGCCCCGAAATCTCGTCGCCAGCGCGATCGGCTCAGCATTCCGACTCGGCGTTGACGCCCATGATCGGTGGTTCGACTGCTTGCCACCCCATCACATGGGTGGACTCGCACCGTTCGTCCGAGCACCGCTCTCCGGCGGGACCGTGATTACGGACCGGAATTTCGACGCCAGCCGCACGGCCGAGTGCGTGCGCCGGTTCGACGCCACCGGAATCTCTGTTGTGCCCACACTGCTTCGCCGGCTGCTGGATACCGAGTGGACGCCGCCTGCAACGCTTCGCGTGGTCCTCTGTGGCGGCGCACCGACGCCGCCAGACCTGGTTCGGGAAGCAGCGGCGGCGGGTGTCCCGCTCTTTCCAACGTACGGGACGACTGAAACGGCGTCACAAATCGCCACAGCTCGGCCTCACATGGCGTTTGCCGATCCCGGAACCGTTGGCCCTCCGCTCGTGACGGTGGAGGTCACCATCGTCGATCCCGAGAGCGGGGATCCAGTCCAGAACAACACCGTCGGCGAGGTAGTTGTCGATGGGCCGGTTGTCTCTCCCGGATATGTGAGTGCCACGCAACCCAGGAACGAATATGGCCTTCGGACCGGCGACCTCGCATGTCGGACAGAAGACGGCAGACTCCGGATACAGGGGCGGCTCGATGACGCGATTCAGACGGGTGGTGAGACCGTCCATCCCGCGCGCGTTGCCGAGGCCATTCGCAGCCTGGATATTGTCCACGACGTCGCGGTCGTCGGCTGTCAGGATTCGGAGTGGGGCGAGCGTGTGGTGGCCCTCGCCGTGCCGGCAGAGGATGCCACAGTGACAACTGCGGTCATTCGCGATAGATTGACTGGCGACCTCGCGCCATTCGAACTCCCCCGCGAGGTAGCGACCGCGGAGCGGCTGCCACGAACGGATTCGGGTACGATCGACCGGGCTGCAGTCCGGCGACACTTCCGCGAATGAGACCGACGGCTTAAGCCCTGCCGGACCCTCTCAGCGCGCGTGTGCACGCTCGTCCTTGCCTGGCAGGTGTTTGCGGACGCACCTATCGTTGCGGCCGCCAATCGCGACGAGATGCTCGCCCGGCCCTCGGAACCACCGGCCCGCCGTGACTGGGAGCTTCCGACGGTGGCCCCGTTGGACAGCGAAGCCGGCGGCACCTGGATCGGCTATAATGCCGCAGGCGTCTTTGCCGCGATCACGAATCGCTGGATCGGCCAGATCGACGGTGGTGAGCGGTCGCGAGGCCTCCTCGTCCGTGATGTCTTGGAGGAGAGCACGGCGGAGGACGGCGCCCGCGTCGTCGAGCGCGCGGTGAAGCGCGACCGCTATAACGGCTTCAATCTCGTCATTGCCGACGAGACTGCCGCCATCTATCTCGAGTGGGATGGCGGCCTGGCCGTCCGAAACTTCGAGCCGGGAATTCACGTCGTTGTCAACATTGGTGCTGATGGCGAGTATGGAATGCCATCCGATCGCGCAGACCGCGCCGAGGCACAGGCCCACAACGCCGACGCAGTTAGAACGGCGCTTCAGCCCGAGCCAGGCGAGTCCAGTGATGCGTGGTTGGACCGAGCACGGGACGTCATCGCCGACCACGAGTACGGCGTGTGCGTTCATGGAAACGGGTATGGCACCCGCTCCTCCTCGCTTCTCCGTCTCGGTGAAGCCGGCGACAGGTACGAATTCTCCCCCGGTCCCCCGTGCGAAACGTCATACGAAATTATCGACGCGCAGTTGTAAGGCCAGGGTTTATGCGATGCTGCCGGCTATCGCCAGCCATGAGCGCATCAGCTGCCGAGGCGGACCTCTCGGATGACGAGCGGGCCGGCCTCGAGTTGGTTCGAGAAACGGGGGGCATTCACCAGAGCGAATTCTGGAAGGAACTGGACGTCTCCTCCCGAACCGGTAGCCGGATCGTGGAGTCCCTTGTCGAGCAGGGACTCGTCGAGCGTGAGGAGACGGTCTATCAAGGGCACAACACCTATTTCATCAGTCCAACAGCTGCCGATCTCGACTTTTCGCTCTTGATGGCGGGCGATATGCTATCGCCATTCGTCGGTGACGAGGAGATCGACCCGAATAGCGACGCCTTCTCACAGTGGTTGATGAACCTCGCCTACGAAGAGTAATTAGTCCAGGTCTTCGATCCCGTCAGCGATCCGCTCGAGCGTCCGCCGGATATCGTGAACCTCATCGCGGAGCTGTCGAACCTCGCGGACCAGTTCCTCGTTACCCCCGCCACCACCGCCAGGGCCGCCTTGGGCGCCCGGTCCGCCACCCATCGCCCCGGGACCGCCACCGCCGCCCATCATACCGCCCATCATCTGCGCAAATGGGTTCCCGCCCATGCCACCAGGGCCGCCACCGCCGCCCATCATCTCTTCCGGTCCAGGCCGGTCACCTTCGCCTTCGCCCTCTTCTGCGCGCTGCTCGCGGATCTCTTCGACCCGCTCGCGAAAGGACTGCTCATCGTCGCCCTCTGCTTCTCCCTCATCGTCGGGTTCGTCTGCCATGACCCCGGATTCCGTCGCCCCAGGGAAAAGGGTTGCCGTCTATTCGAAGGCTCCGAGATGGGACTGTAACTGCCGCTCTGCCGGCGCGTCTGTGACCTCGAACCCAACCAGATCGCGGAGATCGACTGCGTACCGGCTCCCGGCCCTCTCCAGGACGAGCAATCGGCCCTGACTGCCACGTACTGTCCCCGCAGCCATCGTCTCTCCCACCGGTCGCTCGGTAAGGTCAATGTTGTACTCGAACGTGTAGGTCTCGATCGGATCGAAGGTCCGAAGACACTCCTCCCACGCGTCGTCGTCAACTGAGCGGTGAAGCCCGTCCAGTTTGGCCGCCACACGGACGCTATCGCCAATACTAGACGCGATTTCCGTCTCGATTTCCCGGGCTACGCGCCCGTCGATAACCGTCCGAAGATGCGCCGCGCGGTCAGCCCCCTGCTCACGAAGCCGCCGTTCAAGCCGCCATGACCGTGTGACACCCACCTTGAACAGGTCAGGTGCGAAGGCTGCCAGATAGACCGCGTGCTCTTCCTGGCACTCTGGAAGGGGCAAGTCGCAGTCGCCAGCGCACCGCGCGCAGGGCCACCGGTCAGCGTGACGGTCACAATATGGAGCCGTTGCTACGTCGCAGGGCTCGTGCCCATCATCGGAGAGCTGGCCTGCGCAGTGTCGCCGCGCGAGGCCATATGCTAGCTGTATACCCGGCTCGAGTGACACCCGCTCGACACCGTCCTCTGCAGCGAGAAGCAGAGCCGCCGTTTCATCGGGTGTCCCCGCCGTCTCGTAACCGACGATCTGCACAGTCGGGGTACGGCGCCGGAGCTCATATGGCTACCCCTCCGTGAGTTCGTCTATCAACTCGTGGGCGGCCCGTTCGATCGCGGCGTCGCTCTCGAGGGCGGGCGTCCACCCCAGAGCCCTGAGCTTCGAAATATCTAGCCGCATTCGGGGGACGTCACCGGTCCATCCTCGTTCGCCACCAGTGAATCGGTACGCCGGATCGACATTCATCGCCGCAGCGACGGTGTCCGCGATTTCCGTCACGGCGGTAGTTGACTCGGTTCCCAGGTTGTAGACGGCGTACGCCGTTTCAACCTCTCGGAGGATCTGGACCATGGCATCGACACAATCGGTAACATGAAGATAGGACTTCTGTTGGCGGCCATCGCCAAGGATTTCGAGTTCCGTCGGATCGGCACGGAGCTTCTGGATAAAATCCGGCACGACCGCGCCGCGCAATCGCGGGCCGACGACGTTTGCGAATCGAACGACGCGGGCTGTGATCCCATGGCTATGCGCATATGTCGAGACGAGCCCCTCCTCGGCGAGCTTGCCGGCACCGTACGCCGATATCGGTTCGAGTGGGCCGTGATCCTCCGGCGTCGGGCGTGGGGCTTCACCGTAGACCGTCGAGGACGAGGTATAGAGCAGATGGTGGACGTTGGCCGCTGCCATTGCCTCAAGAATGGTATACGTGCCGGCGATGTTAGCCTCGAACTGGGACCGCGGATCGGCTGCATCGACGGCCTTTCCAGCCGCGAGGTGACAGACGAAATCCGCTTCAGAAACAGCGGCCTCCACAGTATCAGTGTCGTTCACATCTGCTTCGATGAACGCTGCGCCATCGGGAACCCAATCCCGCCGTCCGGCGGAGAGATCGTCAAGGACCGTAACTGCGGCGCCCGCCGAAAGCAATCCTTCGGCGAGGTGTGAGCCGACGAACCCCGCCCCGCCTGTGACGAGGGCGTGTCGGTCGGCGATGTCCATGCATTGGGCACCATTAGGGCGGAAAAACCTCTTCCGGTCCGAAACCGACTACTCTCGGGACGTCACCACACGAGTATGGAGGGGACGTCACCGGTCGCTGTTCTCCGACTCGGTCACCGCCCCGGTCGGGACGAGCGAACGACGACACACGTCGGCTTGACCGCTCGTGCACTCGGGGCAGACCGTGTGATTCTCGCCGGGCCGGCAGCGAGTCGACGAGAGACGATCGAGTCCGTCGTTACCCGATTCGGCGGTCACTTCGACGTCGAGTCGACCGATACGCCGGAGGCCGCGCTCAATGAGTGGGATGGCGCAATCGTCCACCTCACGATGTACGGACTTCCGATCGACGACGAACTCACCGCCATAAGGGATCGCCATACAGGCGACACACCGCTGCTGATCGTCGTCGGCGCTGGCAAGGTTCCCGGGTCCGTTTTCGGACACGCTGACTGGAATGTGGCCGTGACGAACCAGCCACACTCGGAAATCGCGGCGCTTGCCATCTTTCTGGACCGGCTCTTCTGTGGCCGAGAGTTGGACAGATCATGGCCGGAGGCCGAACGCACGGTTGTTCCACAGAAGGCTGGCAAGGAGATCGAGCGGCGGTGAACCGATGACCCGATGGTTTTACCTGGTTGAACCGCCGACGTGCCGGTAATGGCTTTTGAGGATCTCCTCGAGGACCCGGTCATCCAAAAATACCTCCACGAGTTGGTGGGCCCGACCGGGATGCCGGTTGCGGCCGCGCCCCCCGATGGCGAGGTGACCGATGAGGAACTCGCCGAGGAGCTCGGCCTGGAACTCAACGATGTACGCCGAGCACTGTTCATCCTCTATGAGAACGATCTGGCAAGTTATCGCCGACTGCGCGATGAAGACTCTGGCTGGTTGACATATCTATGGACGTTCGAATACGAGAAAATCCCGGAACAGTTGGAGGGTGAGATGTACCGTCTCCACGAGGCATTGGAGCAACGTCTCGAATACGAGGAGACGAACGAATTCTATCTCTGTGAACACTGTGGCATCCGTTTCGAATTCGGAGAGGCGATGGATTTCGGCTTCGAATGCCCGGAATGCGGGAACCAGGTGGAGGCGATGGAGAATACCCGACTTCGGGAGGCGATGGAGCGGCGGCTCGACGCGCTGCGGGATGAGCTCAATATCGAGGCCCCGACAGCCGAGGCCTGATGGTCGTCCTCGCTACGAAGGTCTACGTCGAGGGCGACGCCCGCGACCGCGCACTCTCCTCACTTCGGGCGCAGGTCGAGAACGCAATCGGCGCACTCGAGGTGGGGATCGAACTTGGTGTCCGGGATGACGGATTCCCAAGCGTGACCGTAACGGGTAAGGATGCGGCCGCGGCACGCAACAGACTCGCGGAGATCTGGGGTACCATCACTCCACACCGGGCCGCCGGCGAGACGGCGATAGGCACGCTCGAAGCATGGGACGAGGAGGGAATCGTCCTCGATGCCGGTGAGCCGATTCGGGTTGCTCGTGATGAACTCGGACTCGGTCCCGGTACGCCCTCCCAGATCCGCACCCGATTCGGGCTCGTTCAACACGTTCCATTGCGGTTCGATCCAGGTGATGCACCGCGACTTGCGGATGTCGAGCGTGACCGACTCTATGGCTGGACTCGCGGACCCGGGCGGGTCAATGTCAACAGCGCAACCCGGTCCGAAGTTCGGGCGACGGTGAACCGTGCTGGACACGCCGATGATATCGTTGCAGTCGAGCGGCTTGGTCTCCTCGAGCAGAGCGTCGTCTGTGCCGAGGGCACTGACCCGCCAGGGTTGCTCGCCAGTATCGGCGAATATCTCCCTGCAGAGCTGCTCTGTGTAGTGCCATGAATCGGCGTCGGTTACTTGCCGCGGCCGGCCTGGTGTGTGTGGCCCTACTGGCAGGGTGTTTTGGGCCCTCGCAGATTTCTGACGAGCAGCTTGCGGAGAACGCCACGTATGATTGGTCGAGCGAGGCAAACGCTTCATATACCCTCGCTCGATCCTCCTATGCCGCCGTTTTCCGGCTCTCAAACAGCACGACATTGGCCGTGCATGATCGGGATGCTCTCGGCGTGGAGGCACCGGTTGACTTATCAGCACTCCGATATCGCTTCCCGAACGGCACAATCATCGACGGCACACACGATGGCCTCTCGGCGACTCTGGAGCAACGGCGTACTGTCATAGATCTTCCAGTCCGTGAAGGGCAGGTTGCCTACACCGCCAGCCGTAGCGGAAAACAATTCACGACGCCGGTTGTCGTATCCGGCCAGCAGGCGGTGACGCTGCCGCCAGGCGGGCGTGTGGGTGTGCCGCTGCTGTCACAGGTGAGCCCAGCCGGCCACACGACCGCCGTGATGGAGAACCGGATGACGGTGACCTGGGAGAACGTCACTGGCGGCGCGTTAACGGTGAATTACTACCTCCAGCGCGATCTCGTTTTGTTCTCGCTACTGGTGCTTGTCGCGTCAGCCATTGGCATCGGCGGTATCATCTTCTACGTGCGGCAGATCAGGCGTCTCGCTGCCCGCCGCGAGGATGTGGGGCTCGATATCGAGGAGGATGATGACGATCCGCGGGATCGCGGTCCGCCACCGGGGATGCGATAGGCCCGCCGACGGGTTGATACGGAGTCGTCGCCAACGCGCGGATGATGGAGGTGGCGCTGGTGACCGTTGGCGACGAGATCCTGGCCGGCGATACCGTGAATACCAATGCAGCCTGGCTGGGCGAGCGGCTCGCAGAGCGCGGCGTCGACGTGGAACGGATCACCGTCGTCCCGGACCGGATTGCGGATATCGCGCGCGTCGTCAACGAGTATCGCGCCGAATTTGACGCTGTGATCGTGACCGGAGGACTCGGGCCGACACATGATGACGTCACGATGGAGGGTGTCGCTGCGGCTGTAGGGACGGATGTCGTCGATCATGAAGGGGCCCGTGAATGGTTGGCGGGGGACGGCTACACCGCGTCCGATCTGGCGGAGGGCACGACGCACCTCCCCCGCGGCGCTGAACTGCTGCCAAATCCGGAGGGCGTGGCACCCGGCTGTGTGATCGACGGCATCTACGTCCTTCCGGGGGTTCCCGACGAGATGAAGGCCATGTGGAACCACATCGCCGACGAGTTCTCTGGGGTTCCACGACACCGACTGGTCGTTGAAGCCGCCGAACCGGAGAGTGCACTGATCGACCGGTTTCGCGAGATCCAAGAGCGGTTCGACGTACGGGTGGGGAGCTATCCGGATGAGGTGGTCCGTATCAAGCTGGAAGGAGCCACCGAAGAGGTTGAGGCTGCGGCGGCATGGCTCCGTGAGCGGGTCGAACGACCGGATTAACGGTACAGATGACGAAGCCAAAGCGCTGTAAGGACGATACCGCCAACGCCAATCACGAATCCTGCCAGGTTCACGGCGCCGGTGGCGACGCCGTTAGTCGCGAGAACCGCCATACTCGGTGCTATCGGTGGCCCCCCCTTAAACGGGCCGCTTTTGCACGCTTCTGGAGCGGTCAGGAACGATGAAGCGAGTCGGCGTCGTTGTAAACCCCATCGCTGGCCTCGGTGGGCAGGTTGGACTCAAAGGTACAGATAACAAGGTCGCTGAAGCCCGCGAGCGTGGGGCTGAACCCCGTGCCCCGGACCGCGCCCGCGAGGCTCTGGCTGCGCTGCACGAGTCGGCGCCAGGAACAGAGATTATCACAGCTGACGGCATTATGGGGGCGGAGGCCGCCAAAGCCGCCGGCTTCGATCCGGTGATCGTTACCCATCCCCCGACAAGTATCGGCGATACGAGTGCCGATGACACAAAAGCAGCTGTCCGGGCGTTCTTGGACCATGATGTCGATCTGATCCTCTTCGTCGGTGGCGACGGGACGGCTGTCGATGTCGCGGAAACAATTGCAGCGGCCGATACCCAAACACCAATCCTGGGAGTACCGGCGGGTGTCAAGATCTATTCGGCCGTGTTCGCTGTTACGCCCCGCGCCGCCGGTCGGGTAGCTGGAACGTTCGAAAGGACGGAACAAGCCGAGGTCAATGATGTCGATGAAGAAGCCTACCGCGACGGTGCCGTCCGGACCCAGCTTCGCGCTCTAGCTCGTGTGCCCGTCGCCGAGGAGCGGCAGGCGAGCAAACAACTTTCTGGGGGGAGTATCGAGGGCCTCGCGTCCGCCGTGGCAGAAGATCTGCGCCCGGGAGTGACGTACATCTTTGGACCGGGAAGTACGACTGGTGCGATTGCGACGGCCGCTGGCTTCGAGGCATCGCCCCTTGGCGTCGATGTCTGGCGGGACGGCGAAGTGCTAGTCCGCGACGGCGCTGCCGACGATATCAGAGGCGCTCTTGGAGCAGAGAACGTGATTATCGTTTCCCCGATCGGCGGGCAGGGCTTCGTCTTTGGGCGGGGGAATCAGCAGCTTGCGCCGGACATCATCCGCGCGTCTGAGATCGAGATCGTCGCCTCCCGCCGGAAGCTGGACGGGCTTGGCGTCCTCAGAGTGGATACTGGCGATCACGACCTCGACGACTCCCTCCGGGGGTGGTGGAAGGTGCGAGTGGGCCGTGCCGAACGACGCCTGATCGAGATAGTTTGAGCGTATAACGTCACCCCAAGATTTCCGGTTTCCATTAAGGACATAGAGACAAGGTTAAGGAATCTGACCGGGTCCCTTCCACTATGAAGACCCGTAAGGTCCAGCGGCTCGGCCCATCCACGCTCGCGATGACGCTCCCCGCGGCATGGGCGAGCGAGCATGGCGTCGAAAAGGGCGACGAAGTGTCGTTGCGCGTCGGCGGCAAGGGAACGCTTACGGTCATGCCCGAATCGGTTCAGACTGAAGAGGCGGAGGCAGTCATCCGGGCAGGAGATCTCGATGCAGACGCCGTGGAACGAGCGATCGTCGCACAATATGTGCTTGGCCGGCGAGTCATTCACGTCGAAGCACCCGAGGGCGACACGCTCGAAAGTACACATATCAATGCAGTCTATAACGCTGAGACCCAACTCATGGGCCTCGGGGTGATCGAGGAGACGCCAGATAGCATCGCGATCCGGTGCTCGGTGGACCCAGAAGATTTCACCCTCGATAATCTTCTTGAACGACTCGAGTCCACCGGATCAACCATGCGAAACGAGGCGGTGAAAGCCCTCGCCACCGGGAACCCAGATCTCGCCCAGCGGGCGCTCAATCGGGAACGGCAGGCCAACAAAATCTTCGTGCTGCTTCTCAGACTGATCTTCACCGCTTACCAGAATCCAAATCTCGCTCGTGCCGTCGGTCTCCGAGATGGCTTTCCATTGATCGGTTACCGGTCAATCGCCAAGAACCTCGAGCTCACGGCCGACAATGCCGAGGACATCGCAGAGATCGCGGTCGCAGCCGGAGATGACGGGCTGGCCGTCGCCGAGAGCGAAGTTCGCCGGATCCGCGAATTCACGGATGGAGTGAACGATCTGACGGAGTTGGCGGTCAAGGCGGCGGTCGATCGGGATTATGACGCAGCGATCGAAGTGCGCGAACGGTTCGCCGCGGTGGGGGACCGCGAACGAGAGATCCTCGACGATCTTCCCGAGATGGAAAACGAGAGCCTGCTGCAGGTGCGAGAGGTGCTGGTTAGCCTCGCTCAGACAGCCCAATATGCGGTCCGGAATGCCGAAATCGCGACCAATCTCGCCCTGAACGAGGAGTCAGAGCATATCTCCATCACGTAGGTCGAAAGACTCACGTGGGGACCCGGATAATCGCCGAGCATGGCAACCGGCCGGACAGAGACCGACATGGGCACCGGCCTCGCGCTATCATTCGGCGCCCTGGCAGGCGTCGCAGCACTTGCGAGCACGGCCACAGCGTACCTCTACGCGCTTGATGGTGCTCAGGCGATGCAGCTCGCCTCAGGGATCGCGATCGCGGCGGCCTTTCTCTTCGGCGGCCTTGCGGTGGCAGTGCTCCATCGCTATGGCTGAGCGGTAAGGGTTTTACCTCCGTGTCCGCTACTTACGAGGGATGACGGAACTGAGCGAGGAGGATCGCCGCATTCTCGAACACCTCCGCGATAGGGTCGGCGGGGGCGAGGCGTACGTGCGAGCAAAGCACATCGCCGAACATCTTGGCCTCTCAGCGAAACAGGTTGGGGCCCGCCTGCCAAAGGTCGCCGAAGAAAGCGAGGACGTAGATATCGAGAAGTGGGGCCGCTCGCGATCGACCACCTGGCGAGTCACACTCGGCTAGTCGGCGCCCTTTTCACCCGGTGCTACGGACGCGGGACTATGACGGTCCGGGTCGAGCGTGCGATCGAAGTGCCCGCAGATATCGAGGCAGTTTGGGACTTTATCGCGGATCCGGGAAAGCGGGCGGCGGCGATCAGCGTCGTTGAGGACTTCGACGTGCACGACAATGGCCGGGCAACCTGGCACGTCCGGCTTCCCATTCCGATGGTCTCGAGAACGATCGCCGTAGAAACTCGTGAGCGTAACCGGGATCCACCCCATTCGGTCAGTTTTGAGGGGCGATCACCGATCTTCTCTGTCGTCGGCGAACATCGTCTCGAGTCCATCGATGGCACCACACGATTGACGAACAGTTTCGTCGTTGATGGCTCGCTTCCCGGTGTTGAGCGCTTCTTCGAACGACGTCTCGATGACGAACTTTCGAACCTGGAAACAGCCCTGCGCGCGGAATTGGAGGAAAGCGCGTGAAGCTCGGACTCGCACAGTTCGAGATCGAAGCCGGTGCCCCAACCGGAAACAGGGAGCGTGCGCTGGAGTACATCTCGACCGCGGCTCGACAGGATGTGGATATCGTCGTCCTTCCCGAGCTATTCACGGCCGGGTATTTCGCGTTCGATCACTACGCAGAAACGGCAGAATCCGCCGCCGGGGAGACGATTCAGGCAATTGCCGCCGCGGCGGCTGATCACGGAATGGCCGTCGTTGCGGGAAGTATCGTCGAGGATCTGTCCGCCTCAGACGCGGACGGCATCGATGTACCGGCGCCGGAGGGGCTCTCCAACACCACGGTCTTCCTCGACGCGAACGGGAACCGACGGGCCATCTACCGGAAACACCACCTCTTTGGCTATGATTCAGCCGAGGCAGAGCTTCTCACCCCGGGAGAGCATCTCCCGACCGTCACGTTCGGAGGCTTCACGATCGGTATGTCGACCTGTTACGACCTCCGCTTTCCGGAATTGTACCGGGCACTCGCTGGAGCTGGTGTAAGTCTAGTGCTCGTCCCTAGCGCCTGGCCATATCCGCGTGTCGAGCATTGGCGGTTGTTGCCCCGGGCCCGGGCCGTCGAGAACCTCACCTATGTGGCAGCGGCCAACGGCGTCGGCGATCAGGGAGATGCGGAACTGCTCGGGCGATCGGCCGTTTACGATCCCTGGGGATCGACCATCGCAGCCGCCGGCGACGAGGAGCGATTAATCACTGCTGCCATCGACCCGGACCGAGTGGCGGAGATCCGGTCGGAGTTTCCTGCACTCGACGATCGTCGGGAGATTTATTCACAGTGACGCTGTAGCCCCGCCCGCCGGCGAGGCGCTTTTCACGTCGACGCCGGCATAGTCCCGCTCGGCCCCGTCACGCCGCCCGCCGATCATCCCGGGAGACGGCGGGCGGGCGCCCCGGCCTCATTCCGTGCTGATTTCCGCCGAGAGTCCCTGTGCGAGTTCGATCTCAGCGGCATTATTGACCGTCCATGCCGTCCGATCGGTGACCGTCTCGATCACCTCGCGGGCGTGTGGCTGACCGTTCCCCGAGCGCTTGACGCCGCCGAATGGCAGCTGGACTTCCGCACCAATGCAGGGAAGGTTGGCATACGCGAATCCAACCTCAGCACGGTCTCGAAATCGGTTGAGTTCGCGGTAGTTCTCACTGACGATCGACCCCGTCAGGCCGTAGGGCGTTGCGTCATGAATCTCGATAGCCTGATCGATGTCCCCATCATACTGGATCAGCGCCACGTGGGGTCCGAAGACCTCCTCGGTGAGACACCGCAAATCCGGGTCGAACCCGATTTCATAGACGAACGGCCCGATCCAGTGTCCGTCCTCGTGGCCCGCCGGAATCTCCTCGGGATGAAGTTCCTCGCGATCGACGAGGACAGTTGCCCCCTCCTCGCGGGCAATCTCGTTGTAGCGACTGAATTTCTCGACTTGACTCTCGTCCACCGCTGGGCCCATGAAGGTATCAGGATCGAGGGGATCACCGACCGCGACGCGTGCAGCGAGATCAACGAACTGCTCCTTGAATTCATCATAGACCTCTGTATGGACGATCAGCCGCTCGGATGACACGCAGCGTTGGCCGGTCGTCTTGAATGAGGAAAGAATCGCGACGGTGACCGCCGTTTCGACATCGGCGTCTGCGGTGATCACCACAGCGTTCTTGCCACCCATTTCGCAGGATGCAGTCCGACCCTGTTGTCCGCCAATGGCATCAGCAACGTCGTGACCCACCTCCGCGGAGCCGGTGAACAACACGGTATCGACACGGTCATCATCGACGATCGCGGCGCCGGCATCGCCAAATCCCTGGACGAGGTTGAATACACCGTCAGGAATCCCCGTATCGTGGATCATCTCTGCGATGGTCTGTCCACACCACGGAGTTTGCTCGGCAGGCTTCCAGACGACTGTATTCCCCTCGACGAGCGTCACCGCCATGTGCCAGAACGGGATCGCGACCGGGAAGTTCCATGGTGTGATGCAGCCGACAACGCCACGGGGCTTCCGTCGCATATACGAATCCTTCGCGGGGATTTCCGACGGGACAACATCGCCGTGCGGGTGGCGGGCGTTTCCCGCCGCCCATTCGACCATATGCCAGGCCTCCGTGACGTCGGCCTTTCCCTCACCAATCTCCTTCCCACACTCGCGTGAGACGATCTCTCCCAGTTCCTGGTGACGGTCTCGAAGCTCGTGATAGACTTCCCAGAGGTACTCAGCGCGGTCGATATAGGAGAGCGATCGCCAGGCATCAAAGGCCTCGGTGGCAGCCCCCACGGCGGCCGCAACGTCCGTCTCGGATCCACGCGCGAACGACGCAAGCGTTTCGCCGGTTGCTGGATTGACGCTATGAAAGATCTCGTCGTCGACATCATGCCACTCGCCGTCGATGTAATGGGTGTATTCCGCTTTCATGGATGCAGACCCCCCCAGCCGCCCAGCCGGGTGGAACCCTTCCATGTTCGCACGGCGTCGTGATATTTTCATCGCCAGTGACTGGACACGACCGGGCGGAGTAACGCCTTTAGGGCCCGCCGGCGGACGTACGGTCATGGTCTCGAGAACCACGCGCGACGACATGACGTGGTACGAATGCGATGAGTGCGGCCTCCTTTTCGACGATGAGGAGGACGCGGAGGCACACGAGGCCAACTGTGATGCCGAAGATCCCTCTTACATCCAGTGATTAGCTGTAATTGAGGGCGCTAAGCCCCCTTCCTCAGCAAGCGCCAACCGAACGGGAGGCGCGAGCAGGAGGGGATACAGCGCCCGCACGAGTTGCTTTCACGTTCTCCGCCACACATACTACCCACGCGGTTGAATGGGGTAGTACGATGCTCACCACGCCTCCGGCGGTATTCAAGCGCGACAAAAAGCGCGTACCGTCGGTTGTGGCCGAGTGTCCAATCGGTAGGAGTGGGACACTCCGAACCGCCCGTGAAGGGGAGTCGCCTGCGGAGTCTGGAACCGCTGTGTCCTCGGTGGATGCAAGTCCCGACACAGAAACAGGAAGCCCTGTCCTCAACAAGCGAGGAGCGAGTAGCCCCGAGCGCGGTAGGGCAGGGTAGTTCACACCAACTCGTACGCCCGTTCGCCCATTGCATCTTCGGCGAACACGAGAACACGTCCGTCGATAGCATCGGCATCGGCCTCGATTTCGACGCGGATATCCCCACGACGCACAGTCACGCCAGGGAAGACTGTCGTCTCATCATCCCGCTCAAGCAGTACCCGTCCCACTCCCGTGTCTTCGAGGATTTCGTCCTCAGTGGTCCGCTCGTCCACGTAGACAAGTATCCCATGAGATTCCGCCGCATCAGTGATCAAAACGTGTACATCCTTTCCCGGCGGCGGCGTGACCGTGCCCTCGACTGCCTCGGGGACGCCACGATAGAAGACACTCCGGCCGTCTGCGTACTCCACCTCGACGCCGTCCTCGGTGAGAGTGACTGGTAGCGTCGCGGGAGAGATTTCCGAGTGACTCGTCATTGTTGGCATCTAACCGGTCGGCCGTCAAGTCCGCTATGGTCGCGGGACCATCACAGGTAAATACCGCCGTGCGAGACTTGCCCATCATGCAGGGGCAGGCGCGGGCTCCAGCCGCCGGCACTGTGCTCAACGCCCTCGCGACGGGCACCGGCTCGGCCTTCGCCATCGATGAGTACGTTTCGGCGACGGTCACTCTCGAATCCGCCAGCGGAGTCGACGGCCGGATCAGCGGGGCGCCCGATGCGGATACCGAGCTGATCGAGCGGTGTGTCGAGCTCGTCGTGGAGCGATACGGTGACGGTCAAGGCGGCATCGTCGAGACTGAGAGCGAGGTGCCGTTGGCAGCCGGGTTGAAAAGTTCCTCCGCGGCAGCGAACGCGACGGTCCTCGCGACCTTGTCCGCACTCGATGCGATGGCGGCATTGGACCCGATCGACGCGGCCCGGCTCGGGGTCGAAGCCGCACGCGATGCCGGCGTCACGATAACGGGTGCATTCGACGACGCCAGCGCGAGCATGCTCGGCGGTGTTACCGTCACCGACAACGAAGCCGACGAGCTACTTGAAAGGGAACCGGTCGACTGGGACGTCCTCGTCTGGACGCCCCCCGAGCGTGCCTACAGCGCTGATGCGGATGTCGATCGGTGTCGACGGATCGCACCGATTGCCGATCTGATTGCAGATGTCGCACTGGATGGCGACTATGGGCGGGCGATGTCAGTCAATGGGCTCGCGTTCTGTTCAGCACTGGATTTTCCCACCGAACCGATCATCGAAGCACTGCCGACCGCCAACGGGGCATCATTGTCTGGGACCGGCTCAAGCTATACGGCGGTCGGTAACCGGACAGCGCTCGAGCAAATCGCTAAGCGATGGCGGGAGCGTGATGGAGACACGTGGTTCACATCGACACAAACCGCGGGGGCGACTGTAACATGAGTGAGGCGCCGGAGGACATGTCGTTGGAGGAACTCCGAGAAGAGATCCGTCAGATCGATCACGATATCGTTGAGTTGATCGCCCGTCGGACCTATGTCGCTGAGACCATCGCTGAAGTGAAATCCGAAGCCGGCCTGCCAACGACCGATGAATCTCAGGAATCAGCGGTGATGGATCGTGCTGGCCGGAACGCGGACCATTTCGAACTCGATCCGACGCTTGTGAAAGCAGTCTTCAGACTCCTGATCGAGTTGAACAAAGCCGAACAGCGTGAACGTCGGTAGCGATCACCTGGCGTCATTCTGTCTATAGTGATGCCGCGAGTGTCTCGAGTTCCGCACGGAGGGCCCGCCGTTTGACCAGCACAAAGCCGGCGAAAATGGCAGCGAATCCCGCAACCGCGAGAATGTCGAGGGTTTCGCCCAGCAGGAGCCAGCCCGCCGTCGCGGCGAAGGCTGGAGCCGCGTATGAGACCAGGTTGATCTCGATGGCCCCGACGCGGGCAAGCAGCGAAAAGTAAATCGCGTATCCGAATGCGCTCGCGACGATACCAAGATATGCGACAGCGAGTATCGCCATGGGTGTGAACTCGAGTCCGCTCAGTGGCTCTCGATACAGGCCGGCACTGATGACGTGTAGTACGACGGCACCAATGACGGTAGACCACGCGACAATACCAACCGTTCCGATTCCCGCATCCAACCATTCGATCAGTACACTCCCAAGCGCCACCGCAACCGCCGCAAGCAGCACCAGACCCGGATAGAGGAAGCCGTCGCCAAGCAGCGCCCCTGGGTCGGGCCTCGCAACGAGGCCAACGCCGAGAAAGCCCAGAGCGAGGCCGACTACCCCGATTGGTCGCAGCCGGTTCGACGGCAAAAGCCCACGGGAGAATACCGTAGCCAGAATCGGATTTGTCGCGACAATGATCGCAGCTACGCCGCTTGATACCCCTTGTTGGCCGAGAAAGAGAAAGGCGTTATAGAGCCCAATGACGAAGACTCCGCCGGTAAGGATGGCCAGCCAGTCCCGATACGATCGCGGACGCCAGTGATCGGCTCTCACGGCGGCGTAGCCGAGCATGAACACAGCGGCGACGTCATATCGGATGGCGGCGAAGAGTACCGGCGGCAGGTATTCAAGACCGATTTTGATGACGGTAAACGCCGTGCCCCAAACAGCCGATAGCAATACGAATGCACCAGCCGATCGGAGGCGCGACACAGGCGGATCGCAGAGCGTGCCCGGCAAGGAGATTTCGCTCTGACATCACGTCGGGTATCCGGCCGCGATCTCATCGAGCGCGTCGTGCGGTTCGGTCGTATGGGGTGCCGTCAAGGGCGAAACACTAACGTCACCGTCAACCACCGCCTGGCGGTCAGTCCCATCTTCGGCTGGGAGGTCGCCCGCGGCCATAAGCTCCCAAATCTCGTCCTCGAGTTCGATCCGCTCTCCGTCATGGGTTGCACGCATCCGGTAGACGGTAGACGGCCGCGTGATTGCCATCCCGGCCGGTCCCCACTCCGCGGGTGGGGCATTCACGTTCAGGTAGTCTGCACGGTCGAACACGCCCGATCCCACAGCGTGTTCTGCGAGATGCTGCGCAGCGCGCGTCGCCTCCGTGTAACTCCCGTAGCTCATCTCGATATCGCCGAACGTGGCGTCACGGTCAATGGGAACATAGAGCGAGACAGCCATGGCCGGGACATCGAAAAATGCACTTTCGACCGCGGCACTGACTGTTCCCGAACGTCCCAGTACGTACGCGCCGAGGTTTGCACCCTTGTTACAGCCGGCGACGACGAGATCCGATTCAGGGACGAGAACTTCGAGCCCGGCAACGACACAATCAGCGGGCGTTCCTTCGACTTCGTAGCCAAGCTCGTGCTCCGACACTGATACCGATCGGGACAGCTGGCGGCCAACGGCACTCTGGTCGACGGCCGGCGCAACAGCCGTCACATCGCCGACCTCAGTCAAAGCGTCGTACAGCGCTCGGAACCCGGTGGCCTCGATGCCGTCGTCGTTGGTTAGGAGGATCCCCGGGTCGGCCATGTCCGCCGGTACGGCGGCCCGGGCAAAAGAGTGCCGCTAGGCCCGACTGACTAGCGTTTCCGCGTCGACAACAAGATTGTACGCGGCTTCGTCGTCATTCCAGAGCACCAGCGCATTTTCGATGACCAGCATGTCGCCATAGCTCGCAGCAAGCAGATCCTCGTTGAGTGTTGAGGCCGCTGTCCGGACCGCGAAGTGGTCGATCAGTTGACTTCCGTCGCCGATGAGAAAGAGCGGATTGGCGTCCTTGCCACTCGAGAGGTCGTGACTGAGCTTGATGGCCACGCAGTCGATTCGGTCTGTGACGTGATCGTCTGCATCTCTCATCCGTGCGAACCGGCGTGAGTCCGGTGTGAATTCGTGGCGGCGTTCGTCTGCCAACCGGAGATACGAAAACGCAAAGCGCACGTCTACATTTTCGAACGTTCCGTCACCGGGCTGCTCCCCGTCGACGGACCGCGTACGTTCGCCGCCATCCAACCGTCGTTGGGGAGCCGGCACTTCGAGATCCGGTTTTACATCGAACGACCATGATGTACTTTCTGGAGCGAGGCCGGGCCAGAGTCTGACCGTCGGCGCATAGATCGTGGCCCCGTGGCTGGCCTCGACCTCCCGCTCGATTTCCCGAAGAGCAGTCGCCGTATTGCGATCTGCTGGCGCGATGGCGACGACAGTTCCTGTCGGCGTCAGGGAGTCGAGCATCCGTCCGACAGTCCCCTGGGGATCGTCAAGCTCGGACAACACGTTCGAAAATAGGATTAGGTCGAAGTCTCCAGTGGGGTCGTACGCCTCGACGGTCTCCCGAGTCACCGACAGATGGAAGTTCGGATCTGTTGCGTCAAGCAGTGTCTCAAGGAATCCGGCCGCTGGGCTCGGCTCGAGAGCGGTATAGTCAACGACGCCCTGAGGAGCAAGGTGCTCCGCGACCGCGAGCGCTGGTCCGCCGACACCAGCTCCGACGTCGAGAACGCGGCATTGCGCGGGTACGAGGTCGTCGGCAGCGAGGTCTGCAAGAACGTATGCTGCTGTCGCATAGGATTGTGGCAAATGGTACACAGCATATGCAAGCGCGGTCCGCTCGTCGTACTCAACGGGGGTTCCATGGAGATAGCGCGATTTGAGATCTCTGATGCGACGACGGAGGTCGTCACCCGCTTGGCCGCTCGCCCAACCAGGTCCGTACGCATCAACGAGACGATCCTCCAAGACACGCTGCGCGCTTTCCGGGAGGCCCGTGATTCTCCCGATATTGAGCGATACTGACCCCTCAGGTGCTGGTTCAAAGGTGCCGTCGGAACACTCGCGCAGCCCAAGCTCCACCGCTGACTCACGTAATTCTTGAGCAACAGCGGCGGGATGGGGCCGATCTTCGACATATTCGCTGAGTTCCGCTGGATCCAGTGGCCGCACCTGCCGAAGATATTTTGCTGCGTCGCGTATCGCCGACCGCTGTTCCTCGTTCATTCCTCGCCGGCCTCGGCATAGAGTCGCTCAAACGCCGCAGTATCTGCATCCGCGATCAGCCGGGCCGCGT
This sequence comes from Haloarculaceae archaeon, assembly GCA_042219595.1. GTDB lineage: Archaea > Halobacteriota > Halobacteria > Halobacteriales > Haloarculaceae > CAYLJD01. The sequence goes on from JBDGPQ010000179.1 coordinate 21,791, forward strand.
CGGCCACGTCACCCGCGCCCTGAAACGCGTCCTGAATATCGGCATACACACGCGAATCGCCACCGGTGACCTGTTCGACGAGATCGGACAGGCCTTCCGAAATTGGGGTATGTAACGGCTCAGGAACCG